>PASJ01000097.1 GCA_002711925.1 Pseudobdellovibrionaceae bacterium | reverse complement strand
TTCATCATTTTTTTGTGATTCAAGTTTACTGTAAAAAGAAGAGCACACCACACAAATTGATTTTTCAAGATCACCTTTTGATCTTAAATTTGGGTGTTTAGAACATTTATTTGATGAATAGGTTAAAAAACTTAATATAAATGTGAAAAGTATCATTGTTATTTTCATGTTGTCCTTTTCTAGAACAAGAATATCGCGTTATGGTTCAAAAGTTACTACTATGCTTGGTTTACTATATTTCGTCAAATATTTTTCTCGTTAAATAATATAAATATTAAAAAAATATTATCGTTATTATAATTATTTTCTATTTAATATTTATCTTCTTTTCTTTATTTTTAATTTTAATGTGTGGAGATTCTTTAGCAATTTTTTTATGTCATGAGATTTTTTATATGTTTAAAAAATTTATCGCACCTCAATTTTTTTTTCTTCTCAGTTCATTATTTATCCCTTTGAGTAGTTTCGGAATTATTCTATCTCCAGGGTATATGGGACCTCAAGCTATGCCGGTACCGGAAGTCCAAGATTTTACAGTCGGTAAGGATAACATTATTTCATTTTATTTAGAAAACAATATTGATCCTGGAAAAGAGTATGCTTTAAATCCTAAGGTTAAGATTTTTTCCCCTTGGGGAAAGAAAGCAGCATTGAGGCTGTCTTTTGTTCCACATGAAATTTATTATATGGCATCTGATGTAAAGAAGAAAAGAGAAACTAAAAATCAAATGGGAAATGCAAAAGGTGATATTTATTTTGGTAGTATGTTTGAACTTTACAACCAAGATTTTGGTCTGGCCTTAAACCTACTAACCAAAACAACAAGTGGAAAAAATCTAAAGGATGCCCGTCATCTTAATGCCCCAGCTTATATTATAGATATTAGTTTTGGTAAGAAGTGGTATTATAATCGTTTTTTTGAAAACATTAATATTTCAGGTTATGTTGCTTTTATTGTCTGGCAGTCACAGTTTAATCAACAAAATGATGCACTAGGTTTAGCTCTCAAAAGCGCCTTTACTCTTCATTCAAATTACATTTTTTCTGTTGAAGCTGGAGCTTACTATGGTTGGCAAAAAAAAAAGGACAACCCTGTTACAGTAAGATTCAATTTAAAAAAGAGACTAAATATATCTGAAATATGTATTCAGTATTCATATGGGATTAGAGATCAAATTCCGTATAGTCTCATTTTTGGAGTGAGTTTTTTTTCTGAACCTCTTTTGGCTCGGTTAGAGTAAAATATAATAAGAAGACAATGTATTTTGTAGTCAATTTTATAAGGATGGTTCTCTCTCGTTTTTCTCGTAAATGAGCGGTTAAGTCTGAGCTTAATAAAACCGACTAAAAGAAAAAATTCATATATATCGTTTTGATTCTTAACCGTAAGTATTTTTTAAACAAATGATGAATCATATAGTTTTGCAATGTCAAGAAAATCTCTCCATATGGGAATATTATCTTCAATTGCCCACAAGGATGCCAGTATAGCCTGGGAAAAAGCCCACAAGCAAAGTTTTTCTTTTTCGAGTTGAGCTTGTTCTACAATATGTGATAGTCGTTCTTGAATAAATTTTTTACTATTTTTCTTTGATAGCAGCAAAGGCACAGGGTTTCTTAGAAAACATCCATACTCGTATTCAATCGGACCCAACACGCCCTTGGGGTCAATCGCTACCCAAGGTTGATCTGTAGTAGATAAAATATTTTGGTGATGAAGATCTCCATGAAGAGGTATCCAACTGTCTTTTTCTTGTAAAAGATCATGATAAATGCCTTTTCCATGATTAAACAAGCGCTTACCTATAGTATCTATAGATGCAATATTTCGGTCAAACCCAAGAGCCCAATCTTTTATACTAGGTAGACTTAAGTCTTCTTTTGCAGTTTTATGTAATTTACGAATAAGCTCAATAAGAATTGAAATAGATAGTTTGCCTTCTACTTTTGTAAGTTTTTTACCAGGATGAACATCTTCTAAAAGTTGATAGTTATTATAATAATCGATTAAAAGAACAGATCCTCTCCCTGCATAGTGCTTGAGAATACTACAGGCATCTTGACACTCTTTCTTAGTCGTAAAAACCTTAAGCCAAAATTTCTTGTTATCTTGTGTCTCAACTCGCTGGATTGCTAAGTTATTTTGATAGGTCTTTAGATTCCATTTTTTACTTAAACTGTGAAAAATATCATTATGGCTCATTATAGCACGTACCTAAGATTTTGCTTGTAATGTGTGAAATATGTTGCAAATTTTTAATACATATGCAAGCATCACAAAATATTCCTTTTTACATTATTTTTTAAACTTATCTCTTGCTTTTGTCTAAGGCATATCTTCCCTTTTTTATACTTGAGTAAAATATGAAACAAATTTCCATTACCTTATTTATAGGAGATATTTTAAGTATAATGATACCATGTACATACACAGCTAAAGTCAGCGAAAAGGACTACTCAATTTCTGATGAAGTCATTGTAAAATCCTACTTTGTCATTCTTACAGGCTGTTCGGGTGGAGGAAAATCCACGCTATTAGGGGAGCTTGCAAAGCGGGGCTATAACCACACCTTTGAACCTGGAAGACAAATTGTAAAAGAACAACTAGCCATAAGTGGCAAAGCCCTCCCATGGAAAGACCTGGATCATTTTTTGGAGTTAACTCTCTCTCGCTGTATTTATCACTTCAATTCCCAAGTCAAGACAAAGGAGTTAGTTTTTTTGATAGAGGCATCGTTGATACTGTGCAGCTAAATCGAGAACAAGGGACTCATTTTGATAAAGCTTCTAAAAAATTTAAATATCATAAAACAGTTTTTATGCTTCCACCTTGGAGAGACATTTATCGGTCAGATAAAGAAAGGAAGCATTCTTTTGAGCAAGCTGTAGAAGAATACGAACAACTGCTGACCACGTACAAAAAGTATGGCTACACTATTGTGATCGTACCTAAAGATAGTGTTTCCAAACGAGCTGATATGATTATTTCTTCTTGTTTGTAATGACTTATTGTTGATAGGCTATTTTAATGAGCAAAGAGATTACACCGCTAAACTTCGAAAAGTACCACCAAGTAGTCAAATCCTAGGCAGTAAAAAAAAAGGGCTTCGACTTATCCATTCTCGCTAGAGAAGAAGATAAAAAGAAACCCTTTAAAGGATCGATGAGTTAACTAAGAACTCATGAGCTTTAAATGATGATTACATCATTCCGCCCATGCCTCCCATTCCACCCATTCCACCCATTCCACCCATGCCGCCCATAGGAGCGCCACCAGCAGGAGCACCAGCAGAGTTATTTTCTGATGGTTTGTCAGCAATCATTGCTTCAGTTGTAAGAAGTAAACTTGCAATTGATGCTGCATTGATAAGAGCAGTTTTTGTTACTTTAGTTGGGTCGATAACGCCTGCTTTGTAAAGGTCTTCATATGTTTCAGTTAGAGCGTTGAAGCCATTACCTTCTGTAGCTGCTTTAACTTTGTCAACAACAACAGCTGCTTCTACACCAGCATTGAATGCTATTTGACGAAGAGGCTCTTCAATTGCTCGACGAATGATAGAAACACCACAAGCTTGTTCTTCATTTGCAGCTTTAACATTATCAAGATGATGTTGAACACGTAAAAGTGCTGTACCACCTCCAGAAATGATTCCACCTTCAACAGCTGCTCGTGTTGAGTTTAATGCATCTTCAACTCGTGCTTTTTTCTCTTTCATCTCAACTTCTGTGGCTGCACCAACTTTAACAACAGCAACACCACCAACTAGCTTTGCTAGTCTTTCTTGTAGTTTTTCTCTGTCGTAGTCAGAGCTTGTGTTTGCAATCTCAGCACGGATTTGTTTTACTCGTCCGTCAATGTCAGATTTTGCACCTTTACCGTCAACGATAGTTGTGTTGTCTTTACTGATGTTAATTTGCTTTGCTTCGCCTAGGTTTTCTAAGGTTAGGTCTTCTAGTTTGTGACCTAAGTCTTCAGAAACAACAGTACCGCCTGTAAGTAGTGCGATATCTTCAAGCATAGCTTTTCTACGATCACCAAAACCTGGAGCTTTCACAGCAGCACACTTAAGAGTACCCCTTAGTTTGTTCACTACGAGTGTTGCAAGTGCTTCACCATCGATATCTTCAGCAACAATAACAAAAGGACGATTAGTTTGAGCAATTTTTTCAAGAACAGGTAAAAGATCTTTCATATTAGAGATCTTTTTCTCATGAAGTAGAATGTAAGGATTTTCTAATGCAACTTCCATTCTTTCAGAGTCTGTTACGAAGTATGGAGAAAGGTATCCGCGATCAAACTGCATACCTTCAACAACATCAAGAGATGTTTCCATGCCTTTTGCTTCATCTACTGTTATGACGCCGTCGCGACCAACTTTATCCATAGCGTCTGCTAGGATTTCACCGATCTCTTTATCGTTATTAGCTGAGATAGCACCAACTTGTGCGATTTCTTCTCTTGTGTTCGTTGGTCTTGAATAGCTATCAAGGCCTTCAACAAGAAGCTTTACAGCAAGATCGATACCTCTTTTTAGCTCCATTGGGTTGTGATTTGCAGCAACAAGTTTTGAACCTTCGCGGTAGATAGCTTGAGCTAAAACTGTTGCTGTTGTTGTTCCGTCACCAGCTGTGTCTGATGTTTTAGAAGCAACTTCTTTGACCATCTGTGCGCCCATGTTTTCAAACTTGTCTTCAAGCTCGACTTCTTTGGCAACACTGACTCCGTCTTTGGTGATTGTTGGAGAACCAAAAGACTTTTCGATGACTACATTACGACCTTTTGGCCCTAGTGTAACTTTAACTGCTTCTGCTAGAGTATTGACTCCATTTAGAATTTTTTTGCGTGAATCTTCACCAAAATTTATGCTTTTAGCCATGTTCAATATCCTTTATTTATTATATTTTTGATTTAATAAGCTGTTTTTTCTAAAAGTTTTATTCAACGACACCTAAAATGTCATCTTCACGCATAACAAGGTGCTCTGATCCTTCAATTTTAACTTCGGATCCTGCGTATTTGCTGAAAAGAATTGTATCTCCAACTTTTAGGTCTGGTTTGTGAAGTGTGCCATTATCTAAAAGTTTACCATTACCTATAGATACAACTTTTCCTTCCATAGGCTTTTCTTTGGCGTTATCAGGGATGATGATACCACCAGCTGTTTTTGATTCACTTTCTTGACGTTTGACCAGAATACGATCTTGTAACGGTCTAATCTTCATAACAACTCCTTTTAAGATAAAATAAGATTTACATAATAGTATTTTTTGAACACTCACTGTGGTTTGAAATATTTGCCACAAAAATTATTCTTCTAGAACATAGTGCTCAAAAAGGACTTGTCAAGGGGGTTTGGAGTTTTTAATTTTTTTAGTCTCGAAGGCTTATTAAAAGCTAATAAAATTATACGGATAGGGTCTTTGTCTTTGTTTCAACTAGAGGTTTTCTTTCAGAGTAAGTTGGTGTGCCAGAAAACTTTATTATTTCCTCAACAAATGTTCCTCGCGATCTGATTGCCGTACTTTCAGAGCTTATGTCGACTTCAAAAGCTTGTTTTGATTTATCTTTGGGAACAAAAACAACGAATAAGCCATAGTTATCTTCATCCATTAGGTGAGTGATTTGGACCTGTGATATTTCATGCCAAGCTAAAAAATGTTTTCGTACTTTAGAAGAGATAAATACACCCTGGTCAGTAAGACAGATTTCATAAGGAGACATGAAAAAACTACAGATAATAAAGATCCAAGGAATCATAACAAGAAGAAAAAATGAGGTCATGGAAAAAACATTTGATCCAAAAAAATATTGTAATACATTGTTGTTACTGGAAAAAAGAAAAACAATACATCCAAAAACACCCAGCACTAAACTGTTTATCATGTCTTGAGGGTGAAGAAGAAAGCGTCTTCCCCCATTGGGTAGCTCGTCGGTAAAGTAAAACTTCTCTTTTTCTTCAATAAATTGATTTTCAAAATAATAAAAAGCATCGAGATTGTCCGGATCGATTTTTAAAATTTTCTCCCAAGTGTTTGATGCTTGTCTGAATTTTCCTTCTTGAGAGAGTAGGTTGGCTTTAATTTTTAAGGCCTCAATGTTTGTTTCACCTAAAGACAATAAATGTTCTACCGCTTTTGAGGCTTCTTTTTTTTTGCCTGCATTAATCAGGTTTATAATTTCATCAATAGTTTTCATAACTCAAATATTCGGTATGAAAACTATGAAACTTTAGTATTTTATATATTAAATCAAAGTTTTGGATGAAAGTAAGAAAAATAAAAATATTAAATAGTTGTATTAACTTATAAGTATTCCGGCCATACAAGCAGTCATAAATCCAGCAAGGGTTCCCCCTATAAGAGCTTTGAAGCCGCATTTAGCAAAATCTGCCCTACGAGAAGGCTCTAAAGCACCAATACCTCCAATTTGTATTGCGATAGAAGAAAAGTTAGCAAAGCCACATAAGGCATAGGTACAAATATTTACGGAACGCTCCGACAAAAGTCCTGTGTCTCTATAGTTAAGAAGGTCTACGTAGGCAATAAACTCGTTTATTACCATTTTCTTACCAAGTAATTCACCGACCAGAGCACTTTCACTCCATGGTATACCAATTAGAAAAGCTATGGGTTGAAATAGAGTACCTAACATGCTTTCTAAAGTGAGGTCCCAGCCAAATAAAAAGTGAAATATTGTTAGTGACTTATTGATAAGAGCAATTAGAGCAATAAATGTTATAAGCATAGCTCCCACATTAAGTGCTAAATTTAGACCGGCAGATGCACCACTACAAGCAGATTCAAAGATATTAACTTCTTTAACTTCAAAGTGAACCTTCACGGAGCCTTTGGTAGGAGACTCTTGTGTTTCTGGGTAGATAATTTTTGACAACATGATAGCAGCCGGAGCAGACATAATAGAAGCTGCAAGAAGGTGTCCTGCTGGCACTCCAAGGCCAATATAAGCAGCAAGAACTCCTCCAGCAACTGTTGCCATTCCGCTCGTCATCATTGTCATCACTTCCGAGCGCGTCATCGTCTTTAAATAAGGCTTTATAAATAAGGGTGCTTCCGTTTGACCAAGAAAAATGTTTGCAGCAGTCACCAAACTTTCGCAGCCAGAGATGTTCATAGTTTTGAGCATAATCCAAGCTAGAACTTTTACCACACGCTGTATAATACCGAAGTAGAAAAAAATGTATGATAATGAAGACATAAATATAATTGTTGGTAAAACTTTAAAAACATAAAAGTGATCTTTGAAGTTTTCTCCAAAAACAAACTTTGAACCAATATCAGTTGTTTCTACAACCGAGGTAATTGCAGTTGTTGCCATGGCAAAAAAAGCTTTACCAAAGTTTGTGTGAAGAACAAAGTAGGCTAAAATAAACTGTAGGAATAAGCCCCCAGCAATTGATCTGAAATCAATTTTTTTCTTATTGTTAGAAAAAAGCCACGCTATGAAAAGCATGGTGAATAAACCTATAACGCTGATTAGCTTATCTTGCATCAAGTGACCCCTTAAAAAAAATGAAACAACTTTAGTAACAGAATTTGTAAATTTAGCAAGCAACAATCAAACTAAAGTCCTAAACCCTTGGTAGGCCAAGGTCCTTGTTGGTTTGTAAGTGGGTTTATTCCAAGAATTCGAAGAGACTCTAAAAGAGAAAGCAGAGGAAGTCCCATAACTGCCGAAGTATCAAGGGATAATGCAGTTTTCTCATTGAAAAGGTTGACTCCTCGGCCCTCTATACGATAAGCACCTACACAACCTTGCCACTCATTAGATTCAATGTATTGATTTATTTCTGACAAGCTTAATTGGCGCATATACATAGGTGTAGAAACAGTAAAAACTTTTAGAACCTTATTAGAATCAGCTTTTGAACATACAAGACTAACAGCTGAGTGTAATGTGTGCTGTTTGCCGGAAAGTTTTTTTAGTTGTAAATAGGCTTTTTCCTGAGATTTAGGCTTATTAAGCATTTTATTTTCAAGCTCTAATGTTTGATCACACCCAATAACCAGACAAGAGTCATTTAGGCAGGAAGCAACCGAGTCTGCTTTTGATATAGCTCTTTGTTCTGCTGTTTCTTTGGGGGTAGCTGCTAATATTTCGTGCTCATTAATTAATGCTGCATGAGTCGTAAATGCTATATTAGTTTGAGATAAAAGGGTCTTTCTAAATTTTGATTGAGATGCAAGTACAATCTTCTTAATTAGATGTGACATGGTTACCTATCGTGGGTATAAAGTTAAAGAGGTATTATAGAATTTCCTTTTTGAAAACAAATAATGTATAACATCTCGGGCTTATCTGACCAAGTAGAAATAATTTAATATTCTTTGGCTTAACAAAGCATGGAAAAGACTATAAGGAAATAAAAATTGTCGTTTACACAGTTTGCTTCACAAATGTTTGGAGTGGATAAATCTAAGTTTAAAAGCTGGCTATGGCAAATGAATAACCAGATTAGGGATAAAAAATCATGTGAAAAATACTTCAAATTAAGTCCAGATGAACAAGAAGGTTTTGATAAGCTCAATGAAATTTTTAATTTTGGTTGTTCCCCTTATTATGCTGCTCTTATTAAAAAAGTAGAAAAAGAATCTCCAAAGCGAGCGAAATCTCTACGCTCTCAGGTCTTGCCGCATATTCAAGAAGCCTTTGATAATGAGGGGGTTAAAGATCCTTTAGATGAAGTTCTTCACTCTCCTGTTAAAGAGGTTGTTCATCTCTACCCTGACAGAGTTGCGTTTTGTGTTGCAATGTTATGTTCAGTTTATTGTCGTTTTTGTTACAGAAAAAGGCGAGATGACGAGCATATCGGGCTTCATTATAACAGGAAAATTATTGCAAACGGGGTAAAGTACATTGCAGAGACACCTGCGATTAAAGATGTTTTAATTACGGGAGGAGACCCTTTTGTCGCTTCTGACGAAGCCATAGATTATCTTCTCTCCCAACTTCGTGCAATTCCTCATGTTGAAATTATACGCTTTGGTACAAGAGTACCTGTAACAATGCCTTATCGAATTACCGATGATTTATGTAGCGTTTTAAAAAAATATCACCCCATTTGGCTCAATACTCATTTTAATTGTGTGGAAGAGTTAACGGATGATGCTTGTTCTTCTTTGAAACTATTGGCAGATGCTGGCATCCCTATAGGTAACCAAAGTGTACTTTTAAAAGATGTGAATGACTCTTACGATGCTATGAAGGCTTTATGTTCAAAATTAATTGTGAATCGCGTTAGGCCTTATTACCTTTTTTATCCACACCTAATTGCTGGAACAAAACACCTGAGAGTACCTTATAAACTAGGACTTGATATTATTCGAAAGCTAAGGGGTAAAATAAGTGGCTATGCTATACCAACTTATGTTATCGACACCCCTTCCGGAAAAGTTCCCCTGTACCACAATCATATTCTTGGTGAAGATAAAGAAGATTTGTTACTTGAGGATTTAAACCAAGAAATCTGGCGCGAAAAAAAAGCACTTAAATTATCTTGACTTTAGTGTAAAGCTTTTTCTTGTATCTGTCTTTTTTAACATAGAGGAAAAATCATAGGCAACTTCGATACTTTGAGTATAGTTTAGCCTTGGATCGCAAAGGCTTGTGTAATTTCGCTGTAAATCTTCGGGTTTCAAGTTTTCTATGCCTCCAATACATTCTGTAACATTTTCACCCGTAAGTTCTAAGTGGACACCCGCAAGGTGTGAGCCAAGCTCTTTGTGTATCTGTATAGAGGAACGAAGTTCTGAAGTAATATGACTTAGATTTCGAGTCTTTTGCCCTAATGAGGTTTTGTAGGTATTACCGTGCATAGGATCAGAAAGCCAACAGACGTTGAAACTTTTATTTTCCACTGATTCAATCAATTTCGGGAGAATATTGATAACTTTACTATGACCAAGACGGGGAATAAGCATAATTTTGTCACAACTATTTAAGGGGTTTAGTGTTCGGATTAATTCGCAAAGCTCATCTGCGCTTATAGATGGTCCAATTTTTATGCCAACCGGATTATCGATGCCTCTGAAGTATTCTACATGTGCGCCTGATATATCTCGAGTTCTTTCTCCAAGCCATAGGGTGTGTGCGCTTAAGTTATAGTGTTTGTTGTTTGCTGCTTTTTTTGTGAACCCTTGCTCGAGTGGAAGATGGAGCCCTTCGTGAGAGGTGAAAAAGTTGTTTTTACTACGTAAAAAATTTATTCCATTAGGTATAACAGAAGAAGTGGTTGTTAAAATTTTTTTTGATAGATTTTGATATTCTTCAACTCTTTGTTCAATCCCTTGTGGCTTTTGAAGTTGCCAAGATTGTGGCTGTAAAATCTGGTTGAAATAGCTATTATTAAGGGTTCTAATAAAGTTTAATGTTAAAGAAGAAAAGAAGTATCCTCGTTCAAGTCGCTTAGGATCAGGACTTCTTGTAGCTACTGACGCTTCTGTCGAATGAATATTTTCTCCTCTGAAGCTAAAAATCTTATTGTCATTGACCATTTCGAAAGATTTTGAACGAGGCTTTGAATACTGGCCAGCTATTCTTCCAATTTGGGTTACGGGCTTTTGGTTTTCATTAGCAATGATTGTTGCTAGTTGAAAAAGTATTTTCACTTTTTGGGCGATAACTTGGGGATGGCAGTGCGAAAAGCTCTCAGCACAATCTCCAGCTTGAATGATAAAGCGGTTTTTTTTCGAGGCTTCGGCAATATTTTTTTTTAATTGAGTTATTTCTCTAATTGAGACAAGAGGAGGGTAAGAAGATAATGTATTCAGTATTTTATGAAGGTGTAAGGTGTCCTGATAAAATATTTCTTGGTTTACTTTTCTAGTTTTCCAAGAGGATAAACTCCACTTCATAAGCGATATTTCCAAAAAGATTTCTTGAAGTTACAAATAGAAACTGTCATTATAGATAGAAATTTGGGGTATATCTAGGTTTATTTGTCATGATTTATATAAACCTATGGTGTGAAGCCTTGTGACTTTAAGCTACTGTTTTTTTCAAAGAGTTAGGAACGTCTGTTGTCAGCTATAAAAATAAGGTACCTTTTGTATCAGGTCGATAAAGGGGATGTGTATAATTTTTTTGTTGAACCTGGCCAAGACCCTAGTTTAAGTATTGAGCAGGCTTGTAAGCCTGATGACTTTGGTTTTTTGTCTGAAAATCTTAAGAATAGAACTTCTTTTGCAAATGATAAGTCTTTTCAGTTTTATCTACACCAAGATTTTTTCTTGGAAACACAAAGATCGAAAACCGTAAAAGAGTTCTTATATCTTGCGTCAATTCAAAACTATGAAAAGTTATTCTCACCTCAGTATTCTTTAATGACAATGCCTGAAATACTAAAGGGTATGGAGAAAAACAAGAAGCGGCTGGATTATCTTAAAGCATGGCAGTTTCTTATGGGAGCTCACAAAACAAAATTAGAAGCATACGAGGTTAGGAAAAAAACTTAAGACTTTTTGTCCTCTAATTCTTGCCATCTTTCGTAAAGTTGATCGCATATTTTTTGTTTATTTTCGTAACTTTGACTTAGTTCTGTCATTCTTTTATAATCTTGCTGATTTTTATCATCTTGAAGTTCTTGTTTTAACTGTTCTAGCTCTATTTCTAGTTTTTGAACTTTTTCATCTATTTGTTTTAATTCACGATCTTCAAGGTAGGATAGTTTTTTTTGAGTTTTTATTCTTGTATTTGAGGTTGATAATTTTTCTCTTTTAATACTTTTTGTTTCTTTACTTTGATTAAAGACATTTTCTTGCCAAATTGAAGGGTCATTAAACGTCGTAAGAAGGCCTTCTTTATTAAATCCTAAGTATGTATTACAAATTTTTTGCAGTAGATATCTATCATGGCTTACAAGTATAATTGACCCTGTAAATGACTGCAAGCTTTCTTCTAAAATCTCAAGTGTAGGAATGTCCAGGTCATTTGTCGGCTCGTCCAAAAGAAGAAGATCCGCTTCTTCTAACATGAGCTTGGCAATTAAAGCGCGTGCCTTTTCTCCTCCAGAAAGTTTTTTGATTTGTGTTTGTAATTTGTTATAAGAAAAACCAAGACGTTCGATCCAGCTAGCAATATGGATTGAACGACCTTGAAAGACTACACTGTCACCGTGTGGAGCTAAAAATGTTTTTAGCGTTTCATCT
>PASJ01000096.1 GCA_002711925.1 Pseudobdellovibrionaceae bacterium | reverse complement strand
CAGGAATTATCTTTCTCCCTTTCAACTGCCATATCTGTTCTTGATCAAGTAAAACCTCGAATCCCTGCTGAGGAATTTGAAAGAGTTGTGGGAAGAATCTCTTTCTTTGTAAGTTCTGGACTATACGGAAAATCTCGTCTCTTAAAGATAGGTGCTTTAACGGGACAAACACTTGAAACTTTTGATCTTCCTAAAACGTACTTTGCAGAAGGCTTAAGTTATTTTGGTGAAGGGCTTTTACTTCAATTAACTTGGAAGAGTCATGACGCTTTTTTGTATCAATATAAGCCAAACTTTAAACAAGTTCAGACACTAAAAAATTTCAACGAGAACTTTGATCAGAAAGAAGGTTGGGGGGTCGCGTATAACGAAAATAACTCTTCTATTGTTGTAAGTGACGGGTCAAATAAGCTTTATTTTCTCAAAAGAAAATTTTTTTCAGTTTTTAAAACCTTGTCCATTGAAGGAGAAACTGTAGAGTCAAACAAGATTACTTTTTTAAACGAATTAGAGATGATCGAAGGTAAAATATGGGCGAATATTTGGCGTAGTCCATATGTTTTAATCATTGATCCAGATGGCGAATATTTTTCGTGGCTTGATATTTCTTCTATAGCTAGAAAGGAAACAGGAGGTGTTTTAAATGGAGTTTCTTATGATAAAACACAAAAAAGAATTTGGATTACTGGAAAAAACTGGTCAAAAATATATGAAATCCGTTTGTTAGAGAAATAAATTATTCCTTTTTTATTTTACATAAAAGTTACATTTTTTATGGTATGATGATTTTAATAATCCTAAAGTCAATTTAAAATAAAGGTTGTTAAAATGTGGAGAGTGTTTGTTTTTTTCATTTTTGGGGTCATGTCTTGTGAGGAAAATCTTGATAACACAAATCTTCTAGAAGGTGCTATGAGTTTGATGAATCCTGTCGATTTTAAGGAGAATATTTTTGATCAAACTGACAATGACTGCTCCAGTTACAATGGAGAATACGAGGCTGAAGTTAAAGATGAAGGAGAGGGACTAAGTAAAACTTCTCAGGTAAAAATAAGCTTTGATGAAACAACTTGTACGATAGAAGCTAACTCTATTCCAAACCATAATTTTAACGATCAAGGGTCTCATTTTGCTCATGAAGCTCAAGCTGTCATTCACGTTAAAACCATAAAAAGAAATCCAGAAAAAGCATCTGAGGTCACCCCTTTGTCTTTAGAGTACGATAACGGCGTTTACTTAAACGGTGTTAAACTTGACCTTCTTGCTGCAGCTTGTAAGGGTGTTGGAGATGAAAAAGTTGGTTGTTTCGATCCCAGTATACCGTGGCGTTTTGATCCTATGTCAGAAGAAAATAATTTTGGAACCGACTCCCATCATGCCCATGTACAACCAGATGGTTCCTACCACTATCATGCAAGTCCTAGTAAAATTTATAACACAAGCGTTGAAGCCCCTGTCATTGGTTTTGCTGCTGATGGTTTTCCTATTCGTGGTCCCTACATTAAAGGGGAAGATGGTGTTTTAAGGCTTGTTAAATCAAGTTTTAAGTTGAAAGAAGGAAAGCGTCAACCTTTGGAAGGAGAGTATGAAAACCCGGGTGGAACTTACACAGGGCAATTTCGTGATGATTATGAATATGTGGAAGATCACGGTGATCTCGACGAGTGTAATGGGATGGATTATAATGGGACTTATTCTTATTTTACTACTCAAAGTTTCCCTTGGGTTTTAGCTTGTTTTAAAGGAACGCCCGATGCTTCTTTTAGTAAAAAATCAAAAGCTAATGAAGGTGGAGAAACGGGTTCTCAAGGGGCAAAACGAGTCAACAGCGGGGGAAGAAAACCTCCAAAGCGCGGCGGCTCGGGCAGCCAAGGTTCTCGCGGTATAGGGTCAGATCAAAAATCACCTTAAGTGAAAAAAATCTTGCTACTGCAAACTTAGGCAAAAATTAATGAAAGATTTTAATGTTCAAGGCGTTTATGTCTTTCTTGTCTCACATATATTTTCTTCATGGAGATCACATTTCTTTTGGCGCTTTAGCTTTCTTTATCTTTTATCTTGCTTGAGTTTTATGTCAATCACCAGTATCTTTTAAGTAGGAAAGAATGATATTTATCTTCTAACAACTTTTTACTTATCTCAATTAAATTTTATTGCTTTTGATCTGAGGAAATTATTTTATGTTGAAAACAGGTTTTATTGGTTGGCGGGGTGTTGTCGGATCTGTTTTAATGAAAAGAATGCAAGAAGAAAACGATTTCTCACGCCTTGATGCAACATTTTATTCCACATCACAAGCTGGGCAAAAAGCTCCTAGCTATATCCATGGTAGTAAAAGAAATTTACAAGATGCATACGACCTCTCGAGTTTGAGAACTCAAGACATCCTTGTTTCAACTCAAGGTGGTGATTATACTGAAAAGGTTTATGCAAAGTTAAGAGAAACAGGTTGGCATGGTTTTTGGATAGATGCTGCTTCGAGTTTGAGAATGAATAAAGACAGTATTATTGTGCTCGATCCTATAAACGCGAAACAGATAAGAAAAGGTCTAGCATCTGGAGTCAAAAACTACATTGGTGGAAACTGTACCGTCAGTTTAATGCTCCTTGCTATTCATGGTCTTTTAGAGGAAAACCTAGTTGATGCAATTCAAGTTTCTACTTATCAAGCCATATCCGGAGCTGGTGCTGAAGCTATGAATGAGTTGTTTCAACAGTTTGATTATATGACAAGGCAGATGTTAACCAAAGATAAGGTTCCAGCAAAGGGCCTTGGCCTAGAAAAAGATATTCATTATGCTTTAACACATTGTGATTTACCAACAAATAAAATCAATGGTGTTCTAGCAGCAAACCTTTTACCATGGATAGATAAAGCTGTCGACGGTGGGCGAACCAAAGAAGAGTGGAAAGGTCATGTGGAAACAAATAAAATTCTTGATCGAGCTACTGTTATCCCGGTTGACAGTACCTGTGTAAGAGTTGCTACTTTAAGATCTCATTGTCAATCTCTTGTTTTAAAACTTAAAGAAGATTTAAGTGTTAGGGAAGTGGAAATGCGCCTTCAAAGAGCTAACCCTTGGGTGCATCTTATACCTAATGAGCGTCAAGACACTCTCAATTATCTAACTCCAATTGCTGCTGCAGATTCATTAAAAATTAAAGTGGGAAGAGTTCGAAAAATGAACCTTGGTCCTGAGTTCGTTCAAATGTTTACAGTTGGTGATCAACTGTTATGGGGAGCGGCTGAACCGTTAAGAAGAACACTTAAAATTATTTTAGACAGGAACGAGACTTTATAGTTAAGAAAGACTGTAATTTATAGAATAAATATAACCAAAAATATGATTGTTTCATTCTAGCTTTTATTGGAGATTCGTTATGCAGGATTCATCAAAATGTTGGAAAGTCCATAAGTTTGGTGGAAGTTCTTTAAAAAATGCAGGTTGCTTTACTCATGTTGTTGATGTTTTAACAAACAAAATAAATGATTCTTCCGTTGCTGTCGTTGCTTCTGCCGTCTATGGAGTAACAGACCAGCTTCACGAATTAGTAAACTTAGCTGTCAAGCAAGATTCCCGCTATCAAAAAAAAATAACTGACTTATCAAAGTTTCACTCTTCATTAATCAAAGAATTGTGTAAAGGAGAAATTGAAAAAAATTTATCTTTAAGTTTTAAAGAAGATTTTTTAAACTTAGAAAACTTGCTTAAGACAATCTCTTTATCACGACACGACTCAAAACATGCTGTTGATCTTATTGTCGGATTTGGTGAGCAGTGGTCATCTAAAATTCTTTTTGGTATTCTTCTTGAAAAAATGAAAAAAGCTAAATGGTTTGATGCCAGGAAATTTTTGATTTTGGCTCAAGAAGGTTTTGGGTCTAATGTCCATTGGACAAAAACAAAAGAGTATTTTAAACAATTAAACATCGAAAAAGACGACTCTTTTCTTGTTTTTACTGGTTATGTTGCATCGACTCTTGAAGGTCAGCCAACGACGCTTTCTAGAAATGGTAGTGACCACACAGCTTCTATAGTTGCGTCTTTACTTGAGGCTAGTGAAATCAATATTTGGACGGATGTTGATGGTATCTACACGGCAGATCCAAATAAAACTGAAGATGCTAAACTTTTACCTCTAGTCAGTTATTCCGAAGCATCAGAACTGGCTTATTTTGGTTCGAAGGTTCTTCACCCTAAAACAATGGAGCCTGCTGTCTCCAAAAACACACCGATTTTTATTCGTAACACTTTTAAGCCCGACTTAGTCGGAACAAAAATTGTTAAATCAAATGAGATTCCTCTAGAAAAGAATATTTCTTCTTGTGTCAGAGGATTTTCAAGTATTGAAAATGTTAGTATGATCAGTGTCGAAGGCTCAGGTATGATAGGTGTACCTGGTGTTGCACAGAGACTTTTTTCGGCTCTCAATGAGGCTCGTATCTCTGTTATTATGATATCTCAATCAAGCTCTGAACATTCTATCTGTTTTGCCATACATAGTTTTTTGAGTGGTAAAGCTATTTGTGCTATTGAAAACGCATTTGCAGAGGAAATCAAAGGGAAAAGAATCCAAAACATTACTTCAAATGATCAGTGTTGTATTATTGCTGCTGTTGGAGACCAAATGGTTCATTCTCCTGGGGTTGCAGGTAAGTTTTTTGATTCTCTCGGTCAAGCAGCAATCAATATTTTAGCTATTGCACAAGGATCTTCCGAGAGAAACATCAGTGTTGTTATTGATCAAAAAAACGCCACTCGTGCTCTTCAAGTTCTTCACTCAAGGTTTGTTTTATCTGATCATACTTTATCCCTGGGTATTGTTGGTTGCGGTAACATTGGATCAACTTTGATTACTCAGTTGGAAGAAAGTTTTTTAAATCTAAAAAAAGAATCTAATGTTGAGATTAGATTAAGAGGTCTTTTAACTTCTAAAAAAATGTACTTAGATAAAAATAATATTTTAAGTACGAGAAACTGGCAAAAAAACCTTGATGAAAAAAATCAAGCACCTGATCTTGAACTGTTCACAGATCACATTGGAGCAGATAGGTTTACTCACCGAGTTATTGTTGATTGTACTGCGGACGAAAAGATTGCAAGAAACTATCAATCTTGGCTTTCAAAGGGAATTAGCGTTGTCACACCAAACAAAAAAGCAAACACACTTGATTTAGAATACTTTTATAAAATTAATCAGTCTTACCAAGATGCATACTATCTCTATGAAGGAACTGTTGGTGCTGGTTTGCCGGTCATTTCAACTCTTAAAGATTTGATTCGAACCAATGATCAAATCGAAAGGATTGAAGGAGTTTTTTCTGGGACACTCTCTTATATCTTTAATAGTCTTAGTGAAAAGAAATCTTTTTCGCATGTTGTTAAAGATGCTTATGATGAAGGCTTAACAGAGCCTGATGTGCGCGACGACCTTTCAGGGATGGATGTTGCTCGAAAAGTTCTTATTTTGTCGAGGGTGATGGGTTTAAAACTTGAGTTGTCTGATATATCTGTAGATAGTCTTATACCCTCCCAGTTAAAAGATGAAGAAGATCCATCAGTGTTTTTAGATAATATGGTTAAATACGACGAAAAAATAAGTAGTCTTTTTGCTGATGCTTTAGATCAAGGCAAGGTCCTGAGGTATCTTGGTTCAGTTGATCAAAATGGAAATGCATCAGCTAGAATTGTTTCCGTTGAAAAAACTCACCCTTTTGCAAGTTTAAAAGGAACGGACAACATCATTGCTTTTTACACGAGAAGATATAAGCATCAACCACTTATTATTCAAGGACCAGGAGCAGGTCGAGAAGTAACAGCAGCCGGTGTTTTTGCTGACATTTTACGCCTGGCTTCTTTTTTAGGAGCCAACTTATGAAAACAAAATTAGGCAAAAAAAAAACGGCGCGAGCTTTTGCTCCAGGAAGTGTAGGAAATATAGCTGTTGGGTTTGATCTGCTTGGTTTTTCTGTTGATCAAGTTGGTGATACCGTCCAAGCTTCTCTTGAACCTGGTGGAGAATCTTCAAACTCTTCTTCAAACGAGCAAGTTACCGTTGAAGAGGTTACGGGTTTTTCGCAAGGCATTCCTTTTGAAATGAAAAAAAATACAGCAGCTTTTTCTGTTTATAAGATGCTTGAAGATCTTAATCTTTCCCAAGAAATTTATCTAAAAATAGAAAAAGGTATACCACCAGGGTCTGGTCTTGGAAGTTCAGCTTGTAGTGCTGTTGCTGCCGTGGTTGCTGTGAACCAACTTTTAGATGAACCTTTAGACGAGAAAATATTATTTGAATATGCTTTACATGGTGAATCTCTTGCGAGTGGTAGCTATCACGGTGATAATGTCGGGCCAAGCTTACTGGGGGGAGTCGTTCTTTCCGTTTTGAATCATAAAACACAAGTGATTTCTCTTCCTTACCCAGAGAGACTTTATTATGTTGTTGTTCACCCCGATTTTGTTCTTCCAACGTCAAAAGCAAGGGCCGTTTTAAATGAGAATATTGCCCTTAAAGATTACGTTCACCAGTCCGGATATTTAGCTCAGTTTATTACGGGTCTGTGTCTTAAAGACGAGTTTTTGATTAAAGAATCTTTAAAAGATAATCTTTTTGAACCTCAAAGATCGAAGCTAATTCCTGGTTTCGATAATATGAAAGAGCTTGCCTTAGATTGTGGAGCTTTCGGATTTTCTATTTCAGGTGCAGGACCTTCTGTTTTTTCTTTAACAAATTCTTTTGAAAAAGCTGACAAAATTGCTGCATGTCTCAAATCTTATTTGTTAGAATCTGGAGTCAAAAGCCAATATTTCACAGGTGTTATTGGTGGTCAAGGTTCAAAAATTTTTTGAGGTTTACTTTTTTATGAAATATTATTCAACTAGAAATCAGCACAACTCCTATAGTTTATCAGAAGCTGTTGCAAAAGGTCTCGCTTCTGATGGGGGACTCTTTGTTTCTGATCATCTACCTCACTTTGATCAAAATGACTTTTCTCAAATTGATTTACTTTCAAACTTTGCGTATAAAATTCTCAAGCCTTTTTTTCATGGTGATCCTCTTGAAGAAAAGCTTCAGTCCATATGCGATAAAACTTTTTCTTTTTCTATTCCTTTAAAATTTTTCACCGATAACAAAGGAATCTTAGAGCTGTATCATGGCCCAACAGCTGCTTTCAAAGATGTAGGAGCTCGGTTCTTAGCAAATACTATGGAAAATCTGCTTGATCCAGGTGATTTTAAAACAATCTTAGTTGCAACCTCAGGGGATACAGGATCTGCTGTTGCCTCAGCATTTCATCAGAATAAAAATTTTAAAGTTGTGATTCTTTTTCCACTCGGGAAAGTTTCAAAACGTCAAGAGCACCTTTTATCTTGTTACGGAGATAATGTTACAAGTATAGCTGTTGAGGGTAGCTTTGATGATTGTCAAAGGATGGTTAAAGAAACATTTTTGAATAATAAAATTTCTCAAAGCTTAAGGCTAAGTTCAGCAAATAGTATTAATATAGGTCGACTCCTACCTCAATGTGTTTATTATGCTAAAGCTAGTGTCGATTATCTTAAACAAACAGGGCGGTCACCGAGTTTTATTGTTCCAACCGGTAATTTAGGAAACGCTCTTGCAGCTGTTTTGGTAAAAGAGATGGGGTTTGGTATCAATAAAATAGTTTTCAGTAACAATAAAAATGCTGTTATGGAAAATTTCTTTAATAAGAAAAGATATGAGGCAAGGAAAAGTGTAGCAACCATAGCTAATGCAATGGATGTTGGAGCTCCATCGAATATGGAAAGACTTCTATATTATTTTCCAAATTTTAAAGATCTTTTTAACTTTAGCTTAGCCCATACAGCAGACGATGAAATGATTCGAAGAACAATAATAGATGTCTATACTCAGTACAAGCTTGAGATTTGTCCTCACACAGCAACTGCTTTTCAATCTTTAGAACAAGTGGACAATGACAACTGTATTGTTGTTGCAACAGCTCATGCCGCAAAATTTTCTGATGTTGTAGAACCACTCCTCAAGAAAAAAGTACATATTCCTGAGAGTCTTCAAGAGTTGTTAGCAAAAAAATCTTCTTTTCTTAAACTCCAAGCAAATACCTCTCAACTTGAAAAATACTTGTTTGATATTCTTAGTTTCTAAATAAAAAATATCTTCTTCAATTTTTCTGCTAAGATAATTTTTTTATCATTACTATTAAAAATTATATTCTCAATCTTTTGTCCACATGATATTGAATTTAAAAAAGACAGATGGAGAAAATGATTACTTTTTTTTTCACAAAAAAAATTTCTACTGCTCAAGTTTATTTTTTCACGGCAATTGCCGCTTTTTGCAGTATTATCTATGAGCTTTTATTAGCTCAATGCTTAGCTGCAACATTAGGGGGTACTTTTTTACGGTACAGCATAACCATTGGCCTATATCTTTTTAGTTTAGGCTTAGGGTCCCTTTTTGTCTTTTGGTACAGTCGCTTTTTAACCCTAGGCCTTTTGTTTTATGTAGAGCTCGTTTTATCGGTTCTTGGACTTCTAGCTCCTTTTTGGATATTGTTTGGAGATTTTATTTTCTCTTCTTTTTTTGCTATAGAAGAAAAGACAAATGTTAGTAATATAGTTCAATACTGCTTTCTTTTTTACATGCATTTTATGACTATTGCGATTGGTTTTTTAAGTGGTATTGAGCTACCTTTATTGATGGAGTTTGGAAATAGATTGGAGAATAAAAGTATTGCTATGAATGTTTTGGCAATCGACTTTATTTTTACCTGCGCTGGTTCTGTTTTTTTTCCTTTATTTATATATGCATACTTTGGTTTAATCCAAGGAGCAGTAATTACTAGTACTTTAAATCTCTTTCTTGCTTTTTGTATTTTAAGAAGTCTATCGTTTAATTTTATGGCATTACTAATATGTTCATCTTTAGCTTGTATTCAAATAATTTTACTTATTTTTTCTGAGTCAATCAGAGACGCTATTTCTCTATTTATTTTTTCCTAAGGTTCACTTTTTTTGCCTTCCCATCTAAAATATGGATCAAACATAACATTTTTTAGGTCAACACCAGTGAAATCAGCCTCGTTTATTTCGGCGTCTCGAAGGTCAGCTTCATTCATTTTACTGTTTTTAAAGACTGTTTGGAAAACAATGGATCCTTGTAGATTTGCACCTGTAAGCTTTGCTCTTGAAAAATTTGTTTCGCTTAGATTACAGCCTATCATCTGTGCCCCTTCTAAATTAGCACAACTTAAATCAGCTTTTTTTAGAGAAAAACCACTTAAGTTTGCTCCGGAAAGATTAGCTCTTCCTCCTGAAATTAATTTCCTTGGGTTCTTTACTGATTCTATCCATTCGTGATGCTTTTTGATAACATTATTAAGATCTGCTTCATTTTCTATTTTAGAAGGTTTTGAAATTTCGATATTTATACTTTTATCTTTGTTTTCGTCAAGATACTTTTCTTTAATTACTTGAAGCCTATTGATGATCCAAGCTTCGTTTTCTATTTTATTTAAATCAATGATTTCTTTTGCAAGATTTTCAACATATTCGAAAGAAAGAGGGTTTGATGCTGGAAAGCTAAGTATTTTTTCAATGATTTGGTTGAGTAGTATTTCATCTGTTGTGTTTTCAGCTTTGTTTTTTGTCAAAGGATAACTCCTAATTCTTAGATTCAATAATTTATTGATTTAATATTCTACCAGAAATTATCTAGCAATGCTTTTCTTTTCAAGAAACTGGTAGAAATAATTATTTTGGCGATTTCTATTGCATGTATTTACTAAAATTTATAGAAATCAAAAATAAAAGGAATTAAATAGAATCAAAAATTTTAGATTTTATTTATGCCACTAAGGAGTTTGTATGGGCTTTAAAAAAAAGACAGCTAAAATTATTTTATCAGCAAATATGATTCTAATTTCCGGGCTTACTTTTGCTAGTCAAGAAAAGGAAACAAACTTAGATCAAGAAAACTCTTCTCCCCACCAAAATGACTTCATTGATTCTTCCGAATCAATTCAGGAAAGCTATGAAGAAGAAAAGGTTAGTGAATTTGTGAACGAAACATCGTCACCTTTACACAGTATTTTTTCCTCAGATCCTACCCCAAAAAATAATGATATGGATAATAACGATAGTGAAAAGGAGAAATTAAATTTTCAATCTGTTTTAGAAGAACTACAAGAAAGATTTAATGTTCCTCAAAATACGTCAAGTCTTGATAATAACATATCGCATCGATCACAAAGTTTTGAAGCATCTGAGAAGAACGTTTCTTCTCACTCGTCCCGGGAAGAAAACATTTTACCCGAAGATAATGATAATAGTATTTTATCTCCACTTCATAGTGGTTCACTTTCTTCATTTTCTTCTGAGTCTAAAACAAGCGAATCTTCTGATGATTACAGCTATTCTAATGAAAATGCTGCTGAAAATAAAGAAGAGACTAATAGGTTTGAAGATCAAAATCGTGAAGTTTCTCTTGCCAACAGAAGAGCTAATCCATACCAGATAAATATACTTCGTAGTAACGGTGAAGAAAACGACCCATCTTTAAAGAAAGAGAAAAAGAAAAAAGTTAAATTTAGTCAGTTGGTAAAAGAAATATTTGAGACTCGTCGTCAAAGAAAAAAGTATTATGCAAAAATAAAATATGATCGTCGTGTTTTCCATGAAAGAAACAAAGAACATTTTGGCCAACGTTTTGTCTTATCTGATGAGATAACATCTATTGCCAGTGAGTTACTGGAAAAACACTATTCTGGAATAGATTCAATGAAAATTGGTGTAAAGTGTCTTAAAGAACTAAGTATCCACAAAAATAATATTTCAGAGCTTGAAAACATCAGAGGCAGGTGCAGAGCCTCACTTGCTGATTTTAAAAGACAAGAAAAAAAGGGAAAGATAGAATGCGTTGATAAGTTAAAGACAGAAGAAAAGATAACTGTATTAGCCTATATGAATCAAGAGTTTCCGAATAACCTAAATACACTTGAGTTTTTATCGAGGTCAATTGAGCCAAAGTTAAAGTGCTCAATTCGTGGAGTTAATTTTTCAGGAGGCTGGGTCCTTGCTGGAGGAACAGGTGCATTCGCTTTTCGTTGCGAGAGTCCACTTGGAAGAAGAGAAATTTATACCTTACTTGATATTTCTATCGGCTTAGGTTTTGGTGGAGTTGCTGCGGTAAATAGCCAGGAATATAGACAAAAAGAAAACGGTGAGTTTGAAGAAAAATTTTATAACCTTACTTATGAAGAAATTAGAAATAATAAGCTTAACTTTACAGGAGATATTTCATGTGGATGCGGACCAGGTATACATATAAACAATAATACTGCAGCATTTTTTGATACTATGGGGGTAGGGTTAGGGGCCTTTGGAGGCCTTGGTATTGGAACTTTATTTAAATCTAAGAAGCTCAGATCAAACTTTAGTCCATTGTTCAAACATTTAAACTTAGGTTTCCATGATTAAAAAGTTAAACAAAAAATAATAAGCTATTTTAGCATCTTACCCAGTTTTGAAGTCTTGGATTTAAAATTATTTTTAACTTCTTATTCTTTTCTTGTATCTTTTCTTTTATTTGTTACAATTATATCCTCAAACTTATTCAAACTTAAAATGGTTTCTTTTTATGATAAATAGCAAAAAAACGACTGATTCTGCGCCCCAGTGGGCATCTACTTTGATCGATCAATTGAAAGAGATAGAAATTTTTCTTGGTAATATTCCTAGAGAAAAGAACTGGCAGTCTGATTATGCAAAAAAAGTTCTTAATAAAATTTTAAATGAGGAGCGTCCTGTTTTAACCGATGCTCACACTCAAACTGTCTTCAATAAAATTGTCAAAGACTTGTCACACGAAGGTTATGGGCCTGATAATATTGCTAACTTCATAAATAGCGGTATCTCCTACGAAGGCGGTCCACCTTACTGCAATGAGGCAGAAGTTCGTGAAGCCTTAGTCTTATCAAACAAACCCTAGTTTTCATTGTTAATCTAAGTTATTTCTTTACAATATGCCTTTTTCTCTCCTTTTTTGTAAAGTCAAGTTATCAAGGGTACTTAGAGCAAAGCTCGATCTTTCCTAGGGTTGCACCAGTTTTTTTTGCTTATTAGATAAGATCAACGGTTTGTGGCGAGAGAAAAATATGTGGCAAAAAAATTATCATCTTTTTTTTTCTTATCGCGTTTTTTTCGTTTCTATTGATGAATTTTCTTAATTTTTGTCCGATCAAGGTGTTAAAAAGATACTTTAATCTTTTTAGCACCTGTTGTTCTTTTCTTAAATGTGGTGGCAGTTTTAGCCTTGTGATATCATCAAAAGAATGTACTTTTTTGTATAAGAAAGGGGTCTAAAAGTTAAAAACCTAATTTGTGTCTGTTTTTTTTAAAGCTAAAAATATACTGGCCTTGTCTTTTTCAAGATTAGAAACTCTAAGATTTTATTCATCCAGATTGATAAGAAATTTTTCAAGATATAATACTTTTTTTCTTGCCCATGGGCACCCATGATTTCTTATTTTCTCGAAAGATAATTGCAACGATCTAAGTGCTATTTTGGAACATTCTTTATCGTCATGGTCGGAAAGAACTTTGATGTCTGATTTTAAATTATTAAATAAATTCCCCCCAAGTTCTTTGAAGTAGTTTTTTTCGTCGACTAAAAAATTTTCTGCCTCTTCAGTTGAAAAAACTCTAAAAGAAGCTTCAATTATAAAAGTAGCATAGGAATTAGAAACAAAAAGAAGAGCATCTAAATTAGTATAATGATTTTTTAGTGATAGTGATCGAGAGATTCTTTGGTGATGTTCTGGGTTTCTTGATAAACGAAAAGCATAGCTATAATATTTAATTGCCTTATTGCTGGTAGGATCTTTTTTCTCAAAAAGACTCCCTAGCATTTCATAAGATATCCTAAGTTGCTGTCGTTTTTGTTCTAGACATATATTCTCAGATAAAGTTTCTTCCTCTTCTTTAAATGACGCAAAAGAAAAAGAGCTTGAGAAAAAAATAATACTTAATAAAAAATATTTCATAAGACAGTTATTATACCCTTTGATGTAATTTAAGGCTAGGAAATCAAAGTAGTAAATATCTTTACGGTTGTCAAGTATGGGTATGTCTAGAAAAAGTGTTTTTTTGAACTTTTGCTTTGAGTTTTATTTTATAGACTCTGGCTGGAGGGATTTTAGTAAAAATAATAGACAATGAATGTTGGTGTGATATAAGAAAATTTTTTACAACGTGACAAAGGTGTTTACGCGAAGAAAATAACCTATGATATGTCGGTATGAAGGCATACTCAAAAAATCTCCGTTCAGATTATCTAAAGCCAATGCTTTGTAGTGATCAAATATTGAATGAATGAATTCACCATCGAAGGAATTGAAAGGTAAGCCTGAAACGATTACATCGTACTTTTTTTAGGTTTCCAGTCTAAAATAGATCCGCAGAAGATATTTACATTGCTCTGATTTTTTAATTTATCTTCAAGTATTTTACAAAGTTTAGGCTTAAATTCAACGATATCAAAATTACTTTTAGTATGTAATTTATTTTTTATAGTTTCTGCAAAAAAAGCCCCTGTACCTGACCCTACTTCAAGGTACCTCATATTTTCATTAGTCTTAATATCTTTTACTGTTGCTTTGGATAAAGACTTTGAACTTTCGCAAATAGCTCCAATAACTTGAAGCCTTTCTTATCGAAGATCTCGAAAGACTTGTTGCTTTTTATTGCTTATACACGAAAAGCATATGATAAATAGTATATAAATATTTTTTTTTATAATAGTATACCTTATGAGGTTTATCTTTATTTCAATTGACAGTTAGTCTTATTCAAAGACAAGAAAATTTATTAGTAATAAAAAAACTAAATTCTTTAGAATTTTTTGTTAGAATCAGACTTTGGGTTTTCAAAAAAAAACTTGTATCTGACTACAAAAAAAAACTACTAGAGAGTAAGTCTGATATTTAAATATTTTGATTGTGCTGTGTTTTCTCTTTGCTCAAAAAAGATTTAATTTCTTTTTAAAGTAACCAAAAATAAAGGTGAAGACCTTTTTCTATGGTTCTTTTCTTATCTAATTATTACGTTATTACTAATGTTTACTACTTGTGGTTTGTCGTTTTAATGACAATAATTTCTTTTATATTTATGGAAACAAAAAAGTAATTAAGTTTGGTCAAAACAATGGAAAAATTTATTTATTTCTTTCAAGATAGTTAAAAAGAAGTGAGATTTGCTATCTTTCGTATTAGCTGGTGTAAAAATAGAAAAACAAAAGAATGTTTCAAAAGAGTTTCTCTAGTGCATTTATAGGCAGTGGGGTTTTGTCTTCTTTTAGTCCGACCAAAAATGCAGCTAGTCCAAGAAGATCTTCAGGGGTGTAACCTTTGTTGCGAAAACTAGATATTGGTTGAGCAAGATCACTTTTACTTAGTTTTGCTTTTGTTTCGGGATCATAGATCAATGGATGATGGACAAAAGCAAGCTCTTCCGTGGAGAATTTTAGTTTCTTCATCAGATAAATCTGCCGTCCTGTACAGTGAAAAATATCTTCACCTCTAATAATGAGATTAATTTTATCATAAATATCATCAACTGTAGATGAAAACTGATAAGTCCAGTTTTGATTTCGATCTTTTAAAAGGAAATCTCCGCATTGTTTCGATGGTGTTTGGCTTGAGTGGCCTTTGAGAAAATCGTAAAATTCAAATGTATCATCTTCAACTACAAGCCTAACAGAAGCCTCTTTGTGGTCCTTAATTTTTCTTTGAAAACGGCATGTTCCTGGATAATAAATCTCTCCTTGGTTTTTTATCCGTTGTTTTAGTAAATTTTTTCGCGAGCACGAGCAAAGGAAAGTTTCTTTTTGACGAGTTAGATATGAAAGATTTTTTTCGTACCTTCTTGTACAATCGCTTTGCTTATAGTAAGAGTGCTTTTGCTCTCTTGTGTGGGGAACAAGGTTTAAAAAGCCTAGCCACTTGAGATCTTCTATGATTTGTTTTATAAAGATTTCTTTTGATCTTTGTCGGTCATGGTCTTCAATGCGAATTATGACTTTTCCGTTGAGTTTTTGGCTAATACCCCATACATACAAGGCTGACGCAATATGACCCAAATGCATTTGACCAGTTGGGCTTGGTGCAAATCGGCTAATAGCCTGACTGCCGAGCTTTTTCTTAATGAGATCAAAGCGAATTTTTTGCATATTTTTTCCAAAACTTGGGCTATTTTTCAATTTTTTAAAGTTTAACAAGTTTGATGAAAAAAATAAAGTAAACTTGTAGTAAACTTTTTTCACCTAATATATTGATTTTATTTTAATAAATATGGAGTAATCGGTGTGACCGATACAAATCTAAATATTGGAGTTTTTGATTCTGGCATAGGTGGAGTGGCTATTTTAAAAAGTTTACAAAGGGCTTTGCCCAGTGTTCATTTTTTTTATATCCCAGATTACCGATATTACCCTTACGGAAACTTAGATAAAAAAACAATAAAATCAAGATCTTGTGACTTGGTAAGTGTGCTTGTTAAAAGATACCGAATAGATCTATTGGTTGTGGCTTGTAATACTGTTTGTACTTTAGCTTTGCAAGATCTTAGGAGTAGACTGTCCATTCCTGTTGTTGGCGTTGTTCCTGCTGTAAAACCTGCGGTAGCAGCAAGCTCTACTAAGGTTATCTGTATCTTAGCAACAACAAGCACTATAAACAGTTCGTATCTTTCTGAGCTCATAGAGGCTTATGGTGAATCCTGCCAGTTTGTAAAGCTTGCTAGCCCGAAGCTTGTTGATATTGCTGAGCGAAAATTTTATCAAAAACCGTATTCAGACAGTGAAGTTGAAAATGAGATGTTGCCCGTTATTGCAAATCAAAAAATTGACACTGTTGTTTTGGCATGCACACATTTTATTCATCTTGTTGAAGAAATGAAGAAAATAATGTTAAAACGGAAAATTTTTTGGGTTGATTGCAGTGAAGCTATTTCAAATCGAGTAAAATCTCTTCTTAATCAGATGAACTTAAGAAAAAAATATTTATTAAAAGGAGGCTGCACGATTCTTTTAAATGATGAAAAAAGTATCGATCAAGATCTTTTAAAGAGGTGGCAAAAAGTTGATTTCTCTTCAACTCAAATAGAGCAATATTATTTCGATAATTTGTAAAATCAAAAGAAAAAAAATATTACTTCAGCATTAGGTTTTTTTCTTTTACATCAAAAACAAAAGTAGGCCAAAGAGATTGATGATTTTGTTGGAAAGGAATGGGATACTTAATCAGTTCAGAGTCGATGGGGTTCGTCTTTAGTATACTTTTTAATTTATAACGATATTTTTCTTTTCCTATATTTTGAATAGCTATCGAGCTTGCAACATAACCCATTGAACGATAGTCTATTTTATACGCTTCATGAGAAGATATAAAATATGGATCAACTTTTTTTTTGTCGAGTAGATTACTAGGTAAATGGTTATAAAATCCAATAAAGTCAATAAAAAAAGATCCTTTAAGAAATCTTGTCCAAGGGTTAATGAGACTTTTTGACCGCCATTTTTCATCACCGATTAGTGGTATATGATTTATACCGTTATATTTAAATAATTTAATAAAGTGGTGTATAATTCTGAAGTTATCAGGGATAAAAATAGCATCTACTTTTAGTTCAGGCTCTAAAACTATAGAGTTAGTATCAAAACTTACTTTGTCTTCTTCACTCATCTTGTTATTCATGAAAAAGGATTGAGTTTTTTCTTTCTTTCTTTCTTTTGAGTTTAAGTTTGCTAAATTTTCAACAGCGGCATTCATAGAATTAAAATTATTTGGTTCATAATCGTATATTTCTATTTGTAACCCTTGTTTTTCTCCTTCTTGGGTAATTTTTTCAACCCTTTCGTTAAATCCTATTTTTGTTGATCTCAAAATTGCAAGTGAATTATAAGATCTTTCTTTGCTTTCAGTTACGATAGTTTCAGCGAATCGGCCTATGTTCGGGAAAACTTGAAAAGAATATGATTTATCACTGAAAAGTTTAGAATCTTGATTGAGAATTAAACTAGGAATAAAAAAATTATCTGCAGCAATTTTAATTTCTTGTGCAGATTTTTTTTGAACACCACCGATGATCATAGATATTTTATCTTTTAATATAAGCTGAGCTATTACCTTATCTACTTTTTTTGATTCACTCGAGGTGTCATAAACTTTAAACATTTTATCAAAGTTTATTTTTTTCTTTTGACAATATTTTTTAATTCCACTTAGAACCTCACTACCCAATTTTGAATTTTTTCCAGATAATGGAAGAATAATCCCAATTGTTTTCGTGTGTTTGTTGTACAATGCTAGAAGGTTATTAATACTCCTTTTGTCTTCCATATTTTTACAGATATTCATTTTGATAATAGATTTTAATTGGATAAAGTCATTGTGTATATTTTCAGGTCCTATTTCTTCTACAAGTGGATAAAGTTTATTTTTGAAAAATCTTAATTTTTTATTACAAGACTTATAGAAATCATAGTGCTTATAATTGTCTTGACCTTTTTTTAAATCAAAAGAATCTTTGCCTGAAATATTATAACTTAAGAAAAAAAATCCTGAAATTGTAAAATAAAAGTAAATGATTATTTTGTTTTTTTCTATTAATTTATTCAACATAAAGTGTCCTGAATGTGTTTTCTTGATGAATTGATTCTAAATCAGATTTTTTGTTTTGTGGAACATTTTTACTTAAAAACCACATTAATAAGCCATCTTTACTAAAGTTACCATAGTGCGGGTTGATACGAAAAGAAAGAACCCCTTGAGGTTCATGCTTTGGTATACTTGGATAAGCGCTTAAAGAACTGAGCATAAAATCTTTCCATATTGGTAAAGCTAAAGAACTGCCCGTATACTTAGAATGTACAGGAGAAAAATCATCAGACCCAACCCAAACAGTTGTGATCAAAGAGGATGTAAAACCTATGAACCAATTATCTTTCGAGCCATTAGATGTTCCGCTTTTTCCTGCAGAAAAATGTGACATAGATTTTGCTCTTCTTCCTGTTCCATGTGAAAGGACATTTTGCATACCCTTTTTCATTAAGTAACTAAGCTCAGGAGACAAAGCTTTTATGCCAGGTTTTTTTTTCTCTTTTTTATAGAGTACTTTATTATTCTTATCGACAATTTTAATAATTGCAAAGGGTTCATAGTATTCACCATTGTTTGAAAAGATGTTTGTCATTCTAGTTAAGTCAAAAAAAGAAACTTCTGATGAACCAAGAAAAGATCCATATTCAGGTTTTATTTCTGATTTTATACCCATTTTTTTTGCATGATTGAGAAATTTTGTAATACCCATGTTTTTTCCTACTTCAACAGTAGGTGTATTCATTGATAGGTAAAATGCACGAAGCATAGTTGTTTCTGATATGTATGATCCCGCTAAATTTTTAGGTCTATAATTTCCAGATAGCGTCAATGGAGACACATATAAAACATCATTCCATTTCATCCCTGATTTTAACGCTAATGAGTAAACTAAAGGTTTGAAGGCCGATCCTGCCTGTCTTCTCGCTTGTGTTGTTCGATTAAATTGCGAAGTTGAGTAATTTCTTCCGCCAATCATTGCCCGAATTGCTCCGGATAATGGATCTACTGATAAAATTGCTGCTTCTATTCTTTTCTCTTTTTCACTTCCACCCCAGGATAAATTTTCAGCTTCTTTTATATTTTCTTCATGATCTTTTAAGGCTTTTTGTGCTTTTTCTTGTAGTTGAAGATCAAGTGTTGTGTATATTTTAAACCCTTGATTTTTTAATCGCTTGTTTATGTTCAGTACTTTAAGACTTTCTTGAGAAATATAGTCTAAAAAGTATGGTGCTTTATTTTTCCGTAAAGCTGGTTTGGTACCGAAATCAAGTTTTTTATGCAAAAGAACTTTTGTTTCATATTTGCTGAGGTAATCTTCTTGCTCCATTCTTTTTAAAACTTTTATCTGTCTTGATTTTGCTTTCTCTGGATTTTTAAAAGGATTATAGCGACTCGGAGCTTGAAGCAAACCAGCAATCAGTGCGTGTTCATGAGCATCAAGAGATTCTAGAGGTTTCTTGAAGTATCGTAGAGAAGCAGAGCCAACTCCGTATGCTCCATTTCCAAAGTACATATGGTTCAGATATAACTCTATAATTTTTTCTTTACTAAGAATTCTTTCTAATTTTATTGATAGAATAATTTCATTGATTTTTCTTAAAAACGTTTTTTCTTTTTCAAGAACAAAGTGTCGAACTAATTGTTGAGTTATCGTACTTGCTCCATGTTTTTTTTTACTGTCCATTATATATCCAAAACCAGCTCTTATTATTGCTTTTAGATCAAATCCCCAATGGTCCCAATAATTCTTATCTTCAATGGAAATTAATGCGTGGATCATAAGTTTAGGAATTTTTTCTAGGGGATAGTATAGATGGTGTTTTGAATAGAATTGTCCAATTAATTCATTGTTTTTATCATAGACTTTTGTTGCATTTTTACTTTTTTGGTGGAAAATAATATTTTCCAAGTTGTTGAAGGCAGTTTCTGTTGGTAGTTCTTTTACGACAAGATATGACATAATAACTAGAACATATATGACTAAAGAAGATGTAAGCCATAGAATTCGAGATAAAGAAAATGATTTT
>PASJ01000095.1 GCA_002711925.1 Pseudobdellovibrionaceae bacterium | reverse complement strand
TTTTCTTTTTTCTTTTTCTCGTAGGAGATCTTCCTCTGAACAAGATGAAAAGGATAAGACCATAAGATAAAATAAGTAAGATTTTAATATGTAACGCATTGTGTTTTACTCTTCTTTTTATTATAGGTTTATACACTATGCTAGCATACTTTATTTTAGATTTATAGCGGATTTTTTTTGCTTTATTTTGGGGTATTCAATATTTCTTACAAAGAAAAAATAAGAAACAAGTCTACTTTCATAAAAAGTAATAATTGTCTTAGTGCTAAGAATTAAGAGACTTTTGATGTTCTGATATTTTTTGACCCGATCTATTATAACTGACTAAAGCAACTTTAATTGGCTTCCAAGACCACGTGCTTATTTCTTTTTCGAAGCTTCCATCGTAGTTAATATCTACCTTATTTGATTGAATGAGCTTTTTCTTCTCATCCCATATAAAGATCTTTATTTGATCAACTTCAGAAGAAACGTTTCCTTCTATTTTCAGTTTCAGTTTTACCTTATTTCTTTTTAATGACCAGACTAATTTTATATTTTTACTGTCTACGAACTCTTTTCTATGGCTTAAATCTCCAGTGGATTTTTCATATAAATTTTGTAGAATTTTGTCTTCCTCTGAAAAGATAGGCTTTGACATATTCCAGAGAAAATCAGGACGTTCTTCACTAACCCAAGAACCACCGATGATGTTGTCTGATTCATCTAACTCTAACCAATAAGTATAACTTAGGCTTGCATTTGAATCGGGATTTTTTTCAAGTTCCCAGGATGTACCGACCTCTATGGTGTAATACATGGTTGTAGCTATTTTGATCTCTTTGACTGTTCCTTTTGCAGCATCTTTTGAAAAGTTATTTTGTTTTTTTCCAATAACTTTTGATTGATATCCGTGAACAGCTTGATTCCAGACTTCCTGGCCTCTTGTTACATCTGCGATAAAACCTTCATCTTTCAATCCAATCATATTCGTCAATAAAATATGAAAGGCACCTGCATTAATACCTTCACACTCTGCGCTGTCCATCTTATCTGCGTACTCATCATATGTAATGGTTCCCTTTTCCAATTGTTCTTTCAGAGCTATATCATCAACATTACATCTGCGACTTACAAAATGTGTTGTACTGCTTTTTTCATGAAGATAATAAGTCAATAAGGCTTTGATGTCACTTGAGCCAAAAGCAATCTCGACACCGTTTGAGTTTTTTAAGCTGATTGGGTTAGGGTTCTCGTACAAAAGTGTTGCTGGAGCCCAGGCATGACAAAGACCATACCATGTGGGTATTTTTTCTCCCTTTAGTTGCTTCATAACACTTGTACGTTTTCTTTCTTTTTCAGTTAAATCAAATCTATAATTATCCACAAGAAGATCAAATTTTTCAGCTGGAGAGAGTTGATTAATTTCATCTTCATCTTTGTAGTCTGAAGGTTTTTTTATCTCGTAATAGACTCTTTCTTTTTCACTATACCTTGAATAATTCCACCTATAGCTGATACCTCCTAGGTAATTCGGCCAATATCCTCCGCTCCATGGCTTTTTGCTTAAAGAAGATTTTTTGGGTAAGTCACTGAAGTGAAAGTTAAGGTCTGATTTTAGTATTCCCATTCTTTCGGGGGCGTTTGCGAAGTCCCAAGCTGATTTTATTGAATGACTTTTTGGTAGCTCCCCGCAAGACATGGTTGTAAAGTAAAATAATGCAACCATAAGTGAAGTTTTCATCGATTTTTTGCCTCCATAATTTTGTTCCATTAAGGTGTTCACATACGAGATATTTATCCCGTATTTTTATGGGTTATTAGACATGATGTGAATAACTGTTTTAAATGTATCTAGCAAAGAGACATATAAAAGAAAAGATTTTCTTGGAAGTGATAAGCTAAAAAGAATGATCTTAACTTATCCTATTTCATTGTGTGATAAAGTTACCTTTCGAAAACTTTTACAGGTTTTGGAAAGTGGGGGGAGCTACCTTTGTCATTTTATGTTTATTTAAAGCGTTGATTGAAAAATTTAGAGACTCTTTCAATATAAAGTTTGGGGTCCTTCTTGTATGATCTTGTGTGTGCTGCATTTTCTACTTTCCAAAATTCGCTATTTGCTGGTGCATTTTTGTAAATACGATAGCCATTTGTCCAGTGTAGTCTTTGGTCACTTGTTCCGTGTATTATGAGAAGTGGAGATTTTATGGCCTTGACTCTCTCTTCAGGGACCATGAAGTTCAGGTCAATGCTATGAATATAAGTTGCCATTAGAGCTACCATAGGAACGAAAAATTTTGTTAGATCTTCTGATAGTCCCGTTGCAATAGCCGATTCTTGTGCAACAAGTTCTCTTGCATCTGCAAACGGCGAGTCAATCACAAGGGCTGTCATCGTAGGATCTTCGCTTGCGGCGAGAACGGTGGTGGCTCCTCCCATAGAAAAACCAAGGATTCCAATTTGTTTTTTTGCGATTGATTTTTCTTGGTGGATATAGTCGTAAGCACCCAAAACATCAAAACGTTCGAAGTAACTGGCTGAAAAAAGATTTCCTTCTGACGCGCCGCAGCTTCTCAGGTCAAACATCAAGACATTAAAACCATTTTTTACAAAATCGCGGGCAATCATTAGGGTATCTGGGCTACTTAGGCGGTTTGTGTTGATCCCATGAACAAAAATAATCGCTTTTTCACTATTTTTACTTGGTAGATACCAGCCTTTTAACTTTAGATCGTATCCGCGAGGAGAAAAAGAAACATCTTCATACTCCAAGTTTTCTTTTGTTGGGGTACAGCTAAGGTCTTTTTTCTTATGAGATAAAACACCAGAAAGTATTGCATAACTGATTAATGTATAAGCAAGAGTAGAGGTCATTATAGACGATATAAGGATAATTTTTGTTTTTCTTCTCATAGTTGATCTTTAAGTTTTAAAGTTACTTTTTATATCCGTTAAACTCTAGAAAGAACCAATATGTTCTTTTTAAGTCTTTATTTCTTTTACCAAACCATTCCTAAGTGCATTAAACTTATTTATATTTTTCAAAACAGTAGTTTCATTCAGGGTAAAAGCGATAATATTTTTAAATTTATTAAAAGTCAAGATTTTATCAAAATTTTCAAAATTTTCCAAAGCTTATTGATTTAGAAGAAAATCTATCTGGACAAAAAATAACTTTAACAAGAAGTAAAAAACAACAAAACGAAACTGAAATTATTTTTTAGTTTTTTACCTTTTTAAGTTAAGTAAACCTTGATATTCTAAATTCAAATACAAATTATATTTCAAGAGGTTACAATGAAAAATTTCGTAAGCCAGATGATTCATACCCTTACAAGAGATAACAACAGTTGGGCTTACTTTATTCTTTTATTTCTCAGCTTTTTTTTTATGCTTTCACTCTATTTAACACCTCTTTCTTCAAACGACTTTTGGATACAAATGAAAGTAGGAGAACTTATACGTTCAACGGGTAATATTCCCAATAATATTTTATTTACTTTTACCGAAGCAAAGTCAAAGCCTTTTGTAGCACATGAGTGGTTGCCTAGTTTGTTTTTTAGTTACTTTTTAACTTATTTTGGTTACTACGGTATGATTTGCTTGAAGTTTACTCTTTTCTTCATACTTTTTCTTTTGGTTTTGAAACTTTGTTATCGTGTGAGTCGTGATAGAATACTATCATTTTTGATTGCTTCTTTATGTTTATATACAGTAAATTATCGTTCTTTTTTTCGCCCGGAGATTGTTGCTTATTTGTGTTTTATGTTACAGTTAAATAACATACTTCTTTTTTTAGACACTAGGAATATGAAGTATTTTGTTTTCTATTTGTTGGTTCATCTTATTTGGTCAAACTCTCACGGTTCTTTTCTTGTGAGTGTTGGTTTACCTGTTCTTTTTCTTCTTGGCTCCCTCTTAGACTCATACTTTATTTATGATAACAAGAGAAATTTTTTTGAAGATAAAAAAAATATTTTAATATTGTTTTCTTTAACCATTTTGTCTTTTGGGGTAAGTATTATTAATCCTTTTGGTTTTCAACTTCTTGAACATGTTTATAACTTAAGTCAAAATCAATTTCTTAAAAGAACAATTTTTGAGTGGTTTCCTACTTTTAGCCCTCAGGTTAAAAGAACAGTGATTTATGATCTTTTTATTCTTTTTAGTTGCTCGTTTTTCTGTGTATTTTGTTTTCGTCTTAGAAAATTAAATTTTTCATCTGTTTTTCTTTTTGTAATATTTTTGTACTTAGCTTTTCAGGCTCAAAGACATATTGCTTTTTATGCTCTAGCTGGTTCGTATCCTTTGGCCTTGATGATGCGTGATTTAAAAAAGAAGAAAACCTTTAGATGTATAGCATATTTTAGTTGTTGTTTTGTTTTTGTTGGCACAAGTTTTTATTCAAGTTCATACGGAAATACGATGAAATTGAAACCTGGTTTTTATAAATCAGCCAGAATTTCTGATCATGCTCTTAAATTTATTAAAGATAAAAATATTACTGGAAACGTCCTTAATTCTTATAGTTTTGGAGGACAGCTTCTTTACCATTTTTACCCTAGGCTTGAAATATTTGTTGACTCAAGAGTAGATGCATACGGTGAAAAGTACATGGCTTATTATAAGAAAGTTTTTGCTGGCAAATATGCTTTTCTTAGAAGATTTATCAAAAATTATAATATTAACTATATAATAATCAACAAGAAAACCATGAGGAGATTAAAGGTTTCAGGAAATTATAAAAAATTAACTTTTGATGGATGGAAGGTGATTTATTCAAAAAAATCTGTTTTTATTCTTCAGCTCTTTTAAGCTAAAGGGGTCTTTATTCAGTTTTGTAAATTTTTTTCTTTTACTAAAGTTAGTTTCCTGTTACAATTTGCTCCTGAATTCGAGATGTCTAATGCATAGGGTCATGTTGTGGAAGATAAAATTTATAAACAGATTGTTGATCATGATAAAAATCCTATAGGTGTTTTATCATCTTCTGATCTAAGTTTTATATACGTAAATAAAGCATTGAGGGCATATTTACCCAGAAAAAAGAGTAATAAAGTAAAATTTTATTTTCTTGAAATTTGCAACGACTCTAAGATTATACTCTCTATTAAAAACTTAAAATTAGGTGAGTCTTTTAGCTTTAAGAAAAATTTATTAATTGATTCGAAAAGTATTTTTTGTGAAATAAATTTTCAGCTTGTATTTTGTGAATCTTTAAATCTTCCAGTGCTTTCTTTTCATCTAAATGACTTATCTTTCTATGTAAAACAAGAACAAGATTTAGCTTTACAAAACAATAGAATTGAAAAAATTCGCTCTAGATCAGACATAGGGTTCTGGAGGTTTATTCCAGGAATAGGTGGCTTCTGGTCGAAAGAAATGTTTTCACTTTTTTCTTATAAGGGACCTTCTGCCCCAGTATTCCCAGGAGGATTCCTAGATTTAATCGACCCTTTTGATCGATCTCGTGTTTCGAAGTCTTTTGAAAAAATTTTTATTGATAAAAAAGTCTCTTCAGTTGAATATTTTGTACCACAATCGGAAAAGCACTTAAGATGTGTTGCTACACCACTTCTAGATGATGGTAAGGTTGTTGAAGTTAATGGAGTAACTTTTGATTTAACTGAATCAAAAGAAAAAGAACATGAGCTTCAAGTCGCCTTATCAAGGCTTGAAAAAGTGCAAAGTGAGGCAAAAATAGGTATTTGGGAGTATGATTTAAAGACTGGTAAGATTTATTGGTCAAAAGAGCTGTTTGAACTCTTTGAGCGAAAAAAGAAATCACCTCCAACATATGATGAGTTTTTATGGTACATAGATGATACACACTCAAAAAAACATCATAATCTTGTTGAAAAATGCCTTAATGACCATAAACCTTATCGTCTTGAGTATCCTCTTAAGTCTGGAAAGTGGATTCTTGGTGAAGGGCTTGCAGAAATTCATTCAGGTAAAGTTATAAAGTTAAGAGGAACAGCTAGTGATATAAGTCTTCTTAAAAATAGAGAAATGAAATTAGAAAAACTTAATTCTCAGTTGACTAATCTTTTTAATTTAAGCCCTTTTGGTGTTGCTGAATTTAATCTTGAAGATGAAATTATATACTCCAATGATACTTTAACCAATCTTTTAGGTTTTAAAATAATGCACTTTAATCAGGCAGCTCCTTATATCAAAAATATTGATGCTATAAGAGCCAAAAGAAATGATTTTCTTTCAAACCCTAAAAAAACAATGAGATTTGATGTTATTTATCAAAAAGAAGAACTAAAATATTTGAAAGTGACCCGTTATCCAATTTTTAGTAAATCAGGGGAACTTGTTTCGACGATGGGTATCTTTATTGATGTAACTGAAAAGTATGAATTAAATGTAATAAAAAATGATCTTGAAAAATTCCAAAGACTTTCTCTTGTTGGTGAAGCTTCAACCGGGATAGCTCATGAGTTGAATCAACCTTTATCAGTTATCTCAAGTTCTTCAGATCTTTTAAAACGTTATCTCATAAAAGAATTTGGTAAAATTCCAAAAAGTATTAAGGATAAAATCAATCTTATTGAAACTTCATCTATTCAAGCAGGAAACATTATTCATTCAATTAAAAACTTATATTCTAAAAAAGAGATTGATTCTAAACTGATAAATTTTGATGAGCAAATGAGGAAAGTAAAAAGCCTATTTTCTTCAGAAGGGGGAGCAGAAAGGTTCGTTTATAAAATTTCCACTGAATTGAAGCAAGAAGGATTTTATTTTAGTCCAACATATTTAAATTTAATTCTAAAAAATTTATTTGAAAATTCAAAAGATGCAGTAAAAAATGATAGCACTTTTGAAGTTTCTTTTGATTGGTACATAAAAGATGATTTTATTGTTCTTGACTATAAAGATAACGGGCCAGGGGTCTGTGAGTCCATAAAAGATAAGATTTTTGGACATTTTTATAGTAATAAAAGCACAGGAAGCGGAATTGGTTTGAGTTTAATCTATACCATTATGGAGTTTTACTCTGGTGATATCAAACTTATGGAGAGCGATAAGGGTGCTTATTTTAAGCTTAGGTTTCCTTATAAGTCAACTCTTTAGTGGTCTTTATTTTTTAAGTATTTTCAATTTGTGAACCACATATCCTCTTTTTTTTACTGATGAAGCTCACCCAATGTGATTCAATTATCTTGTCAACCTTAAGAGATTGAAATAATAAAAGCTTAAGAGAATCTATCTGCAATCTTTTTGAAGCTCTGCTCTATCTTTCACAGCCTTCTTTTCTTTACATTGTTTTTTAAAGAAGAGAAAATTTTGTAAACTCTTTCGTTGGATATAATACTTTCAAAATTTGGAAGTTGACAATCATTTTCTAGATAGATTTCAATAATAGCGAACCATCTAAACTTAATGCAGTTGAGCTCTAAGTTTTGAGGAATCAAGTCATGTCTAGATTCAAAAAAATCCCAAACATCTTTTGCGTATAAATCGTCAAAGAAATAAAATTCTATAAAACTGTGTGGGTATAAGCGAGCCATTTGTGACATTTGGAAAAAAACTAAAAGGGGCTTAAAAATAGTATCATTAGGATTTTTAGGTACTTTTTTAGCCCGCTGTCCTTCCCAACCGTCTACTTCCTCACTTTTAATAAGTGTAAGATTTTCGAGGTCTTCATTGGTTTCGGGGCTCAAAAAATCTTTGTGTAATATAATATCACTTTTAAGTTTAGCTATGGACTCAAAAAGATCAATAGAGCTTCCATTTTTATTTTTGTGTGCAAGAACCTTATCTCGTGATTTAGACTGCCTATTAGAGCCTGAAAATAGATCAGTGCATTGGCTAAATTTTTTTACTAGAATCTCAACAGCACAACGCTCGAGAAGCAAGACGAACTCTTTCGTTATTTGTGTTCCATCTTTTAAATAGGAATTTAATAGCTTTTTTTGGACCTTACGTGTTATTATATCACAACACCCGTCGTAGTCGCCAGACACAGCATACCGTGCAACGTTCTTCTGAGTCGAGGCAAAATTTTTAGTAGACTGCCATGTAAAGCAAAAAATGATTAGAAAACGTATCATAGAATGTATATATGAAAAATGTGTTTTTAATTTTAATTATCTGTATTGATATAAAGTATTTAGTAAAATTTTGCAAATAAAATTATTTCAGCGTCTAAAATAGTTTAAATTTAACGAGAAGCAAACATTACTATCGATTTAAAAAAGTTAAGATATTCATAAAATGGAATTTGATAAAGTCATTGTTTTATTTAAAAGAGATCTGAGGGTATTCGATCATCAGCCTTTACTTATAGCGAGTAAGTTGGCAAAGGAGGTTCTACCTCTTTATGTTTATGAGCCAGAATACTGGAGTTTAGAAGATACTTCGTTGCGCCATTGGTCTTGCGTTTTTTCTGCTCTTGTGGATTTAAATAATTATCTTAAAGACTTAGGACATGGGCTTGTTGTCGAAAAAGGGGATATCAATAAAATTTTAAGGAGTTTAAAAGCAAAGTATAATTATAGTGCAATTTTTTGTCACGAAGAAACGGGTAATGCATGGACTTATGACAGAGATAAAAAATTAAGACGGTTTTGTAGGGAAAGCAATATTACTTTAAATGAGTACCCCCAGTTTGGTGTGCTAAGGCCCTTAAGTCACAGAAATAATTATTCAAAACTTGCCAAAGGTATAGTAATCCGTTCTTTGTATCCTAAAGTTACAGGTATCAAATGTTCTTACTTTCAAAACTATTGCTGGGAAAAAAAACTTGTGCCGTCTATCAAGCCGCCTTTACCGGTAGGTAGAAGATTTGCAGTGACTCGTTTGAAAAAATTTTTAAATGAAAGTTCTCGATTTTACTTAGGTGGTATATCAAGCCCAAATAAAGCAGAAAAGTATTCATCGAAAATAAGTGTATATTTAAGCTACGGTCTTTTGTCTATGAGTGAAGTTTTTTTTGCAGTTGATCAAAAAATAAAAGAACTCAAGTTTTCCTCACTTCAAATTGACCATAAGTACTGGATAAGGTCCTTAAATGCTTTTAAGAGCCGTTTGCATTGGCACTGTCATTTTATCCAAAAGCTTGAATCAGAGCCAAGAATTGAGTATGAAAACCTACATTACTCATCAAATACGATTCGCCAAGAAAGTTTCAATGAAGAATATTTCAAGGCATGGTGCCAAGGCTTAACGGGCTACCCTTTAGTAGATGCTTGTATGCGCTGTTTGAATAAGACGGGCTGGATCAATTTTCGAATGAGAGCAATGCTTGTCAGTTTTTCAAGTTATCATTTATGGTTACACTGGGTTCGTCCCGCACAGTATTTGGCAAGACAGTTTGTTGATTACGAGCCAGGGATACACTATTGTCAGTTCCAAATGCAGTCTGGAACAACTGGTATAAACGCGATTCGTATCTATAACCCTATTAAGCAAAGTATAGATCAAGATCCTGACGGTGAATTTATTCGTAAATGGGTCCCAGAACTGCGAACACTCTCAAAAGAAAAAATTCACGATCCAAACTTACACGACTCGGGACTAAATTACCCAAGTGCCATTGTTGATAATAAGAAAGCTATGGATTATGCCAGACAAGCTGTTTGGACTATAAGAAAAAGTAATGATGCTAAAAAGGAAAGTAAAAAAATAATGGAAAAACACGGTAGTCGTAAAAAAAGAAAAGAAAAGCCAGTAAAAAAAAACGTTCTTCAATCTCCACTGTTCCCTAATTTTATTGATTAAAATGATAAATTTGATTTATAAAAGATCTCAGATTTTTTAAAAAAGCTTAGGATATGTTTTTATTACTTATGTCCGTCTTGAGTTGAACGAGGACTTTACTCAATAGGAGGCGATATAACATAGGGCCTCAAGCTAGAATCTATAAGTTTTTCTAGATCTTCTTTGTAGTGTCTTAAGATGGATAAACTTTTTATTATATTTTGATTTAGCTCGCACAGATACTGTTGAAAGTAGAAGGTGAGAAAGGCTTCGTTAAAGTGGATAAAAGTTAAACCAGATCTTGCTAGAATATCGATCATTACAGGATCAAAAATCGCAAGTTTAATACAAAACATATTTTTATCTCGTTTTATTAAATTTAACAGGTTTGAGAATTTTACATCTTCTCCACTATTAGCCTTCTCTATAGCAAACCTTACAAGGTCGTATTCGTGACTTGCTATTGCGTACGTGAAAAAATCATAAAGACTATTTTCTTCTTGTGAAAATTTTTGTATAAAAATTTCCCATTTTTCTTCAATGTTACTTGTTAATTGCATAAGTTTTGGGGGCTTATGTTCGAGTTTTATTTGATACATAAAGTCTAGATGATCTCTTGGTTCAGCCGCTGATATTTGTACGATTTGAATTAAGAATAAAAATGTAAGGAGTATTTTACGCATAAATATTTTTCTTTTCTTCTATAAATTATACTTGAACATAAAGAAAAATATAGCTGGTGTCAAAGTTTATAACGATTTATCGTACTTTTTTATCTAAATCACCAATCATTTTGTAGAAAATAATATTTGACTCTAAGATACAAAAAAAACACTGTCTTTCTTAAGAAGAAGACTTTCTTAAGAATTTTTTATCTACATAAAAGGTAGCAAAAGGTATAACTGAAGCTACTAGTATATATGATAAAGTTTTAAGTTTCCACTTTTCTTCTATGGCTAGGACTAATGCGAAAAGTATGTAGCTAAGAAAAAAAATTCCATGGGGCATTCCAAGAAACTTGACGAAACTATCCATTCCAAACCAATACTTCAAGGGCACAGCAATAAATAAGAGTAAGACAAAAGAGCTGCCCTCAAGAAAACTAATTATGCGGAAAAAATTTTTCATAGAGTAAAAAACCTCGTTGCAGTTAAAAAGTGAGTAAATCCGATTCGGTAATCTCTTCTTGCTGATCTTGTCCCTGGGAGTTTTGGGTAGCTAATTTTTTCAATTCAAGCATTTTAATTTTCTCTAGCAAAAACTCCAGTGAGAGAGTTTTTTGATTAAAAACTGGCTGAGGATTTCTTTCATGTCCTTTTCGATGCGTACGTTTTGTCTCACAAAGTTCGGAACATGTGGAAGAAAAGCTTAAATAGATAAAGACAAATAAAATCAAAAATTTCATATTTTACTCATAAAAATTGATACGTATTTTAAAAATCTGAAGTATTCATTGCTATATGAATTTATGTTTTCAAGCAAATGAATTTTTCTTTAAGGTTTATTCTATTATTGTTGCAAAGCATGTAAATACTAAATATGAACAGTGATATTACAGAAAACGTATTTGATATTTTCATAGCTTTTTTATATTTTGTGGCTGGATTTAATGTTTTCTAAGGTTGAGTTTATGAAGAAAACATTTTTTTATCTTTTATTTTTAGGCAGTATGAATTTTTTTTTACCTGAATATCTTTATGCAGTAGAAGGAAAATACAAAAAACGGCAGCCGCAAGGACCTCTCAATGATAACCTCTGTTCTTGGGAAGGAACTCACGCGTGGTTTTATCGTTGTGGTGGATCAAGTTATGCTCATAAGGACATCCTTAGTGTTTTTGCAGAAGCAGGAAGGGGAACCAAAGCTATTGATGCCTGGGATTTTAGACTCAAGCATGAAAATAACTATGTTTTAAGGTAGCAAGGGTCTATTATCAGTGTTTTTTGGAGCGGAGTAGCTGGTCATATAGTTATAATAGATGATATAAGTGATCAAGAAGCCATTATTAGAGACCCTGTTCATGGCTGGAAAATAAAATTAAAGACTCAAGCTTTTATTTCTTCTTTGGACAGAATAGGCTCTATTCCCATACACCTGATTCAAGTGGATAAGGTAGATAAAGACTGGGTTTTTGTTGAAACAAAAGATATGTAAAAAAAGTAGTCGGCTTTTGGTGATAAGCTCTTGTGGGTAACCTTTACTTATGTAGCTTAGTTTTCTTATGTATAGAAAAAATTTATTTAAATTGAGACAAGGTTGAGTAACTATGGATTGGGAAGAAATAAAAGAACTATCTCTTAATGAGCCGAAAGGTTTACTGGAAAAGATGTTAAAATTACAAGAAGAATGCGGTGAGTTAGCTCAAGAAGTTCTAATTAACAACAAGTCCTCAGGGCTTCAATATAAAAATGCTGTTGAACATGGTATAGCAAAAGAGTGTGTTGATATTCTCTTGGTTACATACTCAATTTTTTATTCTCAAGGCTACGACGATGATGATCTTTCTTCTCTTATGAAAGAAAAACTTGCAAAGTGGAAAAAATACCAAAAGAGAAAAAAATAGCAAAGTGAACTTTTCAATTCTAAGGTACCGGATTTTTCATAAATTCCATAATTATACTATCGTTACCTGAAGGAAGATCTATGCTTGTTGGACCTTTATATTGAACCACTTGATTTTTTCCCTTTTGGTCTTGTTTGAATAAAAACTCTATTGGATCTACTAACATTTTGAGAAAAAAGCTTTTAGGTCTCATTGTAATAACTTGAGTACTTTTGTCTTTTTCTTTCATGCTAAGGTTAAACTCGATAATTTCTTGTCTTGCAGGAACGAGAAGATCAATGGAGAGTCCATCAGTTTGAGCTTTTAATTTTTGCCAATTTTTAAGAACATACTCATGGATAGATTTTCCGCTCAATGTATTTTTTTTCCAGATAAGTTTAGTGTTTTTTTCAAGTTTAGAGTCTTTACTTTTTTTATGATCTATTTCATAGGATTTTCCTTTAAGATTTAAAAGAATGTATTCCCCTGTTTTAGAATTACTGAACTCATAAAAGCTTGTTTTAAAATCTTCTAAGCTAAATTGTGTATGAATTTTTTGTATCACTTTAGACTTGTTTTCTAGTGAGTAATAATAGGTTTTTTTTATAACAAGATTCTCTTTTTCTTTTTTTTCGACGGTTTCGTAACCTTGGTAGTAGGCTTTTTGGGTTTTCGAGTCTTTGACAACAAAATATATTGTTTCTATGTTAGCGTTTGCAGTGAAGCCACAAAAAAGAAGACAATAAAAATAAGCTTTAAAAATAAACCTCACATCAAAAGCCTTTTTTTTAGTCAAAATTAATACCGTTAAAATATTAATTTTATTATCTTTATACTGCAATCAAAAATAGATAATTTATAATAATTTTTTCAAATATAGAGCTTCTTTTGATAAAGCAAGAAAGGATGGATTTTTCGATTGAGAAGAAATATATTCCAGCGGATCACCCTGGAAATCAATAATTTTACCACCAGACTCTTCCACGATACATTGACCTGCAGCTGTATCCCAAGTTGAAATATTATTTTGTTTAATATAGATGTCTGCAGTTCCTTCTGCAAGTAAACAATATTTCAAGGCACTTCCCATTTTTATTTGATGAAAACTTTTTATTTCATCTTGAACCTTATTATTTTTAAAAGGAGCATCTAGATTATGGCTTTTTAGTCTGACCAGTTTTTTATTTTTGATATTTGGTAATTTTACTTTTTCATCTTTATAAAGTCTAAAAGATCCCTTTCCTTTACTAGCGATGAATGTTTCTTTTGTCATAGGATTTTCAATAATCCCAATTACTGGTTTTTTATTAATAATCAAAGAGATATTGATACAAAATTCTACTCTATTATTAATGAAGTTATCTGTTCCATCGATCGGATCAATCAACCAGTATTGTAAAAAGTTATCTTTGACCTCATTATCAAATGATTCTTCTGAGATTATTGGAAAGCTTGAAATTTTTTTTATTTCTTTTACGATAAAATTATGAACAGTCATATCGGCGCTTGTTACAGGACTTAGGTCTTTCTTTTTTTCTATAGTAAAATTTTTCTTTAAAAAAAAATCTTGCGCTATATTACCAGCGTTTTGAATGATGCTTATCAGTTTTTTAGTGATTTTAGTTAAATCAAGTGGTTTTGCTGCTGATGTCATCAACATCTTCCTTAAATGGGAAAAGTGTTGCTCTAATCGAGCGGAACAAGTCAAGTCTTATAACGTATAAACATGGTACTAGAAGTAAAATTAAAAAGGTAGCAAACAAAAGTCCATAACCTAATGCAACAGCTGCTGGTCTTAAAAATTTATCATATCCACCGATACCATAGACGAGGGGTAGAAGTCCTAAGACTGTTGTGACACTGGTTAAGCATACAGCTCTAAAACGTCTTTTCCCAGCATAAAGAGCAGCATCGATTCCTTGCATACCTTCTTTTCTTGCTTTGTTGATAAAATCAACCAGAACTATAGAATCATTGACAACAACCCCTGTTAAACCAATCATTCCAATCATACCAAGAAAGCTAAGGGGAAGAGAATGAGCATAAAATGCAGCAATTACTCCAATTAAGCCGAAAGGTATAGCTGCCATAATAACAAAAGGCTGTGTTAAACTTTTAAATAAAGTAGCTAAGATGAGAAAAATAACAGCAAGTGCAAGAGCGAAAGCTTGATAGAGACTTGTCATACTTTTTGATGTATCTTCGTACTCTCCGCCGTACTCAAATCTTGTGCCTGTTTCTTTTTTTTCTAGTTCACTTATAAAAGGTTTTACGAGTTCATTTACTTCCAAACTTGATAGCAATTTCTCATCGATTGATGCACTGATGGTTATAACTCTTTCACTATTAAAATGTTTGATCGAGCTAGTCCCTTCTCTTCTTTCATAATTTGCAATATCTTTTAAGGGAACAAGTAAGCCTCTTTGGTTTTCTATCATGGAGTCCATAACTGTTTCGACATTCATGCGGTCTTTTTTCTGATATCTTATTTTTATTGGTATACGATCACTTCCTTCTAAAACATATGTTGCTATTTGACCTTCTAAGTTTGTACGTATTGTTTGAGCTACATTTCTAAGTGAAATTTTAGCCTTTGCTGCTTTCTCCTTATCAACGATGATACGCATTTCATCTTTACCAGTTAAAAAATTATCAGAAATATCATTGACACCTTCAATGGTCTTTAATTTCTCTTGAATTTTTAGTGAGCTTGCTTTCATTTCTTTGAGATCTTCTCCAAGTATTCTGATGGCAATAGGTTTTCCTACTGGAGGGCCTGTTCTTCTTCTTGTGAAAACAATATTTGACAACGAGTTTTCTTTTCCTGTTTGTAAAAGATTTTCTCGCATACTTTCAATGATTTGATCAGCTGTACGTTCTCTTTGATTTTCAGCAGTAAGGAAAACACCGATTTGAGCAAGATGCCCACCCTTACTTCTGAAAGGATCCATATGATCATTTTGTTGAAGACCGATATATGTTACATACTCTTTGAGCTCATCTGGGGCAATATTTTCGCTCAAAATTTTCTCTAACGGTCTCATCAGTTCAGAGGTCTTCCAGTAAGGTGTTTCTTTTGGGGCTTCAGCTTGTATAAAGAAAATCTCCACACCCTCAGCAGGAAATAAAACACTTTTCATATATTTATTTACAAAGACGATTGAACCAATAAATACAGCAAGTATAGATAAAGAAAATAAATAGCGAAATCTTAGTGTGAAATGTAAAACTTTTAAATAGATGTTTGTTAGAGATGTAACTATCTTTATTTCTTTATTCTTTTTTGTTTTAAATCTTGATCTTTTTTTATCGATAATTGAAAGCATATCATAGGCATGGCAGGGTAGAATGAACATAGCTTCAATCAGGCTGATCAAAAGACTAATAATGACCACCTGCGGGATAGCGCTGATAAATTTTCCGAAGATACCACTAACCATCAACATTGGTGAAAAAGCAGCTATGGTCGTAAGAATGGTTGCTGTAACAGGCCAGAAAACTTCTTTGGTTCCATCAAGGGCAGCTTGTAAGGGACTTTTTCCTCGCTCGTAGTGTTGCCAAATATTTTCTGCTACAATGATGGCATCATCAACTAACATTCCAAGAACAATGACTAAAGCAAACATCGTTAAAAGGTTAATACTCATACCAAGAAGATTCATGCAAAATATTGCACCTAAAAAGGCAATAGGCATACCAAGAGCTGCAACAAAAGCAATCCCTTTTGATAAAAACAAAAGTAAAGATAAAAGAACAAGAACAATACCAACAACACCATTGTTAAACAAAACGCCCAGGCGATTTCTAACAAAAAAAGACATGTCGCTGACATAAGATATTCTCAAGTCATCAAGTTTATTGTCTTTTTTGTATTGTTCCACAGATTTTTTAACTTTGTCGACCAATGTTATGATATCACCCGATGGTTTTTTACGGACAACAATATTTGTGGAAGGCTTTCCACTCGCTCTGTAAAGAGTATCTGTTTCTTCATAGGCCTTTTTAGCTTCACCAATATCTTTTATTTTAACACTTACACCTTGTGAATTGGTTCTTAGGATTAAATTATTGATTTCATCGGTCGTTTTAAGTTCGCCAAAGGTTCGAACTAGCATATCCCCTTCAGGAGATTTTAAAACTCCCCCTGGTAAAGATAAATTTTCTTGTAAAAGTCTAGAGGTAACAAGACCAATGTTGATATGATATTGTTTAAGTTTTTCGGGATCTATTTCAACCCAGTACTCTTTTTCTTTGTAACCATATTTTAAGGGAGTATTCGACTCGGGAAAACTTTCAACGATATCTATGATTTCATCAGTTATCTCGTGAAGTTTTTCGTAAGGCATGTCACCCGAAAGGTTCATTTCCATAACAGGCATCATTCCACTTGACAGCTCAGTGACAAGGGGAGGATCTTTAATTTCCTCGGGTAGACCTTTCACACGATCAACGGCTTTTTGTATATCGTTTATGGCTTTTGATTTTTTTGCTTCAGTCAAATCTGGATCTAGTTTTATAAAGATAAAGCTAACGTTTTCTGAACTTGATGATCGAATTTCTTCAAGGCCTTCGATTTTGTCTATTTCTTCTTCAAGACGATTTGTTACGTAAAGTTCAACACTTTTAGCTGACGCTCCAGGGTAAAACGTTTGAACTGTAACCTGATCAAAGTTAATAGAAGGAAAGGCCTCTCTATTCGTTGTTATCGCTGAGATGGTTCCTATTACAAGAATAATGGCCGTAAGAAGATTGACAGCAATAGAGTTTTTTATGGGAATTTCAATGATTTTCATCTTTTTCTTTCCTATGACGAGTATGAGTGGCAGAGATTTTTAATTTGGACCTCTGCTGATCTTTTATTCATCCAAGATTTTAGTAGGTTTGTTTGAGCTCTGTAAATGTTCATTTTATATCGACTAAGGTTTGTATCGTTACTTCTTGCTTGTTTTATTTTGAGTTTTTCTTCTGCAACAATTTTTTCTAACGCTGTGATGTGATCTTTATATTGTTTTATTTGAAGATCTGCAGAATTTTTTTGATAATAGGAAACTTCAAGCTGACTTTTTATTGTATCTATTATGATAGATTGTTCCGTATCGACTTTTTCTAGATGATTAATAAACTCTTTTTTCTTTGTGTTATAGCTTGTTTTGTCAATATTATAGTTTAAGTTAACTCCGATAGTAATATTTGGATGTTCTTGGCTTAAAGTTCCTGAAAGAGACTTATAGAATTCGCCATCAATATTATTTGACTTGTAGGAAAGGAAGGCATTTATATCAGTTTTTTTACTTTCTTCGAGGAGGTTCATTTCTAACTTAATTTTATCTTTTGATTGTTTCATTTTTTTAAAATCAAATCTTTTTTGAAGGGCATGTTTTAGTGCTTCTTCCGCATTTGTAGCAGGAAATGATGAGACAGCGTCTTTAAGGGAAATTTGCTCAATCGTGATATTTTTTGGAGGTGTCCCTGCGTAAACTTTATGTAGCAGTGAGATAGATATTTTATTTCTTTCTATTTCAAGACCTAAAAGTTGTCCTTTTAATTCTATAAGGTCTGATTGAGCCGATATTTCGTCTTTTGTTTCGCTCAGACCTATTTTGATGTCTTTTGTGATTAAGGATAAAAGTATTTTACTTTCTTCCACAAGCTTTAGCATATTATCTATTTGTTCTTCTAGGAAAGTATACTGGAGAAAAAGGTGCTCAACTTCAGATTGAATATTTTGTAAAAAGATATTTTTTTCATACGAAGAAAATTGTTTTTGACTGTCAAAAATTTTTTTTTGTATTAAATACTCTTGATTATAATTGTTACGATACAAAGGGTGTTGAACTTTAAATTCAAGACTTGTCTGATAAAATGGATTTGTAATAGACGCTAAAGGCATTGGGTTTTGAACAAATGTTCCAGAAGATCCAAAGTCCATATCTGAATAAAGAGAGTTGTAAGATAAGTTAAACTGTGTTCCCCATGATGTTTTCTTCATAACTGAAACTTCACGAGAAAAACTTTGAATCTTTTCAGTGGGAAGATTTTGAGACAAATTCCTATTGTAACCTACATAGGTTTTAGCGTTGATTTGAGTATCAAACTGCCCGTCAAGTGATTTTTTTTGTTGATTGATGGACTCAAGGTCAAAATCGATACTTTTTGTTTTTTTTTGATTTTTGACAACAACTTCTAGAGCCTCTTTTAGAGTCAAAGCATTCAAGCCTTGTGCTAGAGTAAAAGCATAAAAGAAGCTAAGTATAAAAATATTTTTGAAATTTAGAAAGTGCTTGAGATCCACTCTCTTTTTTTTAAGGGTAAAAGATGATAGAAATACTGTCTTTGATATTTTTGTTCTTTTTCCTAGCATTTTGAATCTCCAACTGGAGTGTCTTATCTTTTATACAAAGTTAACAACAATTTATCTTGTTGAGAATGATTAACTTGATTTATTAACTGTTTGTCAGGGAGGAAAAACTAAAGATCGTATTTCATAGGAGAGAAGGGCGAGATAATTTTTTGTACTCTTATAAAATGCCGTGTTGAAGCATTGTGTTGGCAACTTTTACGAAGCCTCCAATATTAGCCCCCTTAACATAATTGACATGATTTTTTTCAGTGCCATAGTCGAGACACCTTTGATGTATTTTTTCCATGATCTCTTGTAACTTTGTATCGATTTCTTTTTCACTCCACTGGAGCCTCATGGAATTTTGGCTCATCTCTAAGCCAGAAATGGCAACTCCTCCAGCATTTGCTGCTTTTCCAGGGGCAAAAAGAATCTTTTTATCTAAAAAAACTTTAAACGCCCCTGGCGTTGCTGGCATATTAGCTCCTTCGATCACAGCTTGACAGTTGTTGGATATAAGTTTTTTTGCATCTTCTTCATCAAGCTCATTTTCAGTGGCACAAGGAAAAGCCATATCGCAAGGAATAGCCCAAGGTGTTTTATTTTTGTGAAACTCTGCCTTAGGGTATACTTTAAGGTATTCTTCAAGTGGAGATTTTTTATTGTTTTTAATATCCATAATGTGCTTTAATTTTTCAGAGTTTACACCATCCTTATCAAAAAGTGTTCCTTTACTATCAGATAAAGCAAGAACCTTTCCACCCAACTCAATAATTTTCTCTGCTGCATATTGAGCAACATTTCCAGAACCACTTATAATACATGACTTGCCTTTTATGCTTTCTCCTTTTTGTGCTAGCATATTTTTAGCAAAGTACACGGCACCATATCCTGTTGCTTCTTTGCGAATAAAGCTTCCACCCGATTCAACACTTTTTCCTGTAACGGTCCCTGTAAAAACATTTTCTGTTTTTTTAAACTGGCCAAACAAATAGTTTATTTCACGCTGTCCAACTCCAATATCACCAGCAGGAATGTCGCGGTTGTGTCCTATATGACGATGAAGTTCTGCCATGTAAGCTTGACAAAAGCGCATGATCTCTCTATCTGTTTTTCCTTTCGGGTTAAAGTTAGCTCCTCCCTTAGCTGCTCCCATTGGAAGGGTAGTTAAACTATTTTTAAACATCTGTTCGAAAGCAAGAAATTTAAACGTATCAAGATTCACATCGGGGTGGAATCTTATACCTCCTTTGTAGGGTCCAATTGCGTTGCTATATTGAACTCTGTATCCTCTATTGGTTCTAACATTACCATCTTTATCTTCCCAGCAAACACGAAAGATAATGATCCGATCAGCTTCTGTCATTCTTTCTAGTATATTTTCAATAAGGTACTGAGGATTTTTATTGATGTAAGGAATTAAATCATTTGCAACTTCATAGACAGCTTGATGGAATTTTTTTTCGCCAGGATTTCTTTTAGTCAAACCGTTCATAAAAGTATCTAATTTTAGTTTTTGAAAAGGCATTTTTTTTCTTCTTATTAAGTATAGTTTTTAGGTATTAAGAATATAGGAAATTATTTGTCTATTCTATCTAAAAATATTTTATACATACTTTATACTTTTTTCATAGCAATTTCTTCTAGGGTAAGACGCTCTTTGTTTAAGATTTTAGTACTTAAGATATTTTTATCTTTTCTAATGGTTTCAAGTGCAAGTGGTTTGATTTTTTCCCAGAGATCTTGTTGCTTTTGATTTTTTAAAGACATAAAATCTTCGAACCTTTCTAAAGTTCTTTTTTTGAAAAGGGAAAAGAAAAATTTTTGTGCGGTTAGAACCCAAAAAATAAAAAAAGCAAATGCTACAATAGAAGATAGTCCTCCGAGAGTTTCCCCTGTCAGTTTTCCAAAGGGCTCGTTAGCCCATGTATATAATGCAAAAAATCCTGTTGCAATAACAGTTAACAAAAATCCAAAGCTCGAAAATTTCAACGAAAAGTTATTTTTTTCTCTGTTGAAAACGGTGAAACTTTCATTGAGTTTTTTTAGGTGTTCTGTATGAAAATCTACAAATGCATTGAGGTGATCCAGTCGATTTTTAGGTGCTGACAATATGGTTTTTTTAAGTTCCATCTGTTGATTTTCAAGGTAGTTTAAATATCTTGGCTTTTCTTCTACTGTATCTGATACTTTTGATGAGTATGTGAGAAGTACTCTTGGTATATCTTTTCGACCTGTCATCTGGGACAGGTTCCAGCATAAGGTGCCGTAAACTCGAAGCATGTCTTCAAGGTTACCACACTCATCGATACGGTTTAAAACAAAAACCACTCGATCTTCAAAACTTTTTTCGGGTAAAGTTGTCCGTAAACTTGTGTATGTTTCCCTTACAGTACCTGCTTTATGAGCGTCGAAAAGAACGAGGATAACATCGGCCAGTTCAGCAAGTTCACCAACAACTTCTTGGTAAGGATAGCCGCGGTCATTTTCAGAAATTGTATCGAGCATTCCTGGAGTATCAATGATTGCCATGTCTTTCAGGGTTTCGCATTTAACTTTCTTCAGTTTTAAGTGAGAACTCAGTCGATCACCGTAGGGTTTGAGCCCTGAAAAAGGGTAAAGATCAGAGTTGATAAGGACTGTTCCTTCTCTTTCTTCAAAAACTTCACCTTGCGCATAAAGATTTTCGTTATCATCTTCGCCGTCATATGTAATAATTGTAAAAGAGTCGTCTGTGGGTGCTTGCCCTGTTCTTTGTATATTTGCACCAATAAACTCATTAATAAGTGTCGACTTTCCTGAGGAATAATTGCCAAGTATAAGAACTATTGGTTTCCATTTGACTTTCTTTTCCAGAGGAGTTTCACAATATTGATACTTCATTGCAATGGGAGAAAGTTTTTTTTCGATTATGTCTAGGGTTTGTTCTCTAAGATTTTTTAAATCTTTTACGCCTAAGGTATCCATTGATTGTGTTTCCTCGCTTCTTTTTTGCAAAAGGATCTCGATTGATTTTATGACAATAAAAACTTGCTACTAGCGAGTCTACCAGCATTTGAAGGTAAAAATAAGTTTTTTCTCCTTTAAACTTTGTTTATTATGACTTTTAGCTTTTATAAAAAAGCGTTTCGCTAACGGGAGATTCAGTGACTCTATTTTACCGGCACAATTCAAACTATATAACTTTAATGGGCCAAACTTATCCACACAGGTTATGGATAAAAGAACTTGGCGGCACTTTTCAGGGGGCTCGTAAAGTTTGGCGTGTACCTTTTAGTGAAAAAAATCTGCTGACTGTAAATGAATACTGTACCAAACATGGGGGAGGCTCACTTTCTCTTGAATCGAACTTGGAGAAAGACTGTATTTCATCTAGTGTGGTAAAAACTGAAGATTGCAAGGATAAGTTTCTAGCCACCACTCTATCTCATTACAAAAACCCTTCGCAAGAAGAATCTGTGAAAACACCAGACTCTAATAGGCAGGTGACGCGGGTTTCGCAGCTTTTATCTTCAATTGAGTCTCTTTTGGCTCAAACTTATCCGAGTGCTTTTTGGGTTGTTGGTGAAGTTCAAGGTTTAGGAAAAAGAAGTCATGGAATTTTTTGTCAGCTGGCAGAAAAAAAAGACATGCCAGGCACAGGATCTTCTTTAACCGTTAATTGTGTTATATGGTCCAATGACTTGCAGACTCTAGTAGATAGACACGGTAAAGATTTATTAGATCAAATTATCGCCGATGGCGTTCAAATTTGTGCTTTTTGTCATGTTCATTTTTACAAGGCCAGAGCAAGTGTGTCATTAACGATTAAAGACATTGATCCAAGTTATACAAAAGGCCTTTTAGCTTTAGAGAAAGAACAGACCCTAAAAAAAATTAAAGAAGAAGGGCTTGAAC
>PASJ01000094.1 GCA_002711925.1 Pseudobdellovibrionaceae bacterium | reverse complement strand
TACCTTCTTTACCTTCTTTACCTTCTTTACCTTCTTTACCTTCTTTACCTTCTTTACCTTCTTTACCTTCTTCACCTTCTTTACCTTCTTTACCTTCTTTACCTTCTTTACCTTCTTTACCTCCTTTACCTCCTTTACCTTTTTTGCCTTCTTCACTAAGACTACTTTCTTCTACTTTGTTTTTTTCTCCAAGACACAGAGTAAGAAAAATTTTTTCATTCTCTTTTAAAGTTAAAAAATCAGTTTTAAATTTTTCCTGACATTCATTTTTAGCAATTTTTCCTTTTTCAAAAATATCTTTTTTGTCTTCATAAAGATCTTTCATTTTCTCTTTTTTATCGATAATACTATCATCTTCTTTTATCTCTTTTATTAGTTCTTTTAAATCTTCCTTAGCTGATATACTATCTGCAAAATCTGAAAAATTGTCGCTACACTTTTTGCTTTTTTCTTCTTTGAGCTCTTTTGTGATGTCTATAAATTTATCTAACAGACCATTTTGTTCTTCACTTAGCTCTGTACTTAGGGTAGAAGAAGATTCAATTTCTAAATCATCACTGTCAAATCCAACTTCAGCGACAAGAGAAAGTATATTACTTTCAACATCATCTACTAAGTTACTGGTGTCACTAGATGATGAGTCGAAGCAAGACGTAAGAAAAATATTAAAAATTAAAATTGTGAATGTGTTTCTAATTAAGTTTAGGTTCAACATTTTAAGACCTCCTTTGTGTCAATTTAAATCATATAAAGTTAAAATCATTTTATTACCTATCGGTAAATCTACAAAAAAATTAAGTATTTATAATTAAATAATATAGTTTTATTAATAATGAGGAATATTTCTATTAATGTTAATATTATTTGCAAGTTACCCTGATAGATCAAAGGATCACAAATTTTTTTTATAATTTATATAAAGTTGATGCTGTAAGATCCGATATTTCCTTTGAATTTTTTTTTTGAGGGATAAAATGAATAAATATAACTTGTATAAATTAGTAACTTTGATTTTTTTTAGTGTTTTATCACTAGAAGTTTTGTCTGAGGAAAAAAACTCCAATTATATTTTGTTTGAAAATGGCTCAAATAACTTAACGCCTGATTCAATAAAAAAATTGGAAAATTACAGCAAATACTTAAAAAAAAATGAAAGTATTATGATTTCTTTTATAGATTATGTTTCGCCAGAGGTGAGGGGTGATATTGAAAATGATCTTTTTAAAAACTATCTTATACAAGAACGTCAAGATACAGTTTATTATTATTTAAGACAAAGGGGCGTTTATAGTTATCAAATTTATTATAAGCTTTTTGATATTGAAAGCAAAAAAGAAGATCATTGTAAACGTGACAAAAACGACCTATGCTTGATAGATATTGTGATAGGTAAAATTGATGCAAAAAACAAAAACGAAACAAAAGACTTTTCACTATTTTCATTAAATGAAAATTTATCTTTATATTTTGAGATTGCTGAATATAATTTATCTAAAGATAAATATCATGTTTTAAATCGTTATGTTGCCTGGCTTAAAGAGAATCCAAAAGACACCCTTCTTATTGAAGGTTATACAGATAGGCAAGGTTCTGAAAAATTAAACAACTTACTTTCTAAACTAAGAGCATTTAATATATATCGTTATTTTTTTGATCGAGGAGTTTTATTTGAACAGCTAGAAAAAAAATCATATGGTGAACTCAAATCTTTGGGTGCTTATGCCAAAAGAGATGATGGTAAAGAGTATCATGCAGAAGATAGACGTGTAGACCTAACTTTGAGAAAAGATAAAACTCAGATCACGGGAAAAAAGCTTCATGAAGAAAAAAGTGCTATTACACAAGCGTCGAGTTTAAGTGGGAAAGATCCTCTTGTATACTACGGTTTTGGTTTAAGCTACAGTTATCTTTCAGGTTCTTTTAACAGTTATCTAGGTAACTCTTTTGGAATAAATGGTTTTTTAAACGGAAATATAAAATCATTTGAAATGAACAACTATAATCTGCATCTAGGTTATCTAGCTCGCTTTGATGCTTCTTATTCTTTGACAAAAGAATTTAATGGTTCTAATAATAACTTAATTAAAGGCTCTATTTTTCTTGCAACACTCAGTTCAATGAGTCTTTCTTCGAGTAGGTTATCCTTAGTTTTTCCTATTGGTCTAATTTTTGATGCATCGAATATAAGAAGAGGATCTGAAAGCACATTGTTCTTTCATGGTGGAGCTTCTTTTGGACTTGGTTTTGATTATTCTTTTGATGCGCTTACGTTTCGATATCTTCTACTTTTACAAAGGCCAGGTTTTGCTTCTAAGCTCGATAGTGTAGAGTCCTCAATCTCTTTTGCTTACCCTCTATACTAGGTATCAGAACTAGATATCTTCAATGATGATGCAGGAGTGGATTGAGCTTCTTTAGGTAAGTGATGCAAGAAGCTCAGTATTTTATTTTACTCAATAATTTTTCCAGATTCTGTGAGTTTTTTATTTGTTCGGCCAACAAATAAAGCTGCACTAATCCAAACAGCAATAATACCTAGAGAGATAACAGAACCATAAGCTATTGGAGCAGCTGTTGTTGTGACTGCAGCTTTAATACTTGATCCAGCAGCCTTTGCGCTCCTGCCGCCAAACATATCGATTACACTTTTAGCTTTGAACTTAACATCTTTACTGGTTGGGATGTACATCATCTCTTTACACGGATTGTTTAGCGCATAGCTTAATGCTTTGATCAAAATCATTGTACCGAAAAGAACCCAAAGCACAGGGAAAGCCCATGCATTTAAAACAACAATTGCGACACAAACTGGGTAAGTTACAAGACAAAATGTTAGACCAAAAGTTCTAATAAAATAGCTGGTTCCTACAAGTGCTAATATAAAGGTTGTTGCATTTGTTGCAAAACCGAACATACCTAAAAATGATGTTAGTTTTTCAGGAGTATCATAAGCATCCGCTGCTAAAAATTTCAATTGTAAGTCAAGAATCGTTCCTACAACTTCATAAAGTGTTGAGATTCCTAGTACACCCAATAGGTAGTTTCTAGTAAATAAAAGCTTCAGACCCTCAATAGGACTGGTCTTCTTCTTAGGCTTAGCTTTTTCTTCGGAGATTTTTGTTTCTTCCTCTAAAGAAGGAAAACGAGTTATAAAAAACTTTATGAGGAAAGGAACGATAGCAAGACCAACTGCGACGATTGTTGTTAAAAATGGAATACCGAGAGTTTGCGCATTAATAGCAATTGCAGGACCTGTCATAGAACCAATTTGAGCACCAAAAATGATAAGCCCATAGCCTTTTTTTGCTGATTTGGTATCAGTTGAGCTGGCTACAAAGGACCAAAAAAGAGAGATAAGAAGTGATCCAAAACTTTCGATAGCAAGGTAAATAACCCAGCCAAGAACTCTATTTGGGTCAGCAACTGTGTTGTCAAGACCAATAGTAGGGTGTTTCAAAAGAAATGTTATTATAAGAAATAAAACCGAATAAGCTGAGCATAAAATATAAAAAAGTTTGTGTTTTTCAACAAGATCAACGAGTTTAGCGTAGAACAAAACAAGTGGAAGGATAAAAGCAAAAGATAGAATTTTTGCCCAAGGAAGATAATTTTTCCCAACAAGGCTTACAAAAAGGCCGTCTTTAATTGGTCTCATGAGCCAATAAGTGCCGATTATAAATAGAAGGGTGAGAGCAAGCATACTAAATCTTTTGAACTCTTCACCGCTTAAATCACCCCAGATTGCTTTTCTAATCTTTTCTAACATAAAAAACTCCCTATTATTACTGAAACAAAAAAGTATTTGAATTATGATTTAATTTTATGTTTTTTTACGATCTTCGACAAAATCATGCTCAGACGAATTACTTAAACTACTTTGAAGCATAAAATCTGTCAGAAAGTCTACGGTAGAACCCATTTGGTATGAAAACTTTTTTATGAGTATTAAACCTAGCGGAGATCGTAATATATTTGAAATAAATTAGCAAACTTATGATCAAAGATCAATAACAATATGCAATTATTTGTTTTTTTATGATATGTCAGTTGGCTCTTAGCCTGAAACTTAAAAAATTATATGATAAAACAGACGCTTGCTGACAGAAGTCTCCCTTTTCGACACCTTAGGGTTTGAAGAAATTCAATTATTTGGTATTTTTTTACTTTCTAGCTCGAAAATCTTGGTATTGTCTCAACGCTTTTTTAGATTCTTCTTTACTCATAATCTCATAGTTTGTTTGAGGAAGGGTGCTTTGATTTTTAATCTTAGCTTGTCTAGAGTTAAAAAGAAAAAACCATGCAGAAGCCAAGCAGCAGGGTTCCTTCGATCTATATCCCTCAATTATTTGTAAAAGTTGTGAAGACTTTTCGTCAAAACTTTCAAAAGGGTTTTTGTTTCGGTGCTGACATGTCTTTTTTGCCTCATAAACCCAATATAACAACTCTTGCTCTTCACTGGAATGATTACAGTTTTTTAAACTCAGTAGCTCTAGCGTATCAAACATTCGAACCCTTTTTTCTTCTATGGAATGCGCGTCCCAGAAGTCAGAATCGGTTTCGTTAATTATTTTGGCAATACTACCCTGCTGATCTGTATCATGAAATTTAAAAGCAGCTTCTTTCAAACGATCCCACCTTAACGTATCTATTTCATTTAAAACTTCAAGGTAACAAGACTCTGATTCTCTTGCGAAAGTTTCTGCATCGATTTTTTCTTTATTTTGGATTGAAGAATAGGTTTGCTCTATTTTGTGTGAATTTCTATTGCTAGAATTTTGTAAATCTTGAACTATTTGCTCTAGAACCCTCTGGGCTTTGCTCTTTTGTGTGTGTTTTGCTGGTCGCCCCGAGTATAAAGAGTCTATGTCTTCGACAATCTCTAGTAGCCTGTTTTCGATGGGATCTGTAGTCCTCTTTCTTAGTTCTTCTCTGGTTCGAAAGAAATATTTTCTTTCAAGTTGGTCTAAATCTACAGAATTATTGCCGAGTTTTTTTTGTAATGCACCTTCAAGAATGAAAAATGATTTTCTTTTCATTTCATAACTAAGAAAAGCTGGGTTTTTTTCTGGCACAAAGCTTTTTCTATTGAAGGGGATAGAAAAGCATTCACTTTTATTGCCTTTCATTCTTCTCATTATAGCTTCTGTAAGCCCTAGTTTTAATATTTTTAAATCCCTATTTGAGACCAGATCAAAATAGTACAGATCTTCTAGCTGTTTATCAAAAACTTCTTCCATAAAATTTTCTAAAAAAGCTCCAATAATCCAATCTTGACACTCAAAAAGAGGTATTGATGCATCATCTATATTGGTTTGATCAAGGAGAAATTCCTTTGGTGATTGTAGCTTAATCTTTGTTTCTACTTTAGGGTGAACAATCACAACAGATAAAGACTTTAGTGGAAAAGGACTTGTTTTATCTTCGTAGATAGCTAGTTTTATTTTTAGGTCTTTTGCTAATCTTATGACGTGCCTCGACATTTCTTCAGGCTTTAACAACTCGATATCTTCTTGCCTTAGGCGTCTTCCTTGTTTATGTTCAACCACCAGTAGATCAATCGGAAGTGCTCGAAACAATATTGCTGAATCTTCAATAAATCTTGACCAAAAAGGTTTATCGGGATCATTAAAATTAGGAAAAGAATAAACTTTTTGAGACATCACTTCATGAATCATTACAAGAGATTCATCATTTTCCTCAGTGTTTAGCTCCATTTCAGCAACACCTTTGGGGCTTATTGGTTTTGCTCGGAGCAAGGTTTTCAAGTGCCCTAGACACAAGGGCTCATGTTTTTTGATATTTTCTGACTTATGACCATTCATACTACCGTCTAAGGATGAGTAAGATCCGTCTGCCCGATTTAATTGTTTCCCGGGATTATTTTCAAATCCTTTGTGTGCATGGTCTTGACTTGCCCAGGCGTTTAAACTCAGATTAATAATGAGTAATATAAAAAAATTATACGTTTGATTCAATACTTTAGGTTTCATAACTTTTACTCTTAGAAAAAATACATTAGAGTGAGTCAGTCTTTATGTTTAACGAATCACTTGTAATTGTAATTAAAGCTTTATTTTGAGGTTAAGATCTACGATGCAAGATTGTCTCTTAATTTAAAAATAAAATCAATAATTTTTTCTAATTTCAAATTTTCTTTTTTTGTTGCAGAAATTTTTTTCTAATTTCAGTAGATGAAATATCCATGCGAAAATTTGACTCAGACAAAGGGATAATCAGCTTTGCCAAAAGGGATGAGACAGTTTCCTTTTCAGAGAAGGAAGTTGTTGTTTTTTCAACAAGATCAGATGCTTGTTGGAATATTTTAGATTCATTATCGACTCTTCCACCAACTATAAGTCGACATTTATGTTGATGAAATTCTTTTAGAATAGTCATGATATCAAACATACTTGCTTTATCGTCTTTACTCTTTTGATAAAAATGAGGTTCAACAAGTCGCTTTAAGGTGTCAACCCCAAGTATGAATGCCGCTGATGGATATAGCCTTGCTTTCTCTATAAAAAGAGGTGCTCGAGTAACAAGTACTCCTTTTGGGATCTGATCGTTTTGAAATGAATCGTGAAGAATTTGATCTATTCTTTTTTTTGTTTCTTCTAAACTTAGATCTTCTTTTTTATCAGCATTGGAAAGACAAAGTTCGAAAAAAATATCAGGGTAATGGGGTAAACCTTCTTTTTGAACGTATTCTTGTTGAGCTTTTTGAGCAAGAAGATGATGACCTTTGTGTTTTGGGTTAAACGAACCGGGAAAAATAAGGCTTTTTAGAGCAGGGGGTAAGTTAAAGTCTTCGAGAGTTTGGTAAGACTCTATTTTTGCCTCAGCTCCTTTTTTTCCAAGTATTAAAAGTGTTTTAATGTCACCATTTGAGAGTCTTTGTAAGTTTTCTTCAAGTGTAAAATGTTTTTCAATTTTTCTTTCTAGCTTGTCTGAAAATTTAATATTTTTATTAATTTCAAGGTGCTCTTCAATTAAATTGATTTTACTTGGGTAGTTTACTTTTTCACCTATAGCATGCAAAATCAATAAGCTAAAGATTTTGTCTTCTTCTTGACGAGTTCTTCTTATCTTTCTTCTTTTGTTTAGTTCTAGTGAAAAAGTTAGAAAGTTGTCATCACAACATATAGAAACAAAACCTCTATGATCCCCTTTTTTCTCCTTTTGTGAAACTAAACTAGCACAAGCTCCAACACCAATAATTTTTGTTGTTCCAAGACAAGTGAGAGATTTTTTTTCCAGTGAGTATAATTTAAGGGCTCTTTGGTAGGCAAATTTTGCCATTTTAATTGCAACAGCTTCGCTGCAATAACTAAGTTCCTTACTGTCGCTGGCAGATAAAATTTCTCTACTTGCTTGTTTTGAATAAGGTATTTTAGCATCTAAAAGATAGTTGCTAGCGCCTGGTTGTGATAGTATCCAAGAAAGGGCCTGTCCACCACCACCAGTTGTTACAAGAAGTATTTTGGTCTTATTCTCTTTTTTGGAAAGAAAATTTAAAAATTCACTTATTTTTTCTGTTGTACGTTTATAAGTGTTCTTTTGGTCCATAACTCCTCCTAAAACTTTTCTACTATTGTATCACATAGCGATTTGGATAGAACGAGTTTGCTTTGTGGTTTAGCTTTTTCCAATGTATGTATGGTAGTCTTCATGATTTAGAAGGTCGGATTTTATCCTATCTTTCAGCTCTATTTTTATTAGCCATCCTTTTTGATAGGGATCTTCTTGGATGGCTTCAGGGTTTTCTTGCATGGATGAATTAATATCTACAACCTTTCCATCACCAGGCATATAAATGTCTGAAACTGTTTTTGTTGATTCGACAGTTCCAAAACTTTCTCCTGCTTTAAAATTATCTCCAACTTGCGGCAATTCAATATGTACAATATCTCCCAGTTCGCTAATTGCGTGGCTAGAGATTCCCACATAAACAAGGCCTTGACTATCAGAAATCCATTCATGATCCTTTGTGTACATTCTTTTGAGTGTTTCTTGGTTCATTTCTTTCTTCCTTTATTTAGCTTTAGATTTATAAAAAGGTTTTTGGCTTAACTTAGCTTTTTTTTCTTGTCCTCTGATGTCTATGTAAAATACTTCGTTTTTATTAAAATTTTCTAAGTTTATGAGTGCTAACCCTCCAAAGAAGTCTAAAGATGGAAACTTTGCACCGCTCGTTACCGTCCCTATTTTTTTCTTGTTTTGGTATATATTCATACCATGTCTTGGAATAGCACGATCTTCCATTTTAAAGGCAAAAATTTTTCGAAAGCTCCCATGTTCTTTTTCTTGAATCAGTTGCTCTTGTCCAATAAAGCTATTTTTTTTCAGCTTCACAGCCCAAGCAGCTCCAGCTTCAAAGGGGCTAACATTCTCATTAATATCATTTCCATGCAAAAAAAATGAAGCTTCGAGTCTCAAGGTATCTCTTGCTGCTAGACCGATAGGTTTAATCGAAAAATCTCGACCTGAATCTAATATAGAGTTCCACATGGGGACGCAAGCTTCATTTTTAACATATATTTCAAATCCAAACTCACCTGTATATCCTGTTCTTGCTATGTAACATTGAGAGTTGTGATAAGAAAACGACCTTATTTGATTGAAAGGTAGATGACATATCTCTTGATAAATACTCTCTTTTTCCAAAAATATAAGTGCTTTGAGAGTCTTTGGTCCTTGAACAGCAAGTTGACTCCAGTACTGAGATTGATTTTCAATTTCGATGATTTCACAGTCTTTTTTATTCTTTTGAAGCCAAGAGAAATCTTTTTCTATATTGATAGAGTTAACACAAAGTAAGTATGAGTCCTCTTTAATCCTGTATAAAATCAGATCATCAACGATTCCACCTTGATGGTTGCAAAGGAAAGTGTATTGCCCTTCTCCAACCCCTAGTCTAGAAACATCGTTAGTTGTCAGTCGCTGAAGGAACTTTTGTGCATTTTTACCGCTTATAAAGATTTGTCCCATATGGCTGACATCAAATAAGCCAATATGGTTTCTGACGTTCATATGCTCAGTGGTAGAGCTTTCATACCAAATTGGCATGCTCCACCCATGAAAATTTATTATCTTGGCATTAAGGTTAACGTGCTTATCATAGAGTGCTGTTGTTTTTTCTTTGCTACTTAACAATAACTTACCCTTTTTTAATTTTTTACTAAAAGGAGTTTAGCTATAAACTAAGTATCAAGCTTGAAAATATTTTGCAATTTACTACCGATAAAAATGTTTAAACACCTATTTTTAAAAGTCGGAATTAGAATTTTAAAATAGGGAAAAATCAAAGATTATAATGAATTAGTCTTAGTTTTTAAAGGGAAGTTTTAATCTTCTGCAATCCATTTGCGGTATTTCGAGTTATTTGTGTGGCCAATTAAGTTTTCTTGTTCCATATTTTCTACGATTCTCGAAGCTCTGTTATAACCTATTCTCAATTCTCTTTGTAAATATGAAACGCTGATAAACTTCTTTGTTCTTGCAACTTCACATGCCTCTTCATATTTTTCATCTTTATCGGATCTTGAGATTTTTTCGTCGCAATCTCTTTCCCCTTTCGATTCTAACCAGCTAATTAGATCTTCATTGTAAGAGGATTGGTCTTTTTTACAAAGTATTACAAACTTAGAGACTTCTTCGTCTGAAACAAATGGTCCTTGTAATCTCGTTAACTTAGATTGACCTGGCTTAAGAAGAAGAAGGTCTCCTTTACCAAGGAGTTTTTCAGCTCCCATTTGATCTAGGATAGTTCTGCTGTCATGTTTTGATGTGACTTGGAAAGATACCCTACTGGGTAAATTTGCTTTAATAACACCGGTGATGACGTCAACAGATGGGCGTTGGGTTGCTAGTATCATATGGATACCACTAGCTCGAGCTTTTTGAGCAATTCTTTGAATCAGCTTCTCAATTTCTTTAGCAGAAGTTAACATCAAGTCGGCCAGCTCATCAATTATAACAACAATGTATGATAACTCTTTATGTATTGTGTTATTATCTGTTTCGTTTGCAGAGGAAGTTTTTATTTTTTCATTGTATGAGTCCACACTTCTAACATTGAATTCTTGCATAAGCTTATATCTTCTTTCCATTTCATTGACTAGCCATTTTAGACTTTCTGTTGCTTGAGACGGGTCTATAATGACAGGGGCCAGAAGGTGTGATATTTCATTATACATACTTAGCTCTAGCATTTTCGGGTCGATGAGAAGCAAACGTAGCTTTTTTGGTGAATAACGATAAAGAAGACTACATATTATAGAGTTCAGATAAACAGACTTTCCAGTGCCTGTTGCCCCTGCAATCAGTAAATGAGGCATTTGAACCAAGTCTGCCGAAAAAGGTTCTCCTACTTCGGTAAAACCAAGTCCAATAGAAAGTTTTTGTTGCTCGTCGTTTTTGTCTTCTTTTGCCAATATATTGCCAAGATAGACCAGTGCTCTTTTCTCATTTGGCACTTGAATACCAACGCTCCTTTCATTTTTAACAGGTGTTATGAAGATAGAGTCAACTTTCAGAGCTAGTGCAAGGTCATCCATTAAACTATATATTTTCGATAGCTTTGTACCTAATGTCGGTTGGAATTCATAAATTGTCACCGTGGGACCAGATCGCGAGTTTATAACTTTTCCTTCTATTTGAAATTTTTTGAGTATTACTTCAATATTTTCAGACACCTCAGACAGTTTTTCTTTTGATAGTTTATGTTTTTCAAGGTCAAAAGAATTAAAAATTTTTTTTGTGTAGCTTTGAAAGTCTTGAGGAATGTTGATGATTGGATTTTTTACGACAGAGTGACTTTCAGCACTTAAGATATCACAAAAAGGTTTATCTTGTTCGACAACGGAGGAGCTTTTTGTTTTGTGTTTTTCTTTTTTAGAAAAAAAGAATTTTCCTCGCAAAAAAAACATTTTTAGCTTACTCAGCAATGATCTTATTATTATTAATAAGTATTTAAATAATTTTTTTACAAGAGAAAGTGAAGACGGAAGGTATTGACTAAAAATCCTTAACCTAAAGATAAATGTAATACCGATAAGAAAAAAAGAGGGTATTGCAACGTAAGATCCAGTTTCTCCTAAATTATTAAAAAAAAATTTTTTTAAAAATAAACCGGAAGTTCCCCCGCTCATAAATGTAACTTCATTGATTTCAATAAAGGGAGTATATATTTCTAGGGCAAGTGTTGTACAAGTAAATAAGAATATCCACCCTAAAAGCAAATCAATGCATTGAGGAATGTTTATTTTGCTAGGCGTACGGTACATAATTAAAACAAAAAAAGGAAATGGTAGACTCCAAGCACAAATACCAAAAAAATAAATAACTAATGAGCTCAACCAAGCTCCAGAGGATCCTATCCAATTTTTAATATCACCTTGAGGGTAAGAGGCAGAAAACCACGATGAGTCATATGGAGAGAATGATATCAACGATAATAGGTATAGTGTTATTGCGGTTAGTGAAAAAATAATTATGATATCATCTTTGTGTGAGTTTTTTATACCAACAAAGGAAAAGTATCTTTTTAGATTAGAGTTTGGTGTCGATGTTTTTCTTCTTGTTTCTTTTGTCATATAATTTCTCCACTTTTGATTTTGTACAATCAAATGTTTATCTTCTTTATTAATTTATCATAAAAAGATAGAGCTGTTTTTGTGTGGCTGGGATTTTGTTTTTTCTACTTAGAAAAGAGATGGTTGATTATTGGGGTTTAGGTATTGAATATGAGTAAGGGTATTTGATTTACTTAGATTTTTTTTGTTATAAGAGCCGGTAACAAATATTTTTTTTGGTGAAGTTTGTTTAATGATTTGGTTGATTTTTTTGAATCTATTTTCATTGTTTAATGGAAAAAAATCAACTGTTTCATCTTTAAAGTGAGAGCTTTTTCCAACAAGAACTTGCTTTGATGAACAAATGTTGTTGAACTTGTGTTTATGCAAAAAATTTATAGGCATTAGACAAATCTTTTGTCCAATGTCTTCGATTTTTAACTTTTTATAGCTACCAAAGTTTAAGCTTTTCTTCTCAACAACCTTTGCCTTTTGATAAATTTTATCGTGAATGGCTACATGAAGATTGAACTTAGAAAGTAAATATAAAATCTCTAGACTAATTGGCATTACGGGGCTGTATATTATTGGAAAAATATTTTTCTCTGCATAAGAAAATATTTTATGAAGGAAAGAGTCTTTTTGGGTTTTTGACCAAGTACCAAGTGTTAAAAAGTCATCTTCTTGTATTTTAAGTATTAGGTAGTCGGCCTTTTCGGTCTCTTGTTCTTGGCAGGGAAGGAGTGTTTTTATATGAGGGTGTGCCATGTATAAAGCCGAATAATCATCAGATTCAATGTATAATGACGCACTGCCAGGTAAAGTCCCAGCTGCTAGGAGCTTGAGTCTATAGCGTCCAAGACAAAGCGGTTTTTGATATTGGCAAATAAGTGATTTTGTTGTTTTTTTCTTTAAGCCGAGAAATTTTGAAGTTTCTTCCGTACAAATGACTTGAGACAGTTTTATGGCTTTTGTTTCTTGATAAGCTGACGATAAAAAAGAAACTTCTTCATTAACAAGTGAGTCAAGCCAAAGAATTGATTTATTAAAGTTTAAACCATCGTCTGTTAATTGAAGATCAAAAGGACGGATGACAGACTCCCGTGAAGCAGACTCATTGTTGTCAGGCCTTACTGAACTTATAAGCTAGTATTGCTTATAGCACAATAGTTTAAAGGCAAAGTTAACGTTAAAGATTTAAATTTTATAATTATTCAATATAGTTTTTCTCAACAAACCGCACAAGACTTTCTCGTTTCTTGGCCAAAAGGCTATGAAAATTCGGCAACAACCTTTTGATTCTTATGGAAAAATTTTTTTAAGAACATATTTTTTAACTTTTTTTCTTATTTCTCGTAGAAATAAATTCATATGATTCGATTTATGTTATTTATTACTAGACTTGAGCCTGAATTAGTGGACTTATCTGAATAAATTGTAAGATCTTTACTAGGAGTTATAATGTTTGGGTTCTTTCTTTGGGTAGGAATCGAAAGTATGGCTCTCTTAAATAAGATGGGAGACAGCTGGCTTCAAAAAGGCTTAAAAATTTTTATATATAGGCGCATGATTTCTTTAGCACAAAGTTTAGTCGAAGGAATTGGTGATCAAGAAAAGTTTCTTTTTCTTCGTCAAGATAAACACATAATTACAAGTTATCAAGATTTTCTCCTACTTGTTAAAAGTAGTCTTATATTATTGCAAAAAATTCCATCAAAATCCTACGATTATTTTGAAATGAAGCTTGCTTTATGTTTTCTAGATGAGTGTAAAATAAGGCGAGATAAATTGAGTTGTATTTTTAAACAGCTCAACAAAGGTGTTTTCGTGGATAAGACAAAAGTTAGATTTTTTCGTAAAGGACTTTTTAGAAAAAACTGCTATTTTTGTTCAAGGCCCATATTTAATAGTTTCTCAGCCAGAACAGCAATTGAGCTCGATGGAAAAGAAAAAAGTGTTTTAGGCTGCAGTACTTGTCAAAAAAAACTAACTCGACATAATCAAGTAAAAATACTTTATTTTATGAAGTCTGGTAAAAGGCTTCATTGGTCAAACTTGACAGACTATAGCCCTTCTATAAACTATTGGTATATGAATCAATGAATATAATTTTTTTTATGATTTAAAGTAACTTAACTTGGGAGTTTTTTCATATGAAAAGTATAAATGTCGCAGTCACTGGCGCTGCTGGTCAAATTGGATATAGCTTATTATTTCGTCTTGCTAGTGGTGAGGTTTTTGGAAAAGATACTCAAGTCCATTTAAAACTTCTGGAATTGCCTCAGGCTATTTCTGCAGCTGAAGGTGTTGCACTTGAGCTTGATGATTGTGCTTTTTCTAACTTAGCATCAGTGAATGCTTACAGCGATCCCAAACAAGCTTTCGACGGTGTTCACTGGGCCCTTCTAGTTGGTTCTCGCCCTAGAAGTAAGGGAATGGAGCGGGCAGACTTAATTGAGTGTAATGGCCCCATTTTTGTTGAGCAAGGTAAAGCTCTTCTCAACGCCGATCAAAGCCTACAAACAGTTGTTGTAGGGAACCCTTGTAATACAAATGCTTTAATAGCATTAAAAAATTGCGCAGACATTGACTCTAGCCGTTTTACTGCAATGACGTCTTTAGATGAAAATCGCGCTAAAGCTCAGTTAGCAAATCGCGCTAGAGTCAGTGTTAAAGATGTAGGTAATCTCAGTATTTGGGGTAATCATAGCCCAACGATGGTTCCAGACTTTGAAAATGCTACAATTAAAGGTCAGCCAGTTTTAAATCTTATTGATGATAGAAATTGGTTAGAAAATAATTTTCTACAAACTGTGCAGCAAAGAGGAGCTCAAATCATAGCTGCTCGAGGAAGTTCTTCTGCAGCCTCAGCAGCTTCAGCTTGTATTGATCATATTAAGAACTTCATAAATGTGACTCCTAGTGGACAATGGTTTTCTGCAGCCGTATTAACCACAGGAGGTGAGTATGACATTCCAAAAGATCTAGTTTTTTCCTTTCCAATAAGATCTATGGGCGAAGGAAAATATGAAGTCGTTAGAAACTTACCACTGAGCTCTTTTTGTCAGGAGAAAATCAAGCTTACAAAAGACGAACTCCTAAAAGAACGCGAGATTATTAAGAGTTTGTTATAAAAAAGAAGCTTCACTTTTTTTCTATTTCTTTTGTGACTTGACCTTTTTTCTTTTGAACTTAGATTTCGTTCAAAGGTCTTTTACCTTAAAGTCTGTTTCATTTATAATTTATTTGACTGGAATTAACAAAAAACGGGAGTGTCAAATGTTCAAAAGAATTGGTCTTTTTCTTATGGTAAACTTTGCTGTGATGTTTACCGTCATGCTTGTGATGAACCTACTGGGAGTCAATCATTACATGACAAAAGCCGGTATTGATTATTCTGCATTACTGGTCTTTTGTTTATTATACGGTATGGTCGGTGCCTTTATCTCTCTTCTTATATCAAAAAAAATGGCTGTTTGGATGATGAGGCTCAAGGTGATCAAGGCTGGAAACGCCAATCAACTAGAGTCTCAGCTTTTGACTATGGTACACCGCTTATCAAGTGTTGCTGGTTTGCCTAAAAATCCAGATGTTGCAATTTATGATAGCCCCGAGGTTAATGCCTTCGCAACTGGGCCTACGCGATCGAATTCACTTGTTGCTGTTTCCTCTGGTCTTTTGCATTCCATGAATGAAGCCGAAGTAGAAGGAGTTGTTGCGCATGAAGTTGCACATATTGCTAATGGCGACATGGTGACTCTAACATTGATACAAGGTGTCATTAATGCATTTGTTATGTTTTTTGCTAAAGCCGCAGCTTGGGCTCTAGCTAATTCTATGCAAGGTGATGATGAAGAGTCTAGCCCAAATTATTTTATGGTTATGGCGATAGAGATGGCTTTTTATGTCGTTTTTGGCATGCTTGGTGCTGTTGTTGTAGCTTGGTTTTCTCGGTTTAGAGAATATCGTGCAGACGCAGGAGCTGCTAAGTTAGCTGGTAAAGAAAAAATCATATCAGCTCTTGAAAAGCTTAACAATCTAACAAAACAAAATCAGCCATATTTCGCAGGGTCTCAGTCAGACAGTCTGGCTAACTTTAAAATTTCGTCTAGTCAAAAGTCTTGGGCGTCTTTTTTTAGCTCTCACCCTCCTTTAGAAGAAAGAATCGCTACATTGCGAAAATCTTATTAAATTGTTTCATGTAAATATTTTTATTTACCTAAGAAAAAATTATTTTTTCTTAGCAGCTCAGTTCTCAATTGACTTTTTTTTATAAATTGGTAATTTTCATCGACTGATGGTTTGTTGAAGAAGAAATTTTTTTGATAAGCTCGTCAATTTATTTAAGGAGAGATGGCCGAGTGGCTTAAGGCGGCGGTTTTGAAAACCGTTGTAGAGCAATCTACCGGGGGTTCGAATCCCTCTCTCTCCGCCAAATAAAGTTATTCCAGATATGGAGAGATGGCTGAGTGGCCGAAAGCACTGCCTTGCTAAGGCAGCGAGTGGGTAACTGCTCCGAGGGTTCGAATCCCTCTCTCTCCGCCACCTTTTAGGACCTTTCTTTAGTTTCACAAAAAAATTAGCTCAATGATGACAGCTTTATAGCTTTATCAAGATCTTTAATAATATCGTCTGAATTTTCTATTCCAACAGAAAGCCTTAAAAGTTTTTCATCAATGCCAAGTTTTTCTCTTAAACCCTTTGGAACAGAGCCGTGAGTCATTTTCTCCGGATGATTGATTAATGATTCAACTCCACCTAAGCTTTCAGCTAATATTATAAGTTCTAAAGATTGAGTGAATTTCACAAGCTCCTCATATGGTCCGTTCCAAGTGAAGCTAATTATGCCAGAGAAACCTTTCATTTGCTTCTTAGCTAAATCGTACTGGGGGTGACTTTCTAGGCCGGGGTAGATAACATTCTTGATTTTTTTCTGCTCAGTCAAATACTTTGCTACATTAAATGCATTTTTTTCATGTTGCCCCATTCTTAAAGCAAGAGTTTTTATACTTCTTAAAGTTAGAAAGCACTCTATGGGGCTTGGAACTGCTCCTACAGCTTTTTGTACAAAGGATAATCTCTCGTATACTTTTTCGTTCGACGTCATAATAGCGCCACCAATAAGGTCAGAGTGTCCCCCAATGTATTTTGTTGTACTATGAACGACTATATCAGCACCTAGACTTAAAGGACTTTGGAAAACAGGAGAACAAAAAGTATTATCAACAACAACCGTAATATCACTATTTTTTGCTAGCTTACAACTTTCCTTGATGTCAACAAGTTTAAGTGTTGGGTTGGTTGGAGTTTCAATCCATATCATTTTTGTTTTATTATTAATTTTGTTTTTGATGTTTTCAATATTTGACATATCAACAAAATCAAAACTTAAGCCGTATTTTTCATAAATTTGTCGAAACAGTCTGCCTGTTCCGCCGTAAACATCATCAGAGACAATAATGTGTGAGTCTTTATCTAGTATCTGTATAATAGCTTGCTCTGCAGCCAGGCCTGAAGAAAATGCAAGTCCAAATTTTGCTTCTTCAAGCTTTGCTAAAGCTTCTTCTAGAAGACCTCTTGTGGGATTACCGCCTCTTGAGTAATCAAAACCTTTAGTTTCTCCAGGTGAAATTTGTTCAAAAGTTGACGTTTGAAAAATAGGAGCAATGACTGCTCCTGTTGTTTTTTCTGTTGTAAGACCTGCATGAACGGATTTTGTTAGCTCATTTTTTTCAATAGGCATGGTGTTTCCTTTGTTCTGATTTTAATTTTTTAGCATTTGATCTTTTAAAATTTGGGAAAATCCTTCTTGGTATGAGGGGTATATAAATTTGTAACCATCTTGTGTGATTTTTTTATTAGAACATTTTTTATTTGACATATGTTTGTTCTTTTCTTCTGTTGCTTCTACTAAAATATTTTCTTTAATTCCAAGTTCATTCTTTAGCCACACAAGAATCTCATTATAGTCACTTGGATTATCATCTGAAGCAATATATAAGGATGCGTCATTATTTTTTTGTATAAGGTGTAATAATACGCCAACGCAGTCTTCTTTATGAATACGATTTGATATAAGGTTTTTACTTTTTAGTTTGAGCTTTTTTTCTTTGATTTTTTGAATAAGTCGGTCTCTTTTCGGTCCATAGATCCCGGAAAAACGAACTATTGAATAGGGAAGAAGGCTTGTTTTAACAAAAGACTCTCCTTCCAGTATACTTTGACTAGCAAAATGATTTGATTGCACCGCAGATTCTTCTGTAACCCATTTCCCTTTGTTTTCTGAAAAAACACTTGTACTCGAAGTGAAGATAAAATGCGGTTTTTGGTTCTTGCGTTTAAGAGCTTTTATTGTGTTTGCGACACCAAGAGAATAAGCGTTATTATAGCTTTCTTTTGTGTAGCTTTCTGCTGATACAGAGTAAATTACAGTATCAAATGTTCCATCTATCTCATATGGCTTAGAAACATCAATTTGTAAACTACTTGTTGCTTGCTTAATTACTTTTGATCTATTTACAGTCGTTATGAGATAATTTTTTTCGAGTAATTTATCACAAAGACTTTGACCAATATACCCACATCCGATAATTAAGATTCTTTTTTTTTCAGTATTATTTTCTTTGGTATTACTTTTCATCATATTTCACCTAAAAGCTTTGACCAACACCATACCATAACATATTACCTTCAAACCCGTATGTTCTAGAAAAACCAAGATACATAAAAACGCCCTCCTTTTTGCCAAGAAACAACCGACTTCCGTAAAGAAAAGAAGCCTTTGGCCATCCTGCTGAATTAATAACAGCTAAAGGAGAAAGACACATATCAAGTTTGAAGATACTATCTTTATTTAAATCTTTTTGCCACAGTTTATAAAGTCCTCCAAGGCCAAAGCTTGGAGATGATTTTTCTGATGAAATTTGATTATTTGTAATAAATTTTTGTTCTTCTACTGGAAGATTAAAAAAAAGAAAAAGAGATAGTTTGCTACTATATAAGTAGTTAATATTAAATAAGGCAGCGTTTGTTGGAATAACAATTTTTTCTTCATTCTTTATTTTTTGATTATCCGTGTCTTTGAGAAAAATTAATGTTGAACCAAAAGAAAGTTCCCAATTTTTTGCGGTATTATTACTTACCTCCTTTTGTGTATGAGATTGTGTTTTTGAGGATGACAGTATTGCAAGAAGTATAATGAAAATATTTTTTTTATTTGATGCCGTCATAACTTATTGCCTTTCTGAAAAATCATTGCTCATCTCAATTAATTTAATTAATTCATCGGCTTCCTTTTCCATATTTAGTAAACGAAGATCTCTAACAAGAATTTTGGCTTTTATCTGAATACTTTTTAT
>PASJ01000093.1 GCA_002711925.1 Pseudobdellovibrionaceae bacterium | reverse complement strand
TCTAAAAGAATCAAAATTTTTATTAAACAGTGAAGATAAGGAATATTTTTTAGAGCAGATGAATCAGATTGATAATCATCTGGTGTCCTACAGTAATAATAGTAGTTTTGTTATTAAAATTTGTTTAATCGAATACTTTAGTTCATTCAACAACAAAACAGAGGAGTTTAACCAATTTAATCGATTAATGGATCGATTCGGGGTTGCTGTACTTTCTGGGTTGTTTCAACTTAATATCCATCCAAAAAGAAAAAATACGATATATATATGTCACCTAAAAATATTCCATGGAGCATTACATTGTAATACTGAATTTCAGGAAAAGCTTTATAGACTTATTCTGAAAATGATGTTAACAAAACCTCTTGAAACAACTTCATTTTTTGCTGAGTTTATTCACAATATTGGAAATAATCAACCTGATAGTTTGTCTTCAAGAAATCTTTCACTTCATTTAGGGAGACTAGTAAATTATTTTTCTAGTTTAAAGTCACATGGATTTCTAGGTTATTTATTTTTTCTTATTTATACTTTAGATTCTAGTTTATGTAGACAGGAAGCTTTGAAATTAATCAGCCAAGAAAATCCGAAAGATAATCTTGTTTCTAGTTTTCTTAATAAAGCTTCTTTAACTAAAAATACTAAAAATATTTATAAATTAATTGACGAATATTTTCAATTAAAAAGCATTCGGGTTAAAAGCTACAGAAAACTTACTTTGACTCAAGATATGAAAATTTTTAATATAATTCGTTCTAGAAGCATAAATAATTAAGGAATAGATTTAATTTATTGAGAGACTTTAATTTTTGATTGTTTTAGAATAGGGAACTCAATAGCTGTGTTACTTCCTATAACGTCTTTAATAAACCATTTATGATCTTTTTTTATGAGTAGAACGGTATTTTTTGTTTCCACAGATACTTGCTCTGATATTTTTCCACTTTCAGGCAGTTCGTCATATTCAACTCGATATGAGAGTTCAACAGCTCTAGGTGTTCTGTCAACTCTGTCAATAAATGACCAGCTTTTGAGATTATACCTTGGTTTTATGTATGCAGCTTGGAGACTTCCTTCTGTTGCTCCAGAAATTGCAACTTTTAATTCATCTGTCGTATATTCCAATAACAAAGCTCTTTGACTTACATCTTTCATATTAAAAGCAATTTGTAAATAATTTTCAACAACTTGCTCAGGAGTCAAATCTTTTCTGCTAACAGAACACATTTTTGTACAAGCAACAATAAAAAATGCAAGTAGATATACACCAATATTTCCTTTTCGCATAGAAAGAATCCTCACTAAGATTTATAGATAAGTTAACTTAAGCTTAGAATAAAAGTAGTTATTTTCTTACTAAACAATTAAAGTTCTCTTGATTAGTATTGCATAGATGAATATTAAGGACAAGGAACATGAAAACCCTGGTTAGACACTTCATTCTTCATGATAGAAACTGACTAGGATAATCAATAGGTGTATGAAGAGCAAATTCAAAATCGACGGGAATACACTGAACGATTTTTATTTAGCCTGGCGACAATTAGAAACACTTTCATTTTTCCTGATTATGAATGCTCCGAAACCATCCATAGAGTACTTATTTCCAGGTAGGATAAGAAGTATATTTTCTTTTGTCAGTAAATACTTATAATTTTCCGGTAATCTTGTACTTAACTCTGGAAAGCTAACCGCGTCTTTATATTCTCGTTCTAACCATTCTTTTTGCTTAATTGTTTCTTCTTCTTCGAATGAGCATACAGAATAGATTATTTCTCCGCCGTCTTTAAGTATTTGTAAACTGTGTTTTAGAAGTGCTTGTTGTCTTCTAGCCATATTATGAACAATTCGAGGACTTTTTAACCACTTTCCTTCTGGGTGTTTTCTTAAGACTCCTAGTCCGGAGCATGGGGCATCCAGTAAGATTTTATCTGGCTTTTGCGTTGGAGTAAAATCAAGAAAGTCTTGGCAGACAAATTCTATTTTATCATGTCCAAGCCTTAGAAGGTTTGTCTTTGCTTTATTTATTTGCGCGAGAGAAAAGTCAACAGCTGTAACCTTTGCTTTGCCTTTTGATAGTTCAACAATATGACCAGATTTTCCCCCAGGACCAACACAGGCATCAATGATATATTCCCCCTCTTTGGGCTGAACCAAGTGCCCAACTAATTGGGATGAGCCATCTTGAATTGTGTATTTACCTTCCGCAAATTGACTTCCTATTTCCAAGTTTGGGCTATCTTTCAAGACTAAGCATGTAGCAAGAGATTTGTTATAAACTGTATTTTTATCTTCCCTCAAAATTGATTGCTTAAAGTTCAACAAATCATGAGCTGGTACCTTTTGCGAATTGACTCGAATCGTATTCGGTGCTTGTTGATTATTAGCATTTAAAATGATTTTTAATCTTTCAAAATTAAATCTTTTCGACCATCTGTCAACAAGCCATTTTGGATGAGCATACTGTAGAGCTAGATATTGGGAAGGATGTTTGTTCTTGTCTGGTTTAGGAAAGTACTCAGCTCTTCGTGAAATAGTTCGCAAAATACCGTTAACAAATTTTACAGCATTTGCTTGGCCTGCGTACCTAATGTATTCAACGCTTTCATTAACGGCAGACCTGTCTGGTACTTTACTCATATAAAAAATCTGATAAGATCCTAGAATTAGTGCTGTTTTAATTTGTGCGGTAACTTTATCCAGGTCCCTATTAGATGTTTTTTGGAGAATCCAATAAAGCTTCGCATACCATCTCAAACTACCAAACAAAAGCTCTTTCACAAAACGACGATCTAGTTTGCTCAAGGTGTATTTTCTTTGAGCGATGATATTTTCGGCAAGGGAGTCTGGAGCACCTTTTTTCTCCATTACCTGTACAAAAGTATCATAGGAAATTTTTCGCGTAATAGTTAATTTTCCAGGCAATTGATTTTCCTTGATTTTTAATATCTTTTTCTGGGAGAGTCTAAATCTATTTCAGACCAAAGTATTTAATGGAAACTGAAAGTGTTTATCGACATACTGATTGTAGATGTGTGATAAACACTTTCTAAGTTAGACAGTTAGACCAAGACTTTTTAGATCTTGTCGTCGGCTTTCTTTTCCTCTTTATCTTCTAAAGGCTTTTCCTCGGAGGCAGTCTCTGTACCTAAGTCTTTTGCTTGAGTAAAAGCATCTGCGAATGCTGTCTGAGGGTCACTTACAGTGGATAGATACTCTTTCAGCTTATCTCCTTCCAAGCCTTTCATATGAGCTTTTCTTGAAAGAGAGAACTTCCTTTCATCAGAGTCTGTTGATAAGACTATGAAATCTATGACTTGGTCTTTTTTTACAACTTCTTCTGGCTTGTCAATTGCTGCCACATCAAGTTCACTTACATGAATCATACCTTCGATGCCTGGAGAAATCTCAACGAAAGCACCAAAGTCTGTTAGTTTAGTTATTGTTCCCTGACCCTTTGTTCCAGGAGGGAAGCTTTTGGACGCTTCTTCCCATGGGTCTGGTGTTAATTGTTTGATACCAAGAGAAAATTTTTCACCTTCAGTATCAATTTGTAGAATTTTTGCTTCTACCTCTTGTGCTTTTTTGTAGTTATCACCCGGGTGTTTGACTCTTTCTGTCCAGCTGATATCAGAGATATGAATCAAGCCATCAATGCCATCTTCTATTCCGATGAAAAGTCCAAAGTCTGTTATATTTCTAATTTTTCCTCTTATAACATCACCAACTTGGTATTTTTCTTTTACAAGCTCCCAAGGGTTAGGCTCCATTTGCTTCATACCTAAGCTTATACGTCTTGACTCAGCATCGATAGATAAGACAATTACATCAACCTCATCACCCAAAGAAACTAACTTTGAAGGATGACGAACACGTTTTGACCAAGACATTTCGCTTATGTGAATCAAGCCTTCGATGCCATCTTCAAGCTCTAAAAATGCTCCGTAATCTGTTAGGCTAACCACAACACCCTTCGTTTTTTTGTCAACGGTGTATTTTTGTGAAGCTTTCAACCATGGATCTTCTTGAAGCTGTTTATAGCCAAGCGAAACTCTTTGGCGGGTATCATCATAACTTAAAATTTTAATTTCAATTTCTTGTCCAATTTCAAATAATTGCGTTGGGTGGTTAATTCGTCCCCAGGACATATCAGTAATATGTAATAGACCATCTACACCGCCTAAATCTATAAAGGCACCGTAGTCAGTTATATTTTTTACGATTCCTTTTAAAACAGCGCCTGTTTTAAGGTTGTCTAGTGTTTCTGTTCTAAGTTTTTCTCTGTCTTGTTCAAGAAGAACTCTTCTACTGAGAACTATATTGCCACGTTTCTTATTGAACTTAATGATCTTGAATTTAAACTTATTATTTATAAGTTTGTCTAAGTTTTTGACCGGTCGAAGGTCAACTTGAGATCCTGGTAAAAATGCTTTGACACCAATATCTACGGAAAGTCCACCCTTCACTCGAGCGATGACTTCTCCTTCGATGATTTCATCGTTTTCATAAGCAACTGAAATACGGTCCCAAGCCCTTAGCATCTCTGCTCTTTCGCGGCTAAGAATCATTTCCCCATCGTTGTCTTCAAAAGAGTCTAGATAAACTTCTACTTTATCGCCAATCTTGAGGACCATTTCTCCTTCTGAATTTTTAAACTCCTGGACAGGAACTTCACCGTCAGTTTTATGGCCTATATCAATTTGGACGCAATCATTGGCTATTCCAACGATAAGCCCTTCAACTATAGATCCTTCGCGGACCTCTGATCCTGTATTATAGCTCTCCAAAAGTTCTTTAAATTCATTATCTTGTGTCTGATCCTGAAGGTCAAACTCTGAGTCTTGTTCATCCCAGCTTATATCAAAGCCGACAAGGTTTGATTTTGCAGAGTTCATAAATTTCTATCTCTCTTTCAACATTTTAGGGTTAGATGGTTAACATTAATAGCTCTTAAGAGTTCTAACTCACACTTTGAGCCCAAGTTACATTTCATTAATGAAACGTTAGTTAGTAATACGCCTAAATAGCATCCATGATATAATAAAGCAATCCTAGAATGATATATTAGAAAAAATCATAATTTTTTATAAAGAGAGCTAGGTTGACTCTTTACTTTAGATTTCAAAAATTCCAGTTGAAAATTACGCATGGAGTTTTTGATTTAGAAAAAACTCCTAAAAAATTTTTTGATAAAAATTCAGGGTCTTATCTACTGTTTTTATGTCTTCTTGCGCTTAAAGTTTTTGTGGTGTTAAATAGAGTTGCCCTTATTATTTCATTTTATAGCAGTGGTTTTTCTTGCATATTATTTTTTAAAATTCTTTTTTGTTCTTTCTGTTGAAACAATAATCTTATTTGTTATGCAGAATAAAATTCTGACTTTTGAGGTAATTAAATTTCTTTACCATCCGCAAGATGCTTTGATCATTAGTAATTTCATGTATTTTATGTATTTCAATCCATTTTATGTCATGAGATTCATCAGATTTAACAAGCTTATTTTCAGGACTAATTAAAAGATAACGGAAATCAAAATGAAGATGTGCCATGTCACTTTGATTTTCTGGGATTTTATGTATATCTATATCAAATGGTACATTGAGGCTTTCTGAGGCAAGAAAATTGCACCTAAGAAAGTGAATTCTTGACAGTCCACTTTCTTCATAAGCCTCTTTTAATGCTACCTCATGAAGAAAAGGACAATTATCAGCGTGTCCACCTAATTGTAGCCAAAGATTTAGTTTTTTATGGTGAGTTAAAACGGTATGGGTCATATTTGAGTTAAGCAAGAAAGATGATGCTGTAAAGTGACCTACAGTACATTTTCTACTGTAGGGTTCTGTATTTTCTCTTGCAAACTGTTTTATTGACTGAATGGTTTTGTCTTCATGTTTAGCATCATAAGCACTCATGTTTTGAAGACGCTTTAGGTACTTTGTTTCATAATTTTTTAAAGTCGAACTTAAATATTGATCGATCATTTTGTTGTCTGCCTTTATAAACTTGAATCATAAGAGTATTATTAGAAACCATATTGTAAGCCATAGTAGCAGTCTAATCTGTCCGTACGAGAGGAAGAACTAGGGTACTACATGAGTCAAAAAAATATTCAAAAAGGTACACTATGGCGAAGTAAAAAGTAAAGTATTTTATATTTTAAAAGTTTATAAGCAAAAGCAATTTTAAACAGTTTGAAAACTTGGATAGAAATTAACCACTTACAAATTTTTCCTATAGGGTGGAAATATTTTTTCCACTAATATCATCTTCTTTTCTAAAAAGGAAAAAATTCCTTTAAAACTTAATTAAAATTATGTTTAATGATTTGAGTTGGCTGATTGTGGAGCTCGAATTAACTTCTACTGAGGAGTTTTTGATGGCTAAAGATTTTGGTAATCAAGTTTTATCAGAAGAGTCTGTAATGATTGATGGAATAAAATCTGAACGAGTTAGCGGATCCTTTCTAAAAGGTAAGTTGCAAGAAAGCAGTGAATTTGCCGAGGCTGTAAAGGGGAGGAGGAAAAAAACTAAAGAGGAAAAAATTGCTTATGCAAGAGAGTACTATCAAAAAAATAAAGATCGTATAGCACAGCGGCGTAAAGTCTATAGGGATAAAAATAAAGAATCAATTGCGCTCTATGCTAAAAAGTATCGCGAAAAGAATAAAGAAGAAATTGCAAGAAGAGCCAAGATTTACCGAGAAAAGAATAAAATGACCATAGCCGAATATGCGCGTAATTGGTATCAAAAAAACAAGGGTACAGTAGCAGAAAAGACGAAACTCTATCGCGAAAACAATAAAGAAAAAATAGCATTAAAAAAGAAAGAGTACAGGGAAAGAACTAAAGCTCGTACCCTTATTCAAAAAGAAATAATAAACACTACCTCTCTACCTGACCAAGTTTCAATCCCTCAACATGGGGTATCTTAGTCTATTTTTTCTTAAAGGCCCTAGGCCCCAAGCCTGTTCTTTCTCTTCTTCTCATTTTTTCCTTAGTTGTCGGAAGATTTTGCCTTGTAAAAATATTTAAATAAGATCTATATTTTAAAAACTAGGTAGAAATTAATCAGCTGATATTATTGTGCTAATTATCTTCATCGAGTATTTTACTTGCAAGTTTTTCGAATTCATTTATAAGTGATTATCAGAACTTAATTTTTTATATTTTTTCTTCTGGTTTAAAGCATATCTTCTCATACTAAGATGCCGAGTCCAGACTATATCTAAATTAGATTCATCAAAGCAGTAAATAAAAGAGGTTAAGGTTTATCAGGTGAATATTAATAATTTAAGTTATCAAAAATTAATTAAATTAAGACTATGTGATTTAAATTTATCGATACAAGATTCGTGTGTTTCAAAACAGTTTGGTGTTGTTTTAAATGAGTTGGGTAAAAGGGGGTTTCTTTATTTAAAGCCAAAAATTTATATAGGAGACGAGTGGTTTTCTCCTTCGGGAACTCTTTCTATTTCAATTCCTTTTTATTTATTTAATAAAAGGCTTCGCGAGCTTGAAAAAAAGCATACAGGTAACGTTGAAGGTGGAACTGATGAGTGGTGTTTACGTTTACTAAGACATGAAATCGGACACTGCTTCGATCATGCTTATGAGTTTTCAAAAACATCTGAGTGGAAAAAAATTTTTGGTAATCCACGAAAAAAATATGATCCTGACAACTATTCTTTTGATCCAACTACACGAGATTATGTGAAAAATTTAGAAGATTGTTATGCTCAAGCTCATCCAGATGAAGACTTCGCAGAGACATTTGCAGTTTGGTTAAAGTACAGTAAAAAACAGTGGAAGTACTTCTACAGATCTTCACCTCTTGCTTTGCAAAAGCTATTGTATATTGATAAAATAACCTCAGAAGTAAAAAGTAAAATACCAAAGTCTATAAAATATGATCGTATGTGTGACATTAGAAGGCTAAAAAGATCTTTGGAAAAGCACTATTTTCTTTAGTTTCCTTCAGTTATGCTTATTATCTTTTGATATATGATTAAATAAAATTTTTCATAAATCATTAATTAATATTTTTGTGGTATGCTTTATTGAAGTGAGGTCATTCTTATGAAGAAAAAGATACTTAAAATCACTGTTATAGTTGAGGCTCCCTTTTCTAAATTTAATAAATCTAACATAGTAGATCTCCTTTATAATGAAGATTGGAGAGACGAGCTTGATGTTATTCGAGTCTTAAAATCTTTTGGTCATACGGTCCAAGTGTTTGGTATCTATAACGATATATACGAGTTTGTAGATTTTGTAAGAAAGGAAAAGCCAGATATTGTTTTTAATCTTTGTGAGACATTTTGTCATGATAGGTTATATGAAGCAGATTTAGCTAGTTTGTGTAAACTTATGGGTCTTTCATACACAGGATCTGATCCTTTGTCTTTACATATTTGTAAAAACAAAGCGCTACAAAAAGAAATATTATCATTTCATAAGATTAAAATACCACAATTTACAATAGCTTCTAACAAGTCCAAAGAGAAAGATTTTTCACATTTAACATATCCTCTAATTGTTAAACCTTTATGTCAAGAAGCAAGCGAAGGAATTTCACAATCTTCATATGTTTCTTCGCAGGAAAGCTGCATGAAAAGGGTCGAATATCTTTATTCAAGATTTAAAGTTCACTCTATTGTCGAAGAATTTATTGAAGGTCGAGAACTATATATTGCATTAATTGGGGGCTCTCGAGTCTCAAGTTTTAATCCTGTGGAACTTGTGTTCTCAAAATATCCACAAGGCAAACCCAATATTGCTACATATCATGCAAAGTGGGATAATCATTATCGTAAGCGTTGGGGAATTAGTGCTGTTGCGTCATCGTTAGAAAAATCTTTAAAGAATAAAGTACGCTGTTATTCAAAGAAAATTTATAAGACGCTAGGACTTTCTGGTTATGTTCGATTTGATTTGAGGCTCAGGGAAAATGGCGATATATACTTCATTGAAGCAAATCCTAATCCCTCAATAGCTAAATCAGATGATTTTGCAAAAAGTGTAACAACTGCAGGAACAAGTTACGAAGCATTAATTGAAAGAATTTTAAACCAGGCTTTGTTATCTAACCCTTTTTTGTCAAAGTCGAAGTAGCCTTTATTATTCAAATATTAATTTATTTATAGTACTGATTGTCTTGTCTCCAAAAACAAAAGATTGAATACCAAAATTTTCAGCACTTTCGACGTTTTTTATTTCATCATCGTAAAATAAAATTTTATCTTTTTTAAGATTAAACCTATTTATAAGTACCTCAAATATTTCTTTTTCTGGTTTTAAATGTTTCTCTTCGCCCGATATGACAAACCCATCAAAAAGGGAAAAAATATTTCCAAATTTTTCTTTAAGAAATGAAATAGACTCTTTGTCCCAGTTAGATAATGCAAAAATTTTAATTTTAGTTTTTTCTTTTATTCTTTTTATAAGTTGTGCAGTATCTTTTTTTAATTGAAAGTTTTTACCAAAAATTGAAGGATTGAAAGTTAGTTTTGATAATTTATTTAATATTATTTTTTCACTACGTCCTCGTAAGCTTGAATTGATAGCTTTCTTCGTTCTTTCTAGAATTTCTTTATTGTTACTATGGCCTATTAACCATTCGATCATTATTGGAGGCATTTGTTTATTGTTATGATATGACTTTTTTTCTATTTCTGATGGAACTTCGTTAAGAGCATCTAAAAAATACTTACTGTCAAGTAATAAGAATGTTTCTAGAGAAAAATAAAAGAAATTCATTGCACCTATAAATTTAAAGGACTCAATAATATTCGTTTCAACAACAACACCATTAAGATCAAAGACTATGGCCTCGATTTCTTCGAGGTTACTAGCTTTTATATGTGTGTGATTAAATAAAAAGAATGTTGATACTATGATTGCTTTGAAGCTAAAATTTACTATGTTCATATTGGCCTTACTATTATAAAAAAATATTATATTTTTTTTTTTGTCGCTTTTATAAAAACTTTTATAGAAATTTAAACATCGATATCACATTTTTGTGCAAGAAATAAAATATTTTAATTTATTATTATATTAAATTACTTTTTGTAAAAAAGATGTTAATGAGTATATTTATTAATAAAAAAAGTATAAAAGGAATATTTTATGCCTAATTATGGTCTTAAATTATATGTATTAATTACTTTTTGTCTTATGTTATTTCTTTATAGTAATTATAGTTATTCAAGTGGCTGTCGTTCATATTATACTTCAAAAGTTACATATACATCAAAAGATAGTTCTAAATCCAAGTCTTTGAGGCTAGCTATAGGAGGCGTTGGGCTTGTCAGTTCAATAACAGCATTTGCTTTGACCGCAGGTTTAGGCTCACCCGTAGCGTTGCCAATAGGAATTAGCTCAATTGTTTTAATGGCAGGAGAAACAAGTTATACTTTTTATAGCTCCTGGAAACCTTTTTCTCAATATTTTAATGATAATTTAATTTATAAAGTGATCGATGAAGCTGATCAATTTCTTAAAAAAGAGAATGTAAAAAAGCAGAAAAGTTTTTTAAATTTTTATTCCCAAGATATATTCTTTCCTTTTACGCAAGAGGAAGTTGCTAATTCTCTTGTTGAGCTTGATCAACGTATAGAAGGTATATGTAAAATAAGTGATAATCTTTTGTTTGAAAAGAAAAAGCAGCAGTTTTTCTTTGAAAGCAAAGAAAACATAACGGTAAAGGTTCATAATTATTTACTTGATAAAAAATTGAATAATTTTAACGCTTAATTATAAAATAAGATTTTATTTCATATATTTTTTCTCGAATTATAGAAATCAAACTACAAAATATTTGACAGATTATACTGCCGGCAATAATCTCTTATGAGATTATATTAGCCCTTCTTTTTAAATACTGTCGTAGAAAAGTATTTCTAATATAGATTGAAACCTTAAAAATATCATTTTAAGTAAAAAAAGTTTGTCTAAATTTCTATGTAATGTAATAATATGGTGCAGATGATTTTGATTAATTTTTTCAGAGAATTAGTAAATTAAAAAGGCTTTTTTCAAATGATACAAAAAATTACTGTGCTATTTGGTCTTGCTATCTTATCTTTTAACTTTTCTTGTACGACGCGTCCTTATGGTTATCAAAGTTATGACTCAGAAGATCTTGTCGAGAGTTTTTTACAAACTGATCACCTAAGTTTATCGTCTCAGGAAGTTCTCAAAAAGGTTGAGCTTGAAGAAGAAGAAGATATTGATCAAAGTTTATTTTTTGCAGATCATCAGGATAAAGAGCTAGTAGAAAAATGGATTAAATATTACACAGAATCATCTCGTTCTCAGTTTGATAGGTTTCTCACCAATGGTTTATACTATAAATCAATGATACAAAGTTTACTAAAAGCACAAGGTATTCCTACTTATTTTTATTATATGGCAATGATTGAAAGTGGGTTTAAGAATAAAGCTGTTTCTCACAAAAATGCTGTGGGTATATGGCAATTTATGGCACCAACAGCGCGGAGTTACGGGCTGCGCGTAGATAGATACGTTGATGAAAGACAAGACCCTATCCGTGCTACTATTGCCGCAGCTCATTATCTTAAAGATTTACATAATGTTTTCCATTCATGGTTTTTAGCAATGGCAGCATATAATGCAGGGCAGTCTCGTATAATGAATGCTATTATGAAACACGGTAGTCGTGATTATTGGGAACTTGTAAAAATGAAAGCAATTCCAAGAGAAACTAGAGATTATATTCCGAAGTTCATTGCAGCTTTTATGGTAGGAGCTCATCCTGATAAATATGGATTTAGTATGCCAAATGTTAAGTCCATGCCTGAACTTGTTTCAATCAATGTTCCTTCCCCTGTTCGGCTAGATGATATTTCTAAAAGTACAGGTATTCCAAGCGAAGAGCTTAAGTCATTCAATCCACATTTGCTACTTGGCATAACACCTGCTTATACTAAAACTTATCGGGTATGGTTTCAAGAAACTGATCAATTTTCAAAAAATGCCTACGAAAGATCTGTGGCTTCGCTAAGACCTATAGTTTTTAATGATGAAGCCCCTGATTATTATAAAATACGACGCGGTGATAGTCTTTATAGTATTTCAAGAAAATTTAAGATTCCACTTATTACCATAAAAAAAATAAATGGACTAAAGTCGAATAGGATCATTGCTGGTAAAAAAATTCTTGTGAGATTAAAAACGTCTTATGATATTAAGAAGTATCGAGTTAAAAGAGGAGATAATCTTACTAAACTTGCTAAAAGATATAGGACTTCAGTTTCTAAAATAAAGCGACAAAATCGCTTAAAAAATTCTAGAATTTATGTGGGGCAAATTCTTAAAATTTAATAAGCACAAATTTTTAGCTGTTATTTCTTTGTACCCTTGCTGTTACGCTTTTAAACTCCCCTTCATTGTTCTGGTACTCAACAGTAACTTTACCACTGTTAAGAGCTTTTCTCATCTGTGTGTTTAAATCGTGAGAGTTCCTTGTCCTATTTCCATTTACTTTACTTATAACAAATCCTTTTTTCATTTCAAGTTGACTAAAAACACTAAATTCTTCTACTTCGCTTGTAATTTCCAATGCTTGGTGACTATTGTGCATAAACCCTTTACTTATTGTTGTTTCTTTTACTTCAGCACCCATATTTATTTCTTCACTCTTTGAGCTTTCTAGGCTACTAGTTTGTGAACTTTCATTTGAGTTTTGGCTGGAGCTAGCTTGACTAGAACTTTGAGACTCGCTTGATACACTTGACTCACTTGAACTTGAATGCTCGCTTTGTTGTCTTTGATCTTTATCTTTTTGATCACCATTAGGACAACTTGATACGCATGATTTAGTTACACCAGTTTTTTCATATTCACATTGGCTATTTTCCCTAGCAACAAATGGACTACCAGTCATTTCGTGAGAGCAATCACTCCACACTGGCTCTAAATGTTTGGAACAAAAATCTTTTTCATCTACTATTTCATCTAGTTGATCACAAGAATTAATTGTGACTGTAAATCTAGCTGTTGCTTTCATCTGCTCGTAGACAGGACACTCATATTTACCGGCAGAGCTTTTACTTTGCATTGATAATGCTAAAGACTCCATTGTACCATCTTTCAGAGATGCTTTTACATTGGTTTCTCTTTTATTTTCTAAAGTAATAGTTTGATTTCCGGTATGAGTATAAAAGGTTCGTTGTTCATTACAGCTAAAAGTAGATGTAAATGGCATAATTTGGGTGTTTTGTTCATTTTGATGGCATAATCTTTTTAGGTCTTCTATACTTAAATGGTCATTTGCAATAACACTGTATGATAGTAATTGAGCTGAAAGAGTGAGTGCTCCAATTATTATTTTTTTCATTGGTTAGTCCTTTCCATCTAAAGAGTTAAATATTTAGTATTTTAAGCATGTATCAACAGTTTGTTTTGTTTTTAACGTACACATACCTTCTGTTTCATTTTGTTGGACTTGTTGTTGATAACCGTTTTGATTATTATCTTCTTGATTAAGGTCGACAGTATTGTCTTGACAATATTTTGTTATTGTTTCTCTACACATAGTCTCTAAAGCCATAGTGTCTAATTCTTCACAAGTATTTATCGTTACAGGTATGTTGATCTCATCTGAAGTACTAACTTCTTTTTCTATTAAAGTTGGACACGAGATATTTTGTCCCTCTAGATTAGATTCAAATATCGACTCTGGTGTTGAATGCCTTCCACATTTTGTAGATGTTTGAACCGACATGTTTGAAGTAACAGGCAATTGTGTAGAGTTTTGTTCTTCCGTCCAGTATGTATATTTACCGGAACATTCAACTTTTATAGAGAAAGGTTTCATTTGATCATTTCCACGCATTTGTAGACAATGATTTTTTAGTTCTTCAATAGACATAATATTATGATCTTGTTTTTTAGTATCAATTGATTCTTGATGAGCAGTTGCATTTAACATTGAAGAAAATAAAGGTATGGCAAATGATAAACTGATAATTTTTTTTATGTTTTGCATGGTTCCTCCAGATATTTATTGTGTTTATAAGATATGTTTATAAGCTTATTTAGAACTATTCAAGAGATAACGTTGATATATCGAAATATTTTTATCAAATTCATGGTTGTGAGATCCAAGCTTACCATTCTTATGAGGTACTTTAACTGTATCAGGATGGTCATTGTAAGAAGTGCCAATCCATTGACCAGCTATGACTAGATATTTATTGTCTTTTATTATTGTCTTGTCAACATATAGTCTATAGTTGTAAATTGGTGCAATTGTATCTTTGCTTGAAGTCAAAATATTAGATTCCATTTTTCGCTCTCTAACCAACCAAGGATAAGCCGTAACAATAAAAGCTTCTTCATGATCCGGGTCGTTTTTTATAATCCATCGGTATCTATAAAGTGGTTTGTTCCATACTTGTATTCCTGCCATGTCATCGATTATGATTGCTCTTTTTTGTTCTCCAAGAACACTGGTTACTATTTTATGAAAAGCTTCCGGTTTGATGTCTTGGTATGTTCCATCCGTCTCAGCATTTCCTTTATAAGATATACCATATTGAGTGTATGGGTATTTCAAGTGAGAAATTGTTGCTAGAGCTTTTTGATCTGCTACAGAAAAATTGATTCCTTTAGTTCTTAATTCTTTTTGTGGCTCGTCTGTCGTAACTGCTGCTAATGACCATGCGTCACAAAGTCCTTCCCATCCCGAAGGGTTAAATGATTCATGAAGAAATTTTTCCTTATCAGCAGAATTAGATATTTTATTTAGTTTTTGGGCTAATTGGTCAAATTTTTGTAAAGGTGAGTTTACTCCACTATAAAGGCTGTTGTTATTGAATGGATACCAATAACCAGACCAAGGCCTTCTTACTTTTATCGATTTAGCCTCATATTTTCCCTGATCGTTAAGTGTTTCATTTATATATAGTTGACCAAAATCATTAAAAACACGAAGAACTTCTTCTAAAACTAAAGGATGATAGATTAAGTTATAGTTGGGTCCTTCATACAAACTATCTTTACTTTCCCGTAGGTTATTTGTAAATTCAAATCTATTCAAATACTTATGTTTTTTACTTTTGGTTTTATAAATGATACTTTTTAAAGTTTGGTATTTTTTTCTTATTGCTGATTCATCTAAATAAGATAAGTTATCTTGATTTTTTAATAGTTCAATATATAGATTCCTTTCTATTTTTAATTCGATTTTATCTTCAAATTCTTTATCTTTTTCCGTTAGATTTATTTTTCTTTCTAGATCAGATATTTTTTTTTTATACAAAAATCTAGTGTTGTGAAGTTTATATTTTTTTTTGTCAGACAAATCGTTTAAAAGGCTCTCTTCACCACAGCTGTTTAAATACATAGAGACAAAGAGGAAGAAAGATATAATTTTCATATCATTCCATACTTTCAATTAGTTATGTGAGAGTTTACTTATTCAGTATTAATTTAATGAATCTATAAATTCAAGTTGAAAAATGAGATTTAAGCTACTTCTTAGTACTATATCAATTATCGTATCAATATGTATTCTGTATAAAGAGATTATTATTGAGGGGTGGTAGTAGTTTTTTCAAGATCGGGCATTTCTCTAATTATATTTTTCTTAAAGGTCCAAAAAAGGAAAGATTCATCCAAGTCTGCTTTATCTTTGCATTCTGCTTTTTCAGAGAAAGGTACAGTATGACAAATACGTTGCAGTTCATACAGGCGCTTAATATTTGGCCAATTTGATAAGTCAGGATTAGATGTATAAATAACTTGAAATGTATTTAAGCCATCATAACCAGGTTCATCTTCTTTGTAACCAGAATCATCTTTTGTTAAGGCTTTTGTTTTTACTATAAAGACCTTGAATTTTTTGTTTGAATCAAAAATGTCGGTAGTTTCTATTTCAGCTACAGGTATATCGTCAATTCTAGCCAAGGTTAGATAACTTTCGGCTATACACCAAATCGCATTATCAAAGTTTGTGGTTGCTGATTCTCCAAAAGCTTTAACCAGTGCTGTATAAGTTTGGTAATGATAAGAAGAATCTAAATCACCAGCAGCACCCATAAAAAACCTTGGTTTTGATTCCCAATTATTTGTAGCAAGATAACCCAAGCATTTATAACCTTTAGGAGGAATAGGTTTCCATAAAGCAAGGTTTCTTTTTATTGCTGTCCTTTGTAATTGAATAGCATAATCATACATTTGAGTTCCAATTAGACCTTGGGTGTGTGGACAGATAGTCATACCTCTAGGGTCATTCATCATATAAGTACCTGTTTGGCATTGTGCTTGTACTTGGGCAAAATCTTCGCCAGTAACTTTATAAACTAGTTCGTAATCTATGGGAGCCATCATGTCGTAATATGTCTCTTGAGGATCGCCAATACTTGCTATAACAGCTGTTTTTTCTTCTGGAAAGATCTCTTTTTTATTTGGGTACTCGTCCAATGCAGATACTGTATGTCCGATGGATCTATATGTTTCAAAATTCAAGATTGAACTTTCATCAAGTGCTGCAGTTGTTTTTGCTTGGTGAATAGTAAAAAGTGCTGATGATTCAGCTGGTGGAGCGTTAAAAAGAGACTCTTTACAAGTACTCTTATTTTTGCTTTGTTCATAAATTCCTGTGCCCGAAGATGCTCCTCCTCCTATCATTATAGCTGCTGTTGCTAACGTTGGCATACTTAACATGCTAAAAGGAAGAGCAAGGGTTGTACCTATAATAGCTCCTTCTACAAAAGGCATGTACCATTGGCATTCATTGAAAAAATTTTCCATCGCTTTAGAGTGTCCTGGCCAAACCTCTTTTCTCCAATCAGCATAAATTACCGTATAATATGGAATCCTTTTTATTCTGAAAGTTTTTCCGGAATCTTCTGGGTCGCTTCGATCGATAAGTTGATTTCTATTAAAGCGATCACCAATTGACACTTTTTCATAGCTATTTATCGCTGATGAGCCTTCTCCGCTGTTTTCAGCTTGTGCCTTTTCCATCGCTCTTGCTAAAAGATTATCACTTTGAGCACCAGATGTTGTGACTGTTGATCCGGATGTATCATTATTCTGTTCCGCACATTGGCATATTATTATACATGATATGATAATAATAATTAATTTTATAGTTGGCATTTTTCTTTCCTAATGATTAAATATTACTAATAATTATTCGGAAAAACGCTTTAAAGCTTTATTTTTCATTTGCCATTTGGTAAATAAATCTTGGAAATTTTCTGTGTAGAAAAAATATTGGTCCTATTAAGAGTCATTAAAGTAAAATATAGATTAAAAATAAAAAATAGATAAAAACATAAATATAACAAAGATATATACAAATTTAGTAGTTTAAAAAATTTTTTTTATCTTATAAATCCAGGTTGTTAGTATGAGAAAAAAACTTCGTTTTAATCAAAAAGAAAATAGAGTGCAAGATCAAATTGGTGGTATTATCTATATTGGTTCGAAGCGTTCTTTTCGCTTTTATTTTTCAAAAATTTCTTTTCTTTTACTGAGCTGTACTGGTGGTGTTCTGCTCTGTTGTCTAATTGCAACAAGTATTTGGGGAGGAAAGGCAACATCATTACTCGTTGAACTTGAGGATAGGGTGTTTAACTTAAAAAAAGAGGTTTTAGACTACAAAATTAAAGAGAAAAGTCTGGTTAATAGTGAAAGTGTTGAAAACAACAACAAATTAGCCAAACCATCAGTACCGGTTAGTACTTCACACAGCAAACAAGGTATTTCTCCAAATGAGCCTAAGACAAACATCATTCAACCTAAAGAAAAAGAAACAAAATTGACATGGGATTATGTTCTAAGTAATTTAAAAAGTAAGTACTCCCAAGTAGCAACGGAAAATTTTCCTTTGGGTCTTAAAGGAATAAAAATAACCAATTCAAAAGACCTTATCCATGTTCATTTAGAGTTGGTTAATAATTCTAATTTAGAGGACAAGATTCTCCGTGGTCATTTATGGTTAATTCTCGGTGTCAAGACAGAATCAGGTGAAGAAGTATTAATCTCTTTACCTCAAAAAAATGGAGATATCATGACTGCTGAATGGAACTTGGATAAGTCAAGAAGCCATAAATATAAGATTAGAAACTTTGCTCGTATTACGTTAAATGCAAAAAAACAATTTGCTTTCTCTGATAAGTCTTCTCTAAATTTTGCATTTATTGTTGAAAGTAAAAATATGGAAGCAAAAATTTTACATATCGAAGAATCCTACAAAATTTCAAATCTTATAAATTAATATCTTTCTATGCAACATTAAAATGGCCAGGTATACTCGATACTGGTGTTTCAAAAATTTGATATTTATCCTCTAAATCGACTTTCTTGTTTAAGGCTTCTTGAGCTTCAGATTTTGTAACATACCAGTTTTTTTGTCCCCATTGCCACACTCCTTCACCATCCCAAGATTCAGGCTGGTGCCAAACCCTAAGGACGTAAGCTTTCGCGCTTTGGTCTTCTCTAAGAAGCAGCTCCATTTGCTCTTTTCTCCAACGCTTCAAATTTCTTTGTGCTTTCGGTTCTGAGCATTGTCTAATTAATCTTTTTACACCTGTTTTTATGTCAGAAACTTCAACTACCCAAGACATCCCCTGACGATAAATAGAAGAGGTCAACTCTACAATTTTTTGAGCTTGATCTTTTGTTAACATTTTAAACCCTTAGTAAACATTGTAACGTAAAACTTTTTATTAATCGCAAAATTGTCAAGACTTTTTGATATAAAAAAAGTCGTAAATTTTATTTCGCCGAATATCGAAAGCCTGAAACTATTGATCTCTCGATATAATGTCAAATCATAATAATTGCTTATGGGTTCTTGGTATTAAAAATTTACCATTTTTTTATTTTTTGAAAATTTTATGAATTTCTTTTAAAATTTTTAAAGTTTTTTTTAAAAAAAACTTTAAAAAACATTGTTTTAGATTATAGATAAAAATAAATGTTAGTTTTTTTCATTTTTTTCTTTGGTTAAACTTTACCAAAGGATATTTCTTGACTTTTGGTGGCGGTTTTTTCGGTCTTTTTGTACGTTCGTAAATAGAAGCTGTATTTCAACTTTTGGAGAATACACTAATTACCATCTTCGGAATTTAACGTAGGTATTTAGACGACTTAGAAACTGATAAAAAATTATGCGCTAGATTTCTTTCGTTTTACTATGAAACAAATAAAGGAGCTACCGTGTTTACAGACACTCAATACGTTGTTCAAACAGGGCTTGGTTATAAACTATATGGTTATCAATGGATTGTTGAAAAACCCCTTGCTATTATTCAAATTATTCATGGTTTAGCTGAGCATAGTGGTAGGTATTCCCATCTAGCAAAACACTTGAATAGAGCAGGGTATACTGTTATCGCTTTTGATCATCGCGGGCATGGATTGACTGCAGAAAATAACCAAGAATTAAAAGGTTTTTTTTCAGAAGAATGTGGATGGGAACTAATTGTCAATGATATTCAAGTCATTAATAAAACAATACAAAAAAAATTCCCAGATAAAAAAATTTATATTTTAGGTCATAGTATGGGTTCCTTTTTAGCACAAAACTTCATGATTGATTTTAGAGACTCTCTCGATGGACTGATATTGACGGGATCAAATTGGGAACCCCGTTGGTATTTGGTTTCTTTATCATTTTTGATTGCTTTTGAAAAATGGCGAAACGGTACGAGAAATAGTAGTTCTATTATAGACCATATTTATAATTTAACTTTGAACTTTACTTATAGAAAAGATCATAAAGATTATGGTTGGATCTCTTCAGATTTAGCTGAAGTATACAAATATAGTCAGGATAAAAATTGCGGATTTTCTTGTACAACAAGTTTGTGGGAAGACTTGTTTAGAGGAATGTCTTATATTTTTTCGCGGCAATCACAAGAGAAAGTTCGCGAGGACATCCCCATATACATTTTAGGTGGTAAAGAGGATTCTCTCAGTCACTTTGGAAAAGGCCTTATTAAGTTATATGAATCTTTCAAAAAAATAGGTGTAAAAGATCTAAACTTTAAGCTTTATGATGGTATGAGACATGAAATCTTTCATGAGAAAAAGCAGCAAGAAGTTATGGATGATCTTGTTTTGTGGTTAAATTCAAGAGAAAAAAGTTAATCCTTGTCTTAAACTTTGTAACTAAGTTTAGAATTAGCTTTGTCTTTTATTTGTACTTTTTTTTTCTGTAACCCTACAGCAAGATAAAGTCCAAGTAGAATAAATGGGATACTTAATAGTTGCCCCATATTCATGAGCATATTCTCTTCAAAAGAGACTTGGTTTTCTTTAAATATTTCAATAAATGACCGGAAAGCAAATCCTCCAGCAAGTGTGAGACCTAATAGGCGTCCTTCAAGTGGGCGACGATTGCAGTATCTGTAGTATGAGTAAACACATAAACTAATTGTAAAATAACCTATTGCTTCATAAAGTTGAGACGGGTGACGAGGGTACGAATCAACCTTTTTGAAAATTATAGCCCACGGAACATCAGTAATTCTTCCTACAATTTCTGAATTAAAGAGGTTACCAATTCTTATAAACCCACCAGTCATAAGGGCTAGAAAAGATATTCTATCTGCTACCCATAAAAATGATAAACTTTTGTTTTTGCTAACAAAAAGCCAAATAGCGCAAATAACCCCTAAAAATCCTCCATGACTAGCTAGGCCCCCTTCCCAGACTTTTAAAATTTCTAGTGGGTATCTTAGAAAAAATTCAGGTTGATAGAACAAGCAGTGACCAAGCCTAGCACCAACAATAGTCCCAATAATTAAGTAAAACAGTAAATTATCTGCATATGAATCATCTTGGCCTTCACTTCTAGCCATCTTTTGAAACACATTTAAACCAATTAAAAAGCCAGTTAAAAAGAATAGGCTGTACCATCTTATGCCAAAAGGACCATATATTTGAAAAATTATACGATCCATATCCCAGACGATGTAGTCCATATCATTTACTCCTGTGCGTTTATTATTAATTCAAATATTAAAATGTACAACTAGCATTGTATTCATATTGAGCTTATGAATCAAGGAAATATGGTAATGTATTGGAAAATATGGCTATAATTTTTCTTCGTGTATAAAAAATTTTAACCACTAATAAATGAAGCAAGAAACGAAAATTCTAGCTCTTTAGTTAGAACTCTCAGAGGAAACACTTGTATTTTCTAGTGAATCGATTGTATCTCTATAGGTATTTCTTATGCCATTAAAATACTTTGTTGCTTTATTTTTTAAATTTTCTTTATTAATTTTTTTATGGAAAGATTTACTAATTGTTTCAATCATTTTCCTATGGCACATATTAATATTATCAGTGAGTGTATCCACTGATACAACATTTTCTAAATTAAGCGGTTCTATCATATTTTTTTTGATAAGTTTAAAAACTTGTTTACGCCAAATACCTACATACGTTTTAGCAATAGATTGAACTTTACTTTTATTTTTTGTCAATAATTGCTTTAGATCAATTGATAAACAGATCTGTAAAGCACTTTGTCTCGCAAATGATTCAGAATATATCATTGATTCCATAGAATAATAGTAAGATTCATTTTCAGCTGATTGATTTGCGCTTATTAAATAAAACCCGATGGCAGAAAGAGTGTGAGTTACAAGGCTACCAAAAGGAATCTGTTCGCCCACATACTCAAGACCATATAGTCCAGCAAGTGTAACTTCCCTTCCAAACGTTATCATTGAGTCATCTCCATTGACTTCCCCAGAGCTTATAGCAGCTGAAGACACTCTAAATGAAACAAGTTCTCGAACCATGAACTCGTAAAAATATTCAATATGTTTAAAGTCGTTAGCATTATTTCCAACTTTATGTTTAAAATATTTATATAGTTTGACCCTGGATTCTTCTCCTGTTATTTGATTCAATCTTTTTTCAAGATTTTTTATCTTGGAATTTGTGTCTTCTTGTTTTTTTTCAAGATCATTTTGCTTTCTGTTGAATATAATTAAAGCTTTTAACATTTTTTCTTCAAGAATAGTTAAATGTTGTTGGTATGTTGATAGTAGTGTTTCTGTATTCAAGTCACCAAGATTTTCATTTAGTTTTTCTATCTCTTGCCAAATTTGGAATGATAAGTGGTAATTTTGATGTCGAATGCTACTGATCATTTTATTTATATCATTACTTTCTATTGCTTTATTTAGTAGTGATATAGCTTTTTTTATATCCTCTTTTATTTTTATTTTTGTTATAGAACTA
>PASJ01000092.1 GCA_002711925.1 Pseudobdellovibrionaceae bacterium | reverse complement strand
TAAGGTGCTTCTTGTTCTAGGTTCTGAAGATCTTGGTTTATCAGCTCTAGTCAAAAAAAACTGCGACCTTCTGCTTTCTATAAAAAGTTATGCTCAGTCGCTAAATTCTCTTAACGTTTCTGTGGCTGCGGGAATTTTTATGAATTATTTTTCCAGCTATACCGAAAAAAATAATTCTAAATCTTGACCTTTCAACGTAGCTGTTATATCTATCTACTTCCTTCACAGGAAAATGCGATCGACATTCTCGATCACTTATTTTCTTGGGGTTTTATTTAGCTGGCTTAGCTCAGTTGGTAGAGCAGCTGATTTGTAATCAGCAGGTCGTAGGTTCGACTCCTATAGCCAGCTCCATAAAACAAGAAAGGACCCGGAGGGGTGCCCGAGTGGCTAAAGGGGGCGGGCTGTAAACCCGCTGACTTCGGTCTACATAGGTTCGAATCCTATCCCCTCCACCATTTGAGTCTTAGCGGGAGTAGCTCAGCTGGCTAGAGCATTAGCCTTCCAAGCTAAGGGTCGCGGGTTCGAATCCCGTCTCCCGCTCCACTCATGTTTTAAGAATAACATTGGCAAGAAATATATTATCATGATATCAGAGAAACCCAAGTATTCCAATGGATAGGCAGGTGCCCGGGTAGCTCAGAGGTAGAGCGCGTCCTTGGTAAGGACGAGGTCACCGGTTCAATTCCGGTTTCGGGCTCCATTTTTGCGGGATAATTTGAGAAAAGTTTGTTAAAACATCTTATTATATTTAAGAAAGATTAAGTAGGAGGATAGATTCCATGGCTAAGGAAAAGTTTGAGAGAAAAAAACCGCATGTCAACGTTGGAACTATTGGTCACGTCGACCATGGTAAAACAACATTAACTGCAGCGATTACAAAAGTTATGTCAATGGCCCACGGTGGAGACGCAAGAGCATTTGATGAGATTGACAAAGCTCCTGAAGAAAAAGCTCGCGGCATAACTATATCTACCGCTCATGTTGAGTATGAATCAGACACACGTCACTATGCCCATGTTGACTGCCCTGGTCACGCTGACTATGTCAAAAACATGATAACTGGTGCTGCACAAATGGACGGCGCAATACTTGTTGTAAGTGCATCTGATGGTCCTATGCCTCAAACTAGAGAGCACATTCTTTTAGCTCGTCAAGTTGGTGTTCCTAAGATTGTTGTGTTTTTAAACAAATGCGATATGGTTGATGACGAAGAGTTGTTGGAACTTGTTGAAATGGAAGTTCGCGAGCTTCTTAATAGCTATCAGTTTCCAGGAGATGATATCCCAATCATCCGCGGTTCAGCTTTAAATGCTTTAAACGCAGCTGATGTTAATGATGAAAACGCTAAGAAAGTCCTGGAGTTAATCTCAGCTTGTGACGAGACAATACCAGTTCCAGAGAGAGATTTAGACAAAGACTTCATCATGCCAATCGAGGATGTTTTCTCAATTTCTGGTCGTGGAACTGTTGTGACCGGACGTATTGAAAGAGGGATTGTGCGAGTTGGTGATGAAATGGAAATTGTTGGAATTAAAGAAACTCAAAAAACAACTTGTACCGGTGTTGAGATGTTTAGAAAGCTTCTTGATCAGGGTCAAGCGGGTGATAATGTTGGTGTTCTTTTAAGGGGTACCAAAAGAGAAGAAGTAGCAAGAGGACAAGTTCTAGCTAAACCAAGTAGCATTAAACCACACACTCACTTTAAAGCTAAAATCTACGTCTTGAACAAAGATGAAGGTGGACGTCACACACCATTCTTTAAAGGTTATAGACCTCAGTTCTATTTTAGAACAACTGATGTGACTGGTGCTGTTAAGCTTCCTGAAAACGTGGAGATGGTCATGCCTGGTGATAACGTCGATGTGGAAGTTGAACTGATCAACCCAATTGCTATGGACAAAGAGCTACGTTTTGCTGTAAGAGAAGGTGGAAGAACAGTTGGTGCTGGTGTCGTATCTGAAATAATTAAGTAGTAGTAATTTTCTCTTTTTTGTAGTAGTTCTTATTTAAAGACTTTAGTAAGATTGACAATCTATTAGGCGAGTAGCTCCAATTGGTAGAGCGGCGGATTCCAAATCCGCATGTTGTGGGTTCGAGTCCCTCCTCGCCTGCCAGCATTTGGGAGTGCGGTGTATGACAAAAGATGATGCAACATGGTTAAGAATTTGCTATATTTCCTTAGCTGTCATTTTATCTTATGTTTCATTTCAAACGATTTATACCGTTGGGCTTCAAAATGGCTGGTTAGAAAGATATGATGAATGGTTTCCGCTAGTTAATAATATTTCCGCAATTATACTAGGGTTTTCAGTTACTTTTTGGGTAAGCTCCAAACCTTCTCGGAAGGAATACCACAGATCAGCAATTGCTGAAGTACGAAAAGTAAAGTGGCCAACAATCCCTGACACTAAAAAAATGACACTTATTGTTGTAGTTGTTGTTGCGATATTTTCCGTTATTTTGGCAGTATTTGACCTAGTTTGGACGAAAGCACTACAAAGTATATTGCCTTAAAAAGTCATCCTTCTTTGCTTTATTTGAAGAAAAGCAAAGCTCAAATAAATTTAAAATAGTAAAAAACCGCCCTACAAAAAAAGCAACTTAGTTGCTTTTTGCTTTGGCTGTAAATTATACGATAGGATTTCACTGATTTTATGAATGATTTAAAAGAGAAAAAAGAAGAAGAACTTCAAGAAGATGACTTAAAGACGCAAAAAGAAGAAGGCGAACTTCGAGAAACTGAAAACAACGTAGATGAAGCTAGTTCAGAAGCAGATAAATCAGAGCAGGGCGTGTCCAGCGAAGAGGATTTAAGTAAGTATGTTAACCCTGAGTATAGTTGGTATATTGTTAATACATATTCAGGATCTGAGGAAAGTGTTAAGATTTCTTTGCTTGAGCGGATTGAAAAAGAAAATTTAGCTCATTATTTTGGTGAAGTCTATATCCCCAAAACAACTGTGGAAAAAGTATTAAAAAGTGGTAAGAAAAAAACCATCGATAAGACATCTTTTCCCGGTTATATCATTATCCAAATGAAACTTGATGATCGTTCCATGGCTTGCGTCAACGCTATTCCTAAGGTTACAGGTTTCGTTGGCAATAGAAGAACACCAAAACCGATGAGAGACCAGGAGCTATTACAGCTAGTAGCTGGTAATTATGAAAGCGAAAAAGAGGTTAAAACTCAGCTGAGCTATGAGAAGGGTGATCAGATAAAAGTGATCGACGGTCCTTTCACTAGCTTCAACGGAGTCGTTGACGATGTTAAACCCGAAAAGATGAAAGTTAAGGTTTTAGTTAGCATTTTTGGGAGAGAGACACCGGTTGAGCTCACATATGAACAAGTGGAAAAGATTGATTAGGAAGGGAGATGCTGAGAATCAGCTTCACCTATTTTAAAATTTTATTAAATTCTAATTGACATTTTCAACTAATAGATTCAAAAGTACTGTTTTCGAAAATTTTCAGAGACTTCTGAGTTAAAGAAAGCCTTTTTCCATAGGACAGGGAGGACGAAACGTGGCCAAGAAAATTACAGGCCTTATAAAATTACAAATACCAGCTGGTAAGGCTAACCCTGCACCACCTGTAGGGCCAGCGCTAGGTCAACGTGGTGTGAATATCATGGCCTTTTGCAAAGAATTTAACGCTCGGACACAGAAAAAAGCTGGATCTATACTTCCAACTATAATCACTGTATATGCTGATCGTTCTTTTTCCTTTGTAACCAAAAGTCCTCCTGCTTCGGACTTATTAAAGAAAGCAGCAAGTCTCAAAAAAGGGTCTCAAACACCAGGAACCGCTTCTTGTGGGTCGGTGAATAAGAGCCAAATTCTTGAGATTTACAAAGAAAAAGCAGAAGACCTGAATGCATACGACGAAGAAGCTGGTTGTAAGATCATCGAAGGTTCTGCTCGTAGTATGGGTCTTGAGGTTGTAGATTAAACAAACTTCACAAACGTGGTAGGAGATGATCAATCGTCGCTTGTACTACCTAGAGGAAAAAAATGTCAAAAAGTGGTAAAAAACTAAAAAAGTTGAAAGAAAAAGTTGAGCCAACTAAATTGTACTCTTTGAAGGAAGCGGTTTCTTTGTTGAAAGAGACTTCTTACAGCAAATTTGACGGTACAGTTGATGTTGCAATCAACCTTGGTGTAGATCCTCGACATGCCGATCAAAATGTACGTGGAGCTTGCTCTCTGCCCTGCGGTCTAGGTAAGAAAGTGCGCATCGTTGTTTTTGCAAAAGGACAAAAAGCAATAGAAGCACAAGAGCAAGGTGTTGAATTTGTCGGCGGAGACGATCTCGCAAAAAAAATTAGCGAGGGTTGGTTAGAGTTTGACCAGATCATTGCAACCCCTGATATGATGGCTGTTGTTGGGCGTCTCGGTAAGATTTTAGGCCCAAGAGGGCTGATGCCAAACCCAAAAATGGGGACAGTGACGTTTGATGTGGTCTCAGCTATAAAAGAGTCCCAAGCAGGTCGAACTGAATTCAGGGTTGAAAAATCAGGGATTGTTCACGCTCCTGTTGGTAAGGTCAGTATGGATGTTGATTCTTTGGCTGCAAACATAGAGGCGACAATCGATGTGCTTGTAAAAGCAAAACCGTCGACTTCTAAGGGGATGTACCTTAAGAAAATGTCAGTATCTGCAACAATGGGGCCCGGGGTTAAAGTTGATCTAGCTCCGTATCGCTAATAATTTTTCAGCTAAGGTTTAGAAGATGTCAAAAACTAAAGAGCAAAAAGTTGCCTTCAAAGATAGCATAGGTGACTCATTTAAAAACGCCTCTGCGGTCGTTTTTGCTGAATACCAAGGGGTATCAGCAAATGATTTGGCCCAGTTGAGAAAAGAGCTAAGAAAAGTAGATTGTTCTTTTACTGTTGTAAAGAATACGCTCGCTAAGCTTGCTTCTGAAGAGAATGAAGACTATAAGGTATTAGCCGGTGAGAGTCTCAAAGGACCGCTTGGCCTCGCTTATATGAATAGTGATATTGCTGCTGCAGCAAAAGCTATGCTTGAGTTTGCAAAAAAGAATGATAAGCTCAAAATAAAAGGCGGAGTTCTCGAAGGTAAGCTCGTTAATTTAAGTTCAATTAAGGCTATTGCAGATTTACCAAGTAAAGAAGTCTTATTGTCAAATATTTTAAGTTCGATGGTTTCCCCTCACAGAGGTCTAATGACTGTTATTAATGGAGTGGGTACTAATATCGTTAGAGTCATTAATGCAATTAAAGAGAAAAAACAGTAACTGTTAATATTTATATACCGTCCTATTTAGGATAATTTTTGGAGGAACATCATGTCTAGTATAACTAAAGAACAAGTTGTAGAGTATCTTGAAAACCTAACTCTTCTTGAAGCGGCAGATTTAGTAAAAACTTTAGAAGAAAAATTCGGCGTTAGTGCATCTGCACCTGTTGCTGTTGCTGCTGTTGGAGCTGCTGGCGGTGAAAGTGCTGAAGAGCAAACTGAATTTACTGTTATGCTAAAATCATTCGGCGAGAAAAAGATCAATGTCATCAAAGAAATTCGCGGCTTAACAGGTCTAGGTCTTAAAGAAGCTAAAGATCTCGTAGAAGGTGCACCTAAAGAAGTTAAAAGTGGTGTAAGCAAAGACGAAGCTAATAAAATGAAAGAAGCTTTAGAAAAAGCTGGTGCTTCTGTTGAGATTAAGTAAGTAGTTTCAAATTTCTTATTCATACAATATAATTTTATTTAAATTTTACCATGAGTCATGGAAAAATCTTCCTTAGAATAATCTAGGGAAGATTTCTTTCTTTTCGTAAAGCTGGAGTGTGATATGTCATTTTTGGCCGCAAGTTACACGCGTCCCAGGAAAAGTTATCAAGATATTCGTCCTTGCATTGAAACTCCTTATCTTATTGAGATTCAAAAGACAAGTTACGGGAAATTTCTACAATATACTGAAAAGCCTGAAGAGCGTAAAGATATTGGTCTACAAGCAGTTCTAAAGTCAGTCTTCCCTATCAAAGATTTTATGGAGACGGCGTCTGTTGAATTTGTTTCTTACAGTTTTGAAGACCCCAAATATTCTGTTACGGAGTGTAAGCAGCGTGGGATGAGCTATGCTTCACCTCTAAAAGTTATTATACGCTTGGTCATCTGGGAAGAGGATGAGGCGAAAAAGAAAAATATAAAAGATGTCAAAGAGCAGGAAGTTTATTTTGGTGAAATTCCGTTAATGACTGAAAATGGTACTTTCGTTATTAATGGGACCGAAAGGGTTGTTGTTTCTCAATTGCACCGTTCATCAGGTGTTTTCTTCGACCACGATAAGGGTAAAGCTTCTGGTGGAGGCAAGCTCATCTACACAGGACGAGTTATTCCTTACAGAGGAAGCTGGTTGGACTTTGAGTTTGATTCGAAAGATATTTTATTTGTTCGAATTGATAGACGAAGAAAAATGCATGTTACAACCTTATTGAAGGCTCTCGGATATAGTCGCAATGAGCTCCTTGAACATTTCTATGACCATGAGACAATTAAAGTAAAAGGTGATAAATTCGAATTTCCTTTGGATCACTCAAGAATAAGAGGTCAAAGAGCTGCTTTTGATATCAGTGACCCTGAGAGTGGTAAGGTTATCATAAAAAAAGGCAGAAGGATTTCTGTTGGGAGCATTAGACAACTTGAAAAGGCGAACATCACAAGTCAAACCTTAGATGTAGAGTATCTTATAGGTAAGGCTTTATCTGATGATATAAAATCAGAAGATGGTCAAACTATTCTAGTTCCTGCAGAAGAGTTGTTGGAAGAAGCCCATATTAAGACAATTATTGAAAACGAAGTTAAAGAATTTCGTATTCTTTCAATTGATGGCACAAAGCGTGATGAATCTTTCAGAAAAACCCTCTTTTCTGATAAGGTTGATACAAAAGAAGAAGCTATATTAGATATTTATAGAAGACTTCGTCCCGGTGATCCTCCTGCTATAGAGGCTGCTGAGCTTTTGTTTGAAAATTTATTTTTCAACGCTGATCGCTATGATTTAAGTGAAGTTGGTCGAATGAAACTGAACGAAAGACTCGGTCTTGATGTTCCTTTAGACCAAAGAACACTTACTAAAGATGATATTATTAGAACGGTAGAATATTTACTTGGGCTTAAATGCGGGCAAGGGGATGTAGACGATATTGATCACCTTGGTAATCGGCGTGTAAGAGCAGTCGGTGAGCTACTCGAAAATCAATATAGGATAGGTCTTTTAAGAATTGAAAGAGCAGTCAAAGATCGTTTGCAAATGCAAGATCTAGAGACTCTTATGCCCCATGACTTTATAAACAATAAGCCTGTAGCTGCTGTGGTAAAAGAGTTTTTTGGTAGTTCGCAACTTAGTCAATTTATGGATCAAACAAATCCACTTTCTGAAGTTACACACAAGAGGCGTTTGTCAGCACTTGGCCCAGGTGGTTTGAGTAGAGAAAGAGCCGGCTTTGAGGTGAGAGATGTTCACCCAACTCACTATGGACGTATTTGTCCTGTGGAAACTCCCGAAGGTCCAAATATTGGTTTGATCTCTTCATTAGCTTCTTATGCAAGAGTCAACAAGTACGGTTTCATAGAGACTCCTTATAAAGAAATAAAAGAAAGTGATGGTGTCAAATATTACTCTGCAACCGAGGAAGCAAACGATCACGTAATTGCTCAAGCAAGTGATGGTCTCAAAGGTCAGGTAGAAAACAACGAGTACATCAGTGTTCGAAGAAAAGGTGACAGTGAAAGCGTTAGAGCTGAAGAAGCTGATTTATGTGATGTTTCAACAACTCAACTCGTTTCAGTGGCTGCTAATCTTATTCCTTTTCTACAAAACGATGATGCAAACAGGGCGTTGATGGGTTCAAACATGATGCGTCAAGCTGTGCCTTTAATTTCAACGAGAGCACCGCTCGTTGGAACAGGGATGGAAAAAACTGTTGCAAGAGACTCGGGTTCTTCTGTTGTTTGTAAAAGAGCAGGTGTAGTCGTTTCTGTCGATTCTGAAAGGATTGCAGTCAAATTAGAAGAAGGCCTAGAAGAAGCTTCTGAAGTTGGAACTGACGTTGATATCTATACTTTGAAAAAATATACCCGATCTAATCTAGATACTTGTATAAATCAAAAGCCAATTGTTAATGTTGGTGAAAGAGTTAACGTCGGCGATGTTATTGCAGATGGTTTTGCTATAGAGATGGGTGAGCTTGCTTTAGGGCAAAACGTAACTGTCGCTTTCATGCCATGGAACGGTTATAACTTTGAAGATTCTATTCTAATCTCTGAAAGAGTCGTTAAAGACGACCTTTTTACATCTGCTCACATACAAGAATTTGAGTGTATTTCTCGAGACACTAAATTGGGTCAAGAAGAGATTACAGCAGATATTCCTAATGTTGGTGAAGAAGCACTCTATGATCTCGACGATGCCGGTATTATTCGAATAGGTGCAGAAGTTAGACCTGAAGATGTTCTTGTAGGTAAAATTACGCCAAAAGGTGAGACCCAGCTCACTCCAGAAGAAAAACTTCTAAGAGCTATCTTTGGTGAAAAAGCAGGTGATGTGAGAGATACCTCTTTACGTGTGCCTCCAGGGGTTCAAGGTATCGTTATTGGATGTAAAGTCTTTTCAAGATCAGGTGCTGAAAAAGATGTGCGTAGCATGCAGATTGAAGAGCAAGAGACTGCCCGACTTCGCAAAGATGAGAAAGATCGAATTAATATAATAAAAGATTCGGCTCAAAGAAAAATTTTAAAAATCTCAGAAAATGATACTTTAGCAAGTGATATTGTTTCAAAGTCTGGGGAAGTCTTGGCTTCCAATGGCACGAGTGTCACAGAGGAGATTCTTAATGAAGTGGGTTACATAAACTGGTTTAATCTTACTCTTAAAAATGCAGCAAAAAATAACCAGTTAGCGAAGATCTTAGTTAGTTTAAAAGAGAAAATTAACCAAATCAAAGCACTAACCGATGAGCAGATCAAAAAAGCCATAAAAGGTGATGAGCTACCACCAGGTGTTATCAAAATGGTGAAGGTTTACGTTGCTATAAAACGTAAACTAAAAGTCGGTGACAAAATGGCTGGTAGACACGGTAACAAAGGTGTTATTTCTAGAATTTTGCCTGAACAAGACATGCCTTTTACAGCAGATGGTGTTCCTGTTGATGTTGTTTTGAACCCCTTAGGTGTTCCTTCAAGGATGAACGTTGGGCAAATTTTAGAAACCCACCTTGGTTGGGCAGCAAAAAAACTAGGGCAAAAAGTCAATAGGATGATAGATGAGAGCTTCAATCGCAAAGAGGTTGAGGACATGTGCTTGGCTATATGGGATAAGCAAGAGTTTTCTAGTGACTTGAAAGAATTCGTAACGACTTGTACGGATCAACAACTAAAAGATTTTGTACGAAAGTATAAAGAAGGTGTTCACTTTTCAAACCCTGCGTTTGATGGTGCTACTGAAGAGCAAATTGAAAAAGACCTTGCTTTAGCTGATATTGATAAAGATGGGAAGATGGTTCTTTATGATGGACTTACGGGAGAGAAGATCCATAACAGAGTGACTGTCGGTGTCATGTATATGCTAAAACTTCATCATCTTGTTGATGAAAAGATTCATGCGAGATCCATCGGTCCTTACTCACTTGTGACTCAACAACCTCTTGGTGGTAAAGCTCAATTTGGAGGGCAAAGACTTGGTGAGATGGAAGTTTGGGCCATGGAAGCCTATGGAGCTGCTCATACTCTACAAGAAATGTTGACAGTGAAATCTGATGATGTTTTAGGACGAACTCGAATGTATGAATCAATAGTTAAAGGTTCAAACATTGCTTCACCAGGGCTTCCAGAAAGCTTTAACGTTCTTGTGAAGGAACTCCAAAGTTTAGGTCTTGATATCAGCCTTTTGCGTCAAGATGGTGAAACTATGGATCTTGATGGTTTGTAAAGTTCGTTGTTTGAAGGTTTAAATCATAAAGTAAACTTTATTTTTTTGTGTAAATAATATGTATTTTCCCTTGAGGAGTTAGGATTGAAAGATTTATTAACATTTTTTGATAAACCCACAGATCCACTAAATTTTAGTGCTGTACGTATTTCTATATCCTCCCCTGAAAAGATCAGAAGTTGGTCTTTTGGTGAGGTCCGTAAGCCTGAAACGATAAATTATAGAACGTTTAAGCCTGAAAGAGACGGTTTATTTTGTGCTAAAATCTTTGGTCCTGTACGTGACTATGAGTGTATATGTGGTAAATACAAAAGAATGAAGCACCGCGGAATTGTTTGCGACAAGTGTGGTGTAGAGGTTATTCACTCTAAAGTTCGAAGGGAACGGTTGGGGCATATAAACCTTGCAACACCTGTGGCTCACATATGGTTTTTAAAGTCTCTTCCTTCTCGAATTGGAACAATTCTCGATATCACTTTAAAAGATTTAGAACGAATCTTGTATTCAGAAGCTTATATTGTACTTGATCCAGGGGATGAAGAAGTAACAGGCTTGTCCGTATCTAAAATCATAGATGATGATGAGCTCGAAGAGCTTACTATGAAGCATGGTAATGGTGCTTTTAGGATTGGTGCGGGAGCAGAAGCCGTATTGGAACTTTTGTCAAAAATTGACGTTGAAGATTTAGTGGATGAGTTGCGTCAAGGTTTAAGGACTGTTAAGTCCGATGCCGGTCGAAAGAAACTCGAGAAGAGATTAAAAGTTGCAGAAGCATTTAATATGCGAGATGACAACGGTGATTTTTCATGTAAGCCAGAATGGATGATGTTGAAAGTTATTCCAGTTCAGCCTCCCGATCTTCGACCACTTGTTCCTCTTGATGCTGGTCGCTTTGCAACTTCGGATCTTAATGATTTGTACAGACGGGTTATTAACAGGAATAATAGACTCTTAAGACTTATGGAGCTCAATGCTCCTGAGATCATCATTCGCAACGAAAAAAGAATGCTACAAGAGTCTGTAGATGCTCTTTTTGACAATGGACGACGAGGTAAAGTTTTCACAGGACCTAACAAACGTCCTTTACGGTCTCTATCTGATTTTTTAAAGGGAAAGCAAGGACGGTTTAGGCAAAACCTTTTGGGTAAGCGTGTTGATTATTCCGGGCGGTCAGTTATTGTTGTTGGACCTGACTTAAAGCTACACCAGTGCGGCTTACCTAAAAAAATGGCTGTTGAGCTCTTTAAACCTTTTCTTTACTCTAAGCTTGAAGAACAAGGGATTGTTTCTACTATAAAAAGTGCAAAAAAATTAGTAGAAAAAGAGCACTCTGAGGTTTGGGACATTTTAGAGGAAGTGACTAAAGAGCACCCCATATTACTCAACAGAGCACCAACTCTTCACAGGCTTGGAATCCAAGCATTTGAGCCTGTACTTATCGAGGGAAAAGCAATTAGGCTTCATCCTCTTGTTTGTTTTGCATTTAACGCAGACTTTGACGGTGACCAAATGGCTGTTCACGTGCCTCTTTCTGTTGAAGCACAGATGGAAGCTCGTGTTCTCATGATGTCAACCAATAATATCTTAAGCCCTGCATCAGGGTCTCCGTTTATTGTTCCATCGCAAGATATTGTTCTCGGTATCTATTATCTTACAAGAGAGTCTTTAAATGTTAAAGGTTCTGATAGAGTCTTTTCTAGTCTTGAAGAGGTTAGAGCTGCCTACGATCATGGAGAAGCACACCTTCAAGCTAGAATTAAAGTTAGAGCAAGAGGTAAGCTTCTAACAACCACAGTGGGTAGGGCTGTTCTTTCTGAAATTATTCCTGAGGAAATACCATTTGAAACTATCAACAAGGTTATGACTAAAAAAGAGTTAGCCGAGTTGGTTGACTTATGTTTCCGTTTGTGTGGGCCTAAAAAGACCGTAATTCTTGCAGACTCTTTAAGAACATATGGGTTTTCTTACTCGACAAAAGCTGGGTTATCAATTTCCATTAGTGATATGGTTATCCCCGAAGAGAAGAAGCTTCTACTGAACGCAGCTGAGCAAGAAGTTCAAAAGATAAAAGAACAGTATTCAGAGGGTTTACTTACCGAAGGAGAACGTTACAACAAGGTTGTTGATATTTGGGCAAATGTTACAGAACAAATTGCTGATTCAATGTTCAAAAATATTGCAACTCAAGAAGTTACAGATTCAAAAGGTGAGAACAAGACTGTTGCCAGTGAAAATAGTATTTTTATGATGGCAGACTCTGGTGCGAGAGGTTCTGCGCAACAAATTAAGCAACTAGCAGGGATGCGTGGTTTGATGTCTAAACCATCGGGTGAGATTATCGAAACACCGATTACTGCAAACTTTCGTGAAGGTTTAACAGTTCTTCAATACTTTACTTCTACTCACGGTGCGCGTAAAGGTTTGGCTGATACAGCACTAAAAACAGCATCCTCAGGATACTTGACAAGACGGCTTGTTGATGTTGCTCAAGATGCAGTTGTTTACGAGCATGATTGTGGTATTGCAAAAGGGAGTAAAGTCACTCCAATTCGTGATGGTGCAGATATTAAAATATCTCTTAAAGACAGAGTTTTGGGAAGAACTGTCGTTGGTGGTGATGTCTTACATCCCAAAACCAACGAAGTTTTAATTAAAGACAAAACAGTTCTTGATGAAAAAGATTGCGATCTACTTGAAGCTTCAGGTGTTGAAGAAGTTCAGATTAGAACTTTATTAGATTGCCAATCTCCTCGCGGAATATGTGCTATGTGCTACGGGCGAGACCTGTCTTTCGGTGGGCTTGTAAACATTGGTGAAGCCATTGGTGTTATGGCTGCCCAATCTATCGGTGAGCCTGGAACTCAGCTTACCATGAGGACTTTCCACTTTGGTGGAACTGCGACTCATAAAGTTGAAACGAGTACATCAGAAAGTCGTTTTACGGGACGGGTAAAGTTAAAGGACGTAAGATTTGTTCTTAACAAACATCAACAATCTATCGTCTTGTCTCGTGCTGGTGAAATACAGATTTTAGATACTAATGGTGCTGTTCGTGACTCTTATACTCTTGTTTATGGGGCTCAGCTTCATGTTAAAGATGGACAAGAGGTTTCGGCTGGAGACCGTTTATCTGAATGGGATCCTTTCTCTGTACCTATCATTGCTGAAGTTGAGGGTGTGTGCCAATATGTTGATTTGGTTGAAGGCCACTCCTTGGAAGAAAGAGTTGATGATGCAACATTTTTGACAAGAAAAATTGTATCTGAATCAAAGTCTCGTACAGGTTTAAAACCAGCTTTAAGTATCGCAAGCTCT
>PASJ01000091.1 GCA_002711925.1 Pseudobdellovibrionaceae bacterium | reverse complement strand
TGATCCTTTGAAAAAATTAAATTAAATTTATCGTTGTTAGTAAAGTCTAAAAAGAGCTCTTTTTCTTGATCTTCCCAAAGATATGTTGCATAAAATTCTGATACTATTAGATTACCGTGACTTCTGCTTAAGTTGTTTAAAGGACCTGAAATATTGAAGGATCCATTTATAAAAAAGAAATTTCTTGGATCGTGTGTATAAAAATTAGGTAAAAATTCACTTATTTCTGCATTTTTAAAATTAAAAAGCATCGAATAATTGGGTTCTAGATTCTTAAAGTCAGCTGATACCTTGCCATGTAGAACGTTTCTATTGTCACTAATGATTCCAGTTAATTTTTTGTCAGACAGAATTGATTTAAGATCTATATTCATTATGTTGTCATGTGTTCCAATTTTTACATTTTGAAGTTTTAAGTTTAAGAACCCTTTAGGATTTGTGATGGTATTTTCAAACTGACTATCAAGTTCAACAAGAGATGATATTTTTTTATCTTTTATATATTTAGGAAGATATGGGAAATTTTTGAGGCTATCCTTTTTAATTATTTCATCTTTTTGTCTACTTTTAAATCGTACGTCTATTGGGCTATCCTTTGATATTTTCAACGAGTTTAAAAGCGAATTGTCTGACTTTTTGTATTTGTCTAAATCGCTTATTTTTCCGTTCACCTGAAATTCAATATTTTCAAGAGATAGGTATGTTTCTTCAAATAATATATTTTCCCTGTCACGCTTTATTGTGCTTTTAGCTGATGTTAAAATTATATTTTTTTTCCAGAATAGATTTGATATATCGAATTTCATCAAGCCAGAAGATGATGCAAGGCTCTTTGTGGTGCCTCTTAAGTCTATCTCACCATTATTAACATCAAAGCTATAAAAGTTATCTTTTTGAAAATAATTTAATACCTTAGAAATTTTTTGATTGTCAATTCGTTCAGCCTTAGCTTTAATTCTAAAATTATTTGTTTTAAAGTTGTAAACTCCATTAGTTTTTAAATCTGAAATACTTTTCTTGTAGGCTATTATGTCAGACCACTCAATTAGGTCATCTTTTATGGTTATTTTACCGGAAAGTTGACCGAGATCCTGATTGTATAATTTTGATCCATTTATATCAAAATTTATCTTTGACTCTAATTTTTTATTAAAAAAATTGGAATCCAAGACAAATTCTGTTTTTGCAACTCCCTCAAGTTCTATTGGGAAAATAGAACTTATTATATTCAAGTCAAGTCTATTCGAGTTGAGCTTTAAATTCATTCCACTTTTGTAGTTTATTTCACTTTCTAAAGAAAGAGGAGATGTTTTTTTTGTGTTTAAATTATTTTGACAAAATCCATTTGACTTGTTGATTTTCGTTTTTTTCGCATCGATATCAATATTTAGTTTAAATATACAATAAGGATCTTTTTTTCTTTTTTCTGGACTAATTTCAAAATTTTTTAGACTTATTTGATTTATCTTCGTTTCACCTTTTATTTTCATCTCAAATGAGTTAAATTTACCGAAAATATTAAGTTGCTCTGTTTTTAGCGATAAGTCAAAATTATTTTTTGGAATATTTATTGTGTCAAGGACGCGAGATAAATTTGTTTGATCTAAGTCCAGGAGAAAATTATAATTTGTTGGCTTTGAGAAAAAAATTTCTCCTCTTGCCTTTGCAAAAAAATATCTTTTATCTACAAATTTTATATTATTAAATTTAATTTTTTTCTTATCAATATACAAATCTATTTGCGAGTCATAAAGTTTATATTTGTCTAGTGTAGCCTGCTTAAGTTTAGTTTTACCTTCTGTTATAAATTTAATTTCTCCTTTGGTGTTTAGAGGTAATTCTAAAGATGTTTTGGTGAATCCTTTAAGAGATCCTTTGCAATTATCAAGACCAAGGAAGTCGCATAATAACGACATTTTCCCCTCAATGTTACTACTGATATTAAAATCGAACCTTTCCACAAAATTTGTTTTGAAGTTCGATTTTATTTTTCCTTTTACTGTACTTTTTAGGTTGAGAGATTCATCTTTTACATGTACTTCATTAGAAATTATTTTATCTTTTTCAAGATATATTTGACTTTTAATTGATGTGTTCTTTAAAATTGATTTTTTATTATTAGAAAAATCTTTCACGTTTAAGCTTAGTTGGATATTTGCTTTAGGGTCATCATTAATTTTTTTTACAAACCTTATATTAATATATATATTATCTAGATTAGTATTAAGAATATTGCTCAGATCTGCATTTAAAAGTTTATATTTAATTTTTCCTGATTTTATTTTTATTTCTTTCAAAGGAGTATTAAATATTTCTTCTATTTTGAAATTCATGTTTTGAGTCGTTTGATTTTTAGACTGTTTTATTTCTCTACGATTTATAATCAAACCATCAAGCGAATCCATTTCAATAGATAAAAAATTCTTTTTACCCAAGAGAAATTCAACTGTATTCAATTTTAACGCTATTTCTTCGGATGTGAATTTGGGCGCTGTAACAAGTTTTTCTTTTTCGTAAAGCTCAATATTTTTTAGAACAATTTTAAGAGAATATATAGATGCGTTTATTTTACCTATATTTATTCTCATGTTGTAATTTTTATCAATATAGCTCGAGATTTCTTTTTTGATAACATTTTCAAGAAAAAGATTATTTAAAGAAAAATGGATAAGTGCAAGAAAAAATCCAACGCAAATAAATATCTTAAATATTTTTTTGATTGAGACCATTTCTTACAAGCTTTCTTAAACTAGTTGATTTTGAGAAATAATATTTTTTACAAAATTAGCATTAATTGATTCAAGGTTTTCTTTTGCTGCGATCACTAACAATATTTCACATAAGTTGTTCGTTTTATATAAATTACCTTTACTATGATTAGCTATTATTTCAAGAGCATCATGACTAAAGGGGTTATAGGTTATCGTCGATTTACTGATATACCACAAAATGTAATCTTTCATTTCATTCGTTGATAATACAGGTATGTTAAGTCTTTTTGTAACAAAATGAGAAAGGTTGTTTTGTTTAATAATATTTTCATAAATATTTGTATCAATCAGTATCAATGTAAAATAAAATCCGTTTGAAGCTTGAAAATTAAAAAACAATTCAAGCTCATCTTTACATCTTCCTTCTAGTAGATAGTTAGCTTTGTCACAGAAAATTATAATATGTTTTTTATTATCTTTCAAATATTGATGACTTAAACCTAAACCCTGAATCTGATATAAATAACTTCCTTTTTTGTATTCACTGCCAATTATTTTTTGGTTTATTTGTGAAAAAAACCAACCAGGCTTAAGAGTTTTTGTATGCGGATTAATCATTATTGTGTTAAGTCGATCTTCATTTAGCTTCCAATAAAAGGATTTTGCAAAGGTACTCTTACCCACAGCAAATGATCCATCAATTAGAAGTAATTGGAGTTTTATTGGTATTGAATTATAAAAAGTGTAATAGTTTCTTCTCATTCCAGTTGATAAATATATGTGATCTCCTGTTATATTTTTAGTAAAAATACTTTCTTGCAACTTCCAATAGTTTAAATAATTTTTCATCTTAAATCCAATCATTTATAGCTTTAAATAATCATTAAGCTATAAATTTTAAATTATCAGTTAAGTTTCTTAGCTTTGCCTGCCGTATTTAATATTAAGTGTTTCTTTTTTTCTTTAAAATAATTTTTTTTGCTCATTTTATATTTATCTTTATATTTTCCAATTTTATTGCTTTATAAGCTAATAATTTCTTTACTTTTATCTTGAAATTAAACGGTGTTTCTCATAATAATAACAAATTATGTGAATATTTTATCACGCTCAGGTTTTTTTACTTGTTTTTTTATTATTTTATTAGCTAGGTAAGGCTTGCTTAGCAGTTTTCTTCGTTAGTTTTATTAAGATTGCATTTGTTTATTTTTGGAAGCTCACTTAATAATTAAGGACTATATATGCAAATTTTGCTTGTTGGCTCCGGTGCTAGAGAGCATGCTTTAGCTTGGAAAATCAATAAATCACCTCTTTTATCTAAGTTATATGGGTGGCCTCTACACCCTGCTATTCAAGAGTATGCTGAGCCTTTCGATTGCGACGAAAATTCCTCATATTCAACTCTAGCAAAAAAGGCTAAAGACAATAAAATTGATTTATTAATATGTGGACCAGAACAGCCCTTGGAAATGGGCTTGGTGGATGAGTTTCATCACTACGGAATTAAAACGTTTTCACCTACGCAAAAAGCTGCTCAGATTGAAACATCAAAAATTTTTGCTAAAAAAATAATGCTTCAAGCAGGTATCCCTACTGCTTCATTTTCTGAAGTTAGGAACCTTAAAGAAGTCGAAGGTATTTCTGAGAAATACTTAAAAGGATCATCTTCTGTTGTAATAAAAGCAGATGGGCTTGCCGGAGGAAAGGGTGTTTTTATATGTAAAAATAAGAAAGAAGTTAGTGATGCTTGCGTCGTATTAAATAAAAATTTTTCACAAGCATGTGGTCGTATCGTTGTTGAAGAATATTTACAAGGTCGTGAGTGTTCTTATTTTGCTTTTGTAAACGGAACAAAATACGAGAGTCTCGGTTTTGCGGTTGATTTTAAAAGGCTAAAAGAACAAGACCTAGGGCCAAATACGGGGGGGATGGGTGGTTACACACCTGTACCTTGGCTTCCATCTGGTGCCGAAAAAACCGTTTGTAGTAGAATATTAGAACCGCTTTTGGCTACTATGGAGAAAATTCCAGGTTCATCTTATTGTGGCTTTTTATATTGTGGCCTCATGTGGACCGAAAGTGGGCCTAAAGTGATTGAATTTAACGCAAGGTTAGGTGACCCTGAAGCTCAACTTCTTGCTTTCGCTGATCAAAGAGACTGGCTAGAGATTATTTTGTCGACCCTTGAAAAAGGCAACAAGAAAAGTTATAATTCTAGCCAAAATTTACTCAATACAGTTGGTATTGTCATGGCTTCTGATTGTTATCCTTATGGTGAAAAAAAGATAAGTTCAGTAAGCCCTTCCATAGAAAAAGAAGTTTTTATACCAACACGTGACTCTATAGTGTTTTCTGCTTCTGTGAGTGAGAAAAATAAAAAATTTTATCCAGGTCGAGGTCGAGTTTTTACAGTGGTGGGAAGTGATTGTCTAAGCCACCTTCAAGCAAAAAGTATTGCCAAAGAAAAAGTTATGCAGTTAGAAAAAATTTGGCCTGGCTGTCAGTGGCGTGGAGACATTGCATCTAAAATTTGCTAGGATGCTTCAATAAAACTACTTATGAAGTTTTATTTTTAAAAATTTATTTCAATAAGTTAGAGGTGCTTTTAAAATGAGTAATGAAGTTTTAGTTTTACTTGGCAGTGCTAGTGATATGAAGATTACAGAAAAAGGTCTCGATTTACTTAAGAAATTGGATACATCCTTTCAACTTAGAGTTGCTTCAGCCCATAGAACTCCTGATCATGTTTACGAGCTTGTCAAAGATTTTGATGCTAATGGTGGTAAGGTTATTCTATGTGTTGCAGGTAAATCAGCTCACCTCGCAGGTGTCGTTGCATCTATGACTTTAAAGCCCGTGCTTGGAATTCCTGTTTTTACTCCAGAAACAGCAGGTTTTGACGCTCTGTTGTCTATGTGCCAGATGCCAGGCGGTATCCCTGTTGGTACTATGGGAATTGGCTCAGCTGGATTTAGTAACGCTTGTTTACATGCGGTTTCAATTATTTCTTTAAGTTGCAAAGAAAGATTGAAGAATCTCAGTGAATATCGTTCTTATATGAAAGATACAGTTATTCAGTCTGATTTAAAAAATAGGCAAAATTTTGTCCGAGGAGAAGCTCTTGCTTGATATTGTCGTTTCTGAGTTCACAAAAGCTTTAAACGATGGTCATTTGTGTCTGCATCCAAGTGATACTTTGCCTGGTTTGACTTATGATCCTACGCAAAAGCTTGCATATAATAAGCTGATTCAATGCAAGCAAAGAAAGCCAAGTAACCCTTTTTCTGCGCTTGTCGACTCTTGTCAACGAGCATTTGATTTCTGGGAACCTTTACCTAAAGCATGGCAGTTTGTTTTGGATGAACTTTGGCCAGCTCCATTGACTGTTGTTTGGAAAGCTTCTAATGCTGCACCTAAGTCTTTGATACATTCGGAGAGAGGAACCATAGGTTTAAGGGTCCCTAATCTTCATAAAAACTCTCAATGGCTATTGGAAGTTTTAAAGGGATTGCCTTATCCATTACCTTCAACAAGTGTGAACATTGCTGGAGAGGAGTCAAAAAGGACTTGGGACGATGCTTGCTCTTTCTCTAGGCAATACTCAATTTTTATTCCATTTCACAATCAGGCTCCTTCTTTTTTAGAGGTTCAGTCAACAGTGATTGAAATTAATGTTGATGGTAGTTTTCAAATCCTACGCTCAGGAGCAATAAAAGAGGATCTTATTTCTGCCTGTTATTTGAAAATTAAAGGAAGGAAAGGCTTATGATAAGGTTACCGAAAGACTTATCTTTTATTTTAGCAAGTAGTTCTCCACGAAGAGTTGAGTTTTTAAAAACCATGGGAATAACTTGTGAAACAATCAAGCCATCGTTTGATGAGATTTATCAAAAGGGGACTTTGCCTCTCGATTATGTTAAAGAAAACTCGCTTGGAAAGGCCCAATCAGTTTTTTCAATGATCAATAAGGCTAATTATAAGAAGATTATTATTTTAGCCGCTGATACGGTTGTTGTTTTAGATGGAGACGTTATAGAGAAACCAAAAGATGAAAATGACGCTAAAAGAATGTTGAAGCGACTTTCTGGTAGGACTCATGAAGTACTAACTGGTCTGTGTTTATTATTTCAAAATCAACCTATGGCCTATTATAAATTTGAGACAAGATCTTATAAGAGCCTTGTGAGTTTTAAAACACTTTCAGATCAAGAGATTGACGATTACGTTGCAACAAAAGAGCCCCTTGATAAAGCAGGTTCATATGCTATTCAAGGCAAAGGAAGTTTTATTGTAAAATCTATTGAAGGCTCTTTTACAAATGTTGTTGGTTTGCCTTTAGCCGAACTTGTTGATTGGTGTCAAGAGATAATTTAAGGTTTCCATTAGACGTCAACTACCATCTTTTTTCTTTTCTTCTGTAATCAAATTGAAATACTTGATGTTTTCTATATATACTCCAGTTTAAACCTTTACTGGGAGTTCTTATGGTCAATAATTTATTTGAGGATCATTTTCATCAGCTAAGATCAAATATTAATACTGAAATATTTAAGAAAAATTTTAATGACGAGGGAGTTTGTTTAATAAAAAACTTCATTCCCTCTATTTTTTTAGAACCACTGATTAATCAATTATTAGAACTAAAATCTTCTGCTTATTTTAACAAACTCGAAGGGAATGCTTATTTAGAAGATGTGGATGATTCTTTGCCTTTTGATCACGCTAAAAATATTATTGATACAACATCATTATCTGTACTAGCTTACGATCAGATACCAAAAGGTAATATTCTAAAAGTTATTTATCACAACCAGGAAGTAACAAAATTCATTGAAAGTGTTGTCGGGAAAAAGTCGTTATATCTTTATGGCTGCCCTTTTGGTGCTATTAATGTTGCATATATGGACAAGGATGACAGCCTTAGGTGGCACTTTGATCAATCAGATTTTGTGGTTTCTGTCCCATTACAAGATTCAGAGTATGGTGGAGATTTCGAGTATGTAGCAAATATTCGTTCATGTGAAAATCAAAATTACAGTGAAGTTGCAAGTATTTTAAACGGAAAAAGAAATGGTATAAAATCTCTTTCTGCTTCTTGTGGTGATCTTATTTTATTTCAGGGAAAAAATACTCTTCACAGGGTAACAACCATATACGGTAAGCGGCCAAGAATAGTTGCACTTTTTGGTTATTCTTATGATAAAGGTTATCAAAGTAGTTCATACTTAAAAAAAATTCGTTATGGAAGAACCAAACCTTATCAACAACAATGAACTTATGTGGGGGTTTAAATGAAAGATTTACTTGCTTGGTCGAAGTCTTGGATAAATGAAAAGAAAAAAAACTACATTGGTGGAGAATGGGTAACTGGAAATCAAGATAAGATTTATGAAAACGAGAATCCTGCGACAAATGAGATTTTATCAAGGTGGAATATGGCCTCTTTTGAGGATGTTAACCACAGTATTTATGAAGCCAATGCAGCTTTTAAAAGTCGTTCATGGATTGACTTGCCTATGCGCAAGCGTGCATCTCTTCTTAGGTCTATAGGATCTTTAATTCGACAGCATGAAAATGAATTTGCCATTTTAGAAAGCTTGGCTAATGGAAAAACATATAAAGAAGCCTTGACTGGTGACTTACCTGATTGTTCTGATATTTTTGATTATTATGCGGGGTGGATTGATAAAGTTTATGGTGAGAGTGTTCCTGTTGAGAAAGGGTTTATAAATTTTACAAGAAAAGAGCCCTTAGGTGTTTGTGCTTTAATTGTTCCTTGGAACTTTCCTTTACTTATGGCTTGTTGGAAGTTAGCGCCAGCTTTATCTATGGGTAACAGTATTATTATTAAGCCTTCGGAGCACACACCTTTTAGCCTTATCCGACTTTTTCAATTAATTGATGAAAATTTAGATTTGCCTAAAGGTCTTATCAATTTAGTCCTTGGAGATGGTTTTGTCGGGGAGTACTTATCATCACATTCCAATGTTCATAAAGTTTCATTTACAGGTAGTACAAAGGTTGGAAAAAATATTATCTCTCGTTCATGTCGTTCTAGTTTAAAATCACTTTCGTTAGAGTTGGGTGGAAAATCACCTAATATAATTTTTGCTGATTGTCCAGATCTAAAGGAAGCTATAAATCGTTCTTTTGATGTTATGTTTTCACATAAGGGAGAAAAATGTTCTGAGCCAACTCGATTTTATCTCGAAGAATCTATATATGATAAAGTTCTTCAAGGCCTAGTTAGTAAGGCAAATAATATTATTTGTGGTGACCCCTTATCGTCTCAATCAGATCAAGGCCCCCAATGCCATAAACTTCATTTTGACAAGATTATTGAGTATATCGATTCTGGTATAAAAGAAGGCGCAAAGCTTGAATGTGGTGGTTTCTTTGATGATAAAGCAAATAATGGTAAAGGCTATTATGTAAGGCCTACAATTTTTTCTAATGTTAACTCTTCAATGAGAATCTGTCAGGAAGAAATATTTGGCCCAGTTCTTTGTATCTCCAAGTTCAAAACAGAAAATGAAGCACTTGCTTTAGCAAATAATAGTATGTACGGATTAGCTGCTGGAGTATGGACAAGTGATATTTCGAGAGCTCACAGAATGGCACAAGAAATTGATGCTGGTATGGTTTTTATAAATAGGTATGGTTGCTATGATTTTTCAAGTCCTTTTGGTGGCTTCAAAGAAAGTGGTTGGGGAAAGGATATGGCTATTCATTCAATTGACTCTTATACAAAAACTAAATCTGTTTGGATTCAGATTTAATTATTAGCTTTTTTACTCTCTAAAAAAATAAATTTTATTAAGCCAAAAATAAAAAAAATTATCAAGAAAAGAGCCGGTAATCCACCTATATAACTGATTGTTTTCATGCCTTCTACCCCAGTGTAAACAACCATAAGCCATGACACAATTCCTATACTTATTCCCCAAATAAGCTTTATAATAATAGAAATATTTTTATTGTTATATTTTTCATTTTCTTTATTTTGTTTTATCATCATCGTGCTGATTGCTTCTGTATTGGAGTCAGCAGCAGTAACAAAGGAAACAAAAATTATGAGAAGAAGTGCTACGTGCGTATAATGTGAAGCTGGTAAAAAGTTAAAAATTTCGAATAAGACTGCTTGCGGTCCTTCTTCAGATAGTGTTTGGTACAAAAAATTATTGGGTTTTTTTTCAAAAAAAATAGTAGCGCCACTAAATATTGATAACCAAATAGATGTAACAATACTTGGCAAAAACACATGAACTTCAATCATCTCCTTTACCGTATAGCCAAAAGCCAGTCTTGACAAGAAAAGTCCTGTCATAGGAGCCCATGAAAGCCAACTACCCCAATAAAATATCGACCAATTTCTTAACCAAGATGAGTCAATCTTTTCTTGCGCAAAAATTGTAAAATCAAAAAAATAGCGGAAAAAGTGGATAAAAGAATGGATTCCATTTATCACTATAAATTTTGTTGGTCCTACAAAAAAAAGAAAAATACCAATAAGCAGTAAAACTTTTGTGTTTAAGTCTGAGACAACACGAATACCTTTCATCAAACCCGATGCCGCGGAACAAATGAAGCAAGCGACAATTAAAAAGCAAATAATCCCATAAACCTCTGGGCTTGAATTTATAGAAAAAATATTTTTTATAGCTCCAGACAACATAAATATTCCAGAAGATAGGCTTACAGACATCCCTGTCACGAGTGTTATTAGACAAGTGAAGTCAACTAAATCTATCATTTTTTGAGGACATTTTTTTGAGAAAAATTTTTTAAGCACCGACCCAAAACCTAATACTTCATCTTGTTTTCTTAAGCACAAGCTAAGCATTATACTGGGTATAAAATAAATAGAGTAGGGAATGATCGTCCAGTGTATATTCATTATTGTTAATGTTTGTAATGATGTATTATCAAAAAATAGTTCTGCTCCTTCTTTTATAGGTGGGTCTTGTAAGTGGTATAAAGGTTCAGAACATGCCCAGAATAAAATACCAACAGCAGTACTAGTGCAAAGTGTAATCGAAAACCATTGATACTTTGTTAAAATTGGGGTTGCATAGTTCCCACCAATTTTTATTTTTCTGACAGGAGAGATATATAATAAAACGGTCATAAGAAAACAGGAAAAAGCACCCCATGTAAAAAATACGTCAAATGTTTTTAATATGTACGATTTTATTTCATCTAGAAATTGAATAAAATAGTTCTTATCCCAAATAAAAAATATGATCAATAAATAAAAAATACAAAGTGTGGGCCAAAAAATATTATGTCTCACATTATTTGACAACAATAGCTGTACCTTTTTGAAATGGATTAAATAATAGTGATCTTCAGTATTATATTTATTTTATTTATCAGGAAATGGTTTGATGATCTATTGAATTTAATTATTTGATTCATTGACAAGGAAATTATGGTTGTCTGTGTCTGATTTTTTTCTCAATTTTGTATATTTATCAGAGAGTATCCAGTTCTCTAAATTCCAAATAAACTCTACTGGAGTATTCATTTTTTTTAATGATTGTAATGCTCCAAAATTGTCTTGTATGAGGCAAGTTGCTAGTCTAGAAAAGAATATAAACAACGTGTTCTTAAAATTATCCGAGTTAATTTCTTCTGATAGTTTTGTTAGTGATTTCAATTTCAAAATTTTCTCAGAATTCATTTTTTTTAACCATTTACTTAAAGATTGCTTGTCTTGTGCTTTTGAATGTAAAGCAAGTGATGAAAAATTCTTTTTTATTGTGGAAAAAAGTATTTTTGTATTCCAACTCCAGCTGTTGACCCCAAGGAAGTATGGAAGCATCACCAGTGTTTTCGTCCATTCTGTTGTTTCAAGGTTTTCAATGAATGGAACTCTTCCTGTGTGTAAAGAAAGCTGTTCATCTAGACACCAAAAAAAGTCTTTTTTTATATTCATTGCATTTGTCAGGTTGAAAATTAAATTTTTTTCGAAATCACTATGTTCAAACTTTCTGATGCTAATTTTGTTCAAGTTTTTTTGTGTCATTGCAAGTAGATCATTTACATCAAGACCTATGCTTATGAGTATTAAGATCATCTTTTTGTGACTGTTTGAAAACCCTTGGAGCGAACAGTCTATATGTGTGTAATTAAGATCTTGTAGATGATAAGCAAAGTTTGCTTCTCCAGAAAGCTTCCAGTATTTTCTAATAGGAGCAGGCAACGCTTGTCTTGCTTCCAATATAGACGACGCTCGCCAAGCAAGATCATGCTTATTTTCATAAATACAAAGTTCCCAAAATCGTAAAATATCTTTATTTCTTAAATGATAAAGACTCGCTTTTTGACGTAAGATTTCTAGTTGAATAGAATTCGACTTTTTGTCCACAGCAAATTTTTCAATAAGAACGAGTCCTTCATGTGAGTTTCTTTCTGGTCTTTTAATATATTGTATAGCATCTTTTATTAATATTTGCGACGGATCTGTTGCAATAGAAACTTCTTGGAAAATTTTTTGTCTTTTCTTTTGGTCAAATAAATTGGATGGATGTTTGATTTTTTCAAGAATCCATTTTCTTATCTTTTCCCAATCGTTATAAGATTTAGATCCATTTTTTTTACGATCTTCGTTAATTAAATTTTTAGAAAGCCACAAAAAATTCTCTTGATGTCTATTTTTAGAGTTCAAGTATAGTTGGAGATATGAAAAACCCTTTAGTAAAGGATGATCGATCTTTGCATCGAAAACAGGTTGCCATATAGCTTTACTTTCTTCAAATGCTTGTATATTAAATGCATTTATTTTGTAAAAGTTAAGAAATTGCGGAATATAGTAGGAAAGATTAATATGTTTAATAAGGGTTTGACTAAAAATTTTTAGGTATTTTCTTTTTGAAGAGACCCATTGATATGGTTCTCGTAAAATCTCATTTAAAACAATTATTTGATGACTAAGGGCATCTTTAAATAAATGTGCTTTTTTTAGGAAAGAGTCAATCAGTTCAATCTTTTCCAGATAACTACTTGTTTCCATAAGTTGACGACAATATTGACTTTCTAAAACCAAAGGCATGGGGCACTTGTTTTCTAAAATAATTTGTACTGCAGGCTTAAAAAAGTGGCTAGTTACTTCAATTTGTAAAAGAACCTCAACAGCTTTATCAATCATTCCAATCTTATATGATGTGTGACCAATGCTATAAAAAAGATAGTTTTTGCATTTGCCAAAAAATATATTTTTTTCTTGAAAAGCTTGAAGAATTTGGACTTCATTTGGTATATAGTAATTTATTAGTGCTTCATATTCTTTTTTTTCGATAAGTTTAAGACTTATTATAAGCTTTTCGATATTATTAAGTAAATTGTTATCTTTATGATTTTTGAGAGTTTGCAGTATAACTTCATATAAAGGTTGGTCTTGATCTGTCTCTAATAGAAGCTTTGTTCGTGTTTCACTCGGTAAACTCATATATAAATTTTCATCTGATTCAAAAATCTTTGTACAAATTTTATTGATTTCATTTTTTTCCTCAACATGAAAGAGAAGATCAACCAACTTTGCGATAAGTTTTTTTGTTGGTTTTTTTTCATAGATTTCCCAGAGATATTTTTCTACGGAGGAACTTTTCATTGTGCTTTTGTTTTCTTGCTCTGATGTTTTCTCTTTGACTTGAAAAAGTGTATCGATTTCATCTTGTTTTAAAGGGCTTATGTTTAGTGTGTTACATGTAAGTTTTGTTTTTGCTTTGTAAGATTCGTTGATAATAATTTCTTCAAGTTCTTTTTTTTTGTCCAATAAGTTTGGTTTATCTTTTAATTTTCTATAAAGTCGAGTGAATTGAAGTTTTTTATCTGAATTTTTGTCAACTGGATCTTTGGCCATGATTCTAACTCTTTTTATTTATGACTAATGTCTATGTACATTATTATAGTGAATAACAAGTTAAAACCATAGGGGGATTTACAGTTTTTCTATGAATCAATCGATTTAATTTTTTTTTAGAATAAACATATAAAGCTGAAGATCTTATTTTCTCAGGAGAAAATATTTTTTTTTTTAGATAAGATAAAATTTACTTATTGTTTTTTGAATTCATTTGGATTTATTTTATATTTTTGTATTTTACGTAATAGGGTAACTTTAGTCATCTGCGTCTTTTCTGCTGTTTTATTGATTCTTCCGCCAAATAATTGAAGGGCTCTTCGGAGAAATGTTTTTTCAAAGCGTTTTTTTTCATCAGCAAAACTTAGAGAAAGATCTTTTTTTTCTTCTGCTATGGTTATTGTTTCGTTTGAACTTTGTAATTTTTTGCTGACCTGAGTGTTTAAGTTGAGATTTTGACTTTTACTTTGTAGATTGATTATATGACAAGGTAATGATGCGACACTTATCATTTTATCTTCTTCAAGTATAAACGCTCTTTCAATGACATTTTCTAGTTCTCGAATATTTCCTGGCCATGAATAGTTTTGTAGGAGCTTTAATGCAGCAGAAGATATTCCCTTCGTTTTGTTTGGGTATACCTTGTTATATTTATCTATCAATGGT
>PASJ01000090.1 GCA_002711925.1 Pseudobdellovibrionaceae bacterium | reverse complement strand
TTATATAAGGTCTTTTTATGAAACAAATATCGATTATAATACTTTTGTTAAGTATGATATTTTCATGTAAAAGTCGCTCTAATAGAAAACCTATTTACGAAAAATCAGATTTCAAAGTCATTAATGAAGAGTCAGATTTTCTCGATCAAAATGAAAATCTACCTCAGAACAACGAGATAAATGAAAGCCAGCTTACGGAAGAAAAATGTGCTCAGCTAAAATCAGATATTGATAGTTTAAAAGCCATAATAAAAAGTAATATATCAAAAAATAATGATAGATTTACCGAAGAACAAATCACTCAAGCTGAAGAATTCCTCATAACCCCTAATCAAGTTATTAGAGACCTTATTTTAAGTGGATATCTTCAATCTATTAAAGAAGAAGCTGATAAAAAAAAATTAGAAGAATCTAATAAGGAAGAAAATACAGATTCTCATGAGGGTCATGATAAAGAAAACGATCATGAGCATAATAAAGATAAACACGCACAAAATTCGGAGATGATCTCTGGAATGTTCAAATTTGATATGAATTTTTATGCTGGAATGCTAGTTCTAGGTGCTGGCTCATATGAATTGCTTGGAATTTATCACTTGATGGAGGAACAAAAACAAAATTTTTATACAGAAACCCTCAAAGGTGACAAGATAGAAACTACGCGTAATATAAAATCAATTGGCGGAGTTGTTGTTTTTGGTGTTATTGGACTTATTTTTCTAGATTCTATCTTACAGCATTTTTACCATATTCTTCATGGCCCCTCTGATGAGGATTGGCAAGCTTTAGGACGCGATTTTTTCATAGCAGCAGGTCTATCAGTGGTAATAGGAGCCGCATCCTATTGGTATAGCGTAAAAATTGAAAAAAATATGAAAACACTAAATAAGACCCAAGCAAATAACACAACAAACCTTAAATCTGATGAAAAAGCGGTTCAACTGAGAAAAGAGTTTGAGAACTGGAGAGCTGTCCAAGAATTTAAAGCAAAAGACATTCAAAAAAATAAAATATATTGGGAAGCAAAATACAATGAACGCATGAAAAAAAGTATGGATTCATATAGAGGTACTGGTAGAATAGAGGCTGGAGTTGCTATTGCACAAATTATAATGGGAACAATGTTCTATAGTTTTGGTGGGGCTTTTGGTTTAGAAAAAGAAAACCACATAAGTTACTTGGAAGGTACAGATGATATTATGACAAGATTACTTCAAGCAAGACCTATTGACCCTGAAACCCCTTTAGGATCTGATGTTTGTAATGAGATGACAGATTGATTTTAAAATTCTTAATTATAGAAAACACGAAAAAATCTTCTAAAAATAATATTACTCAAGTTCTAACCTTGGGTAGCTCTTAATATTTGTTGCTTTGTAAATAATATTTTTTATTTCAAATTATTTATTTAGATTGATACAAATAAAAAATTTTCAGGAAAAAAGCTGTTTGACTTTTTCAGATACTTGATTTTTTTAAAAATCAAAACATATAGCTTCTGAATATAACAAGAAACAAATGATAGATGCTTCCATATCATTAATTTAATTACTATCAAAAATTAATTCTTCTACTGTCCGTAAACCTAAGAATTAAGTATTCTTAAAAATTCTAAAGCTCTTATTTGATCTCCACGTAAATCAATTATTTGAATTTTCGATATTATAAGAACCTATATTTCTGACTTCTAACTTTAGTTATAATTTGAAGACAAATCACAAGTTTTAGAATAATTTCATATGTTATATTTTTCATATTAAAAAGGATATCCTCATCTTCACGTAAGTGTGACATTATGACAAGTGTCGATAAAAGCATAAATATGATCATATTAAATAACTAAGTAAAAAGAGTGTTTTCATACTATAAACCTAGACTTCTTAAATTTAATAATTATTGAAAGAAACCCTCTCAAGATATAGTACTCTATACTTATTACAATAAATATTTAAAAAAGATAACTTAGCTCTTTTAAAAAGTCTAAAATAAAAACTCTTTGGGGGTAACTGGTTTCTTTTTCCATAAGTTTATCTTAAAGATAATCGCGCGGGACCATTTATTTAAACCTTAGCAATCTCCGTTATGAGTACAAATCTTTTTATCTATATTTCTTACTTCATCTTTTTTTATGACCATTTTATTTTGAATTTCATACAAATCATCGATAATTTTTTCATTAGCGGGGCAACGAGTATCAAATTCTGTTTCTACCAAATTAAAATTATCTTTTGTAGCAAGAGACGTCATTAAAGCACCAGCTGCAGCACTCACAATCCCCATAGCCATAAAAGATTTTCCCGTTCTCGTAAATTTTTTCGGTGCATCTATACTATTAACCTTATTTTGATTTGGGGCACTAGATAATTGCGGTTTTTTTTGTGCGTCTTCTAAGGTAACTTCACCATCTCTTGTTTTAATAACCTTTGTACCTTGAGTTATTTCACTTTTTATTTCATCACTAAGGCTATTTAAAAATTTCTCTTTTTGCTCAGGACTAAGTTTATTGTATTCTTCAGTTGAAATTAATTCTTTCATATCTATTGCAGATAAGAACATTGCAATACCCGAAACAGTGCCTCCAATCCCAAAGAGAATATTGTATGTACTACCTGATGTTTCTTGTTGTAAAAAATCTGACTTAGTTTTTTTTTTATTGGACTTTTCAACGGATTCAACAAAATAATCGCTAAAAAAAACCACCCCTAGTTCTTTGATTTTGTCCACGTCATCTAGTGGTATAACAGGAACAAGATCTGGAATTGTTTTACGACACAACTCAATACCAAGCTCATAGTTGTCCAGTGCATTCATTAGGTTAGTGCTATTGGTGCTAATTTCTTCTTTCAAAATTTCTTTTTCCTCTATCAGGTCGTGAAGAATAGTATCAAAATTTGTGTTTGATAAAAAACCTTTTCTTTTTAAAGGCAAACCACAAATTTTATCTTCATCAAAAGACGAATCTTTATATACACAACTTGAAGCTTCTACTGTATACGATTCATTAAATTTAAAAAAAATTATTTCTGCACTCTTCGTTGTTTGTCCTCTTGTGCACTCTTCAAGGTATGAACAAGCCTTAAAAATCGCAAAATCACTATCATCAGATCTTTCTATTATTAAACTAGGGTAATAATTCTTACCAATTTGGTAACTTTCTAAATCTAAGCTTTTAGTTATAAGAGTACCTTTGATTTGATCGTCCGACATAGTATCTTGCTCTAGATCGAGAAAATCTAACTTTTGGCTAAGTGCTTCAAAATCTCGATTTTCAGGACTAGGGTGTCTATTAGAACGAATTTTACAAGAAAAAATAAAACTGATCAAAATTATTGAAATAAATATTTTTTTCATAAAATGAGCTCTTTATAATATCATAAAAGTTATTTTATATCGTCATAAAAGAACGATTAATTTAATTTTTTTTTTTTAGAATTAGTTTTAAGTTGAAGTATTTTAATGGAATAATATGATTGATATATCATATAAAATTAGACATATAGTGAAAAAATATTTAGGTTTTATAAATTTCAACATCTAGATAAATAAAACCAACAAATTCAATTGATTGAAACTATTTTTCTTTTTATCATTACAAAAAAAAACCTAGAAGCTTTAAGAACTTTTTCTGTGTCATAGCATATGTTATAAATTTTCTAAGATTATTTATATATAGATTATCTTTTAAAAATCATCAGCTTCCATAAAAAAATATTTTTTTTCCTAATACAAGATTTATTCAAAAGTGACTTATTGATAACAAAAAATTACACTCTCTTTAAACATTAATGTCTAATTAGTTGAAATATGCATAGTTACAATAATATTTTTCAATTTTATGTTAAATATTTTTTTTTTATATCCGACAAAAACCCTAAGTAAAATCAATTTAACAGGAGTTTTTAAATGTCAGTAAAAAAAATAACTCGTAATTTCTTTTTATCTTTATATACCCTATGTATTATTTCATGTAGTGTAGAAAACGATGATGAAGTCGCTACAAAAGAGCAAGAAGAAACTCTGGTTGATCACAAATTATTATTTCAGAAAGATGTTACACAAGATACTTTTAATCTATTAACTGATGCTAGTAGTATCATTATCGATATAGAAGGTTGTACATCGGGATATAGACAAACTGGGCTTTTAATTGGTGCTACAGGTGGAACTTTTCAGCTAAGAAAGAGTGACCAAAATTGTGAGGTCTTTATAAGATCTTTTGTAGCAGATAATCACGTATACTTAGCTCCTTTAGATAAACTTGGTGAAGACAATACAGGATCTTGGGACACAGCAGATGATGAAGTTACTTTTCATGAAAACAACGGTCAATCTTTAGCTATTGTTAAGGTTGGGACACCTCTTGCTACTAACGTAGATGGAGGAACTGTTGCATTTACTTTTAGAACTTTTGATCAGGGTACATCAGCGGTAAATACTTTTAACCAAGGAACAAACATCACATTAACAGGTACGGATGTGCCTAATTTTAAAATACTAGAAGGAGCTGATCTTGTAATAAGTGATATAAATGCCGACGGAAAAGCGACCTTTGATGTAGTTTTTGAGTGTCAAGGAGCTTGGGTTGACAATGATGGTGACACTAGTACATGTGATACTATTGCTATATCAAATTTTAGTGCACAAATTTTAGATGCTAGCTCTGATAAAGATTTTGCTACATTTGATAATGCAAATTTAGATGCAACTTGGGTTAATGTAGCAGATGATGCCGATGTTGCTAACTCTATGTCAGTAACTTTGCCAGCAGTAAATGCCCCTCTTGAAAATAATCTTTTAATGCTTGTTGTTTTAAGATATGTGGATGGTACAAACAAAGCATATCGCTGGTACTATTTACAAGCTTTACCTATGAGTAACTAAGTATTAAAAAGCTTAAATAGTGTTTTAAGGGAAACTACTGTGTTTTTTGAAAATATAAAAAATTTTTATTTTATATTTTTCTTACTTTTTCTTTCTTGTGGACAAGATTTTTCAAAAGAAGATAAAGAAAGTATTATCTATATTAAAGTTCCAGTTAATATAAATCTTTTTGACAAAAAAAACAATCACTTTAAACTCTTTGATCCAAGTGACTATAGAATAGATATCGAGGGATGTAGTTCTTCATATTCACAAAGAGGTATTAACCCACAAAATGATAGTATAAATTTAAGACAAGGTGATCAAGATTGCATTGCTATCTTAAGTTCTTTTGTGATGGATGGTGTTTCTTATAATGCACCCACCTCAGCACTTGGTTCTGAAGCCCTAAATAATGATATTTGGAAAAATGATAAAACTGTTACTTTTCAAGGTGATGATACAACAAGTGAAGCTTTGGTTACAGTAGAAACTCAGTTATCAACAATTTCTGAATCAAGCTCTATTTCCTTTTCAATTCGAAGCATAAAAAAAGGTAATAAAATAATTTATGACGAAGTTTGTTTTGCAGACAATCATACGAAACTTAGCAACTGCATTACAAACAGTGTAGATAATACCTTGATTGTTATTGAAGGAACTATCACTACAAGTTCAACTTTAGTTATTGATGATAAAACTACTTTCATGGGTTGGGATAATACTACTAGTATTATAGATGGAGCTAGTTCACACAGGATATTTACTATATCAGAAAATACAGAGGTTAATATTATAGATCTATCTTTTCAAAATGGTGATGATAGTGCTGATGTAACAGGAGCTATTTTCTTTTCTTCAGGATCTAGTGGAAGTGTGAAAAATTGTGATTTTTCCATTGGAAACGAAAACCCTGCTATTTATTTTGATGCTGATTCTAAAGATAATATAGATGCTCTTTGTGAAAATAATTTTACTGGTACAACTGTTGGCTGTTCAAGTGTCTCTTGTATTACAAATGAAGTTTCTTGTCGATAATATTTAATTTTTTTTTATATATACCGATCTTACAATTAGTCTTATTTTTAGAAAAATATCTTTAAAAAGTTATATATATCAAAGGACGAATTTTATCCATTTTTGCTACTTTATTAACTTAAGAAATATTCATGGTTATTAACTAGTTTTTAAGTTAGTGGACTTTAGCAGCTGTTTGAATCGAGTAATTTTTTATTTTTTCAAGAAAGGCAACATTACTAATTGTTCCCTTAATTTTAATCTGAGTCTTCTTATCTCCCTCCGGAATAATTATTAAAACAGGGAGTCCTTTGACGTTATACCTTTCTTGAATTTCTTTATTTACATCATTTTCAACGGTTAAATCAAAGCGAAGTAAAACCCATTTTTTGTCTATAAGTTCTTGAACGATTTCTTTATTTGAAAATATTGTTTTATCAAGTGTTTTACAAGATTCACACCACTCAGCCCACATATCAATTAAAATTGGAAGATTCTTTTCTTTTGAATATTTAAATGCCTTTTGTTCATCAGTGTACCAATTTAACTTTTGATTTTTATAATTTAAGCCCACCCACTGTTGTGTCGAGAAAAAACTAAGACCGACGAACACAGCTAAAAACAAAGTGGCGCCTTTGTTATTTAAACGATTGATTTTATAAAAAAGCCCTAGAGTCGACAAAGAAAGAAGAATAGAAAAAATAACTATATTTGGCCATAAATTATGTAGTTTCTGATAACTGTCATAAAAAGGAACCTTTAAATAATAAAGCCCAAGAGCAACCATAACAGCGGCAAAACATATTTTTATACCTGTTTGTAGCGATGGCGAGACATTAATCTGATTTAGACGGGATGAAAAATGACCAAGAAAAATATAGGGAAAAGAAAATCCAAAACTGTAAGATAAAAAAAGTGCTGTTATCTTCAAAAAACTTGTCAGAGTCATTGCATATGTTATAAGACCTGCCAAGATCGGACCTGTGCACGGAGCAGCAAGAAAACCAGCACCAGCTCCCATAAAAAAAACGCCAAACAAACCTGTTTTCCCATCACTCAATTTCAATCCTAAATTTTGGAAAAAAGATAAGTTTCCAAATCCGATCATTGAAAAAGCAAGACTGAACATCACTATGCTTATCAATAGATTAAACCACGTGTTTGCCATAATCTGACCGAACATCCCCCCGCCTAACGAGGCAATCATACCTAACCCCGTATACACAACCATTATTCCAAAAGCATAAAGACATGAAGCTTGATTTATTTTATCACTTTGCTTAGCCAATATTCTCATTGTTATTGGAATCATGGGATAAACACATGGGGTTAAGTTGGTCAAAAATCCACCTAATAAAACGATAAGAAGTATCCACCAAAAAGAAAGTCCTTCCTGCTTCATAAGACGAGCAAGTTTTTCATCGGTACTCAAAGAAGAACTCGCTACTTCGACTACCGGATTACTTTCTACATTTTTTTGAGTGGAAGAACTTATATTATTTTTATTTGAAATTTTAATATTTTTTTCATCTAAATGACTTTCTTTTTCTTTAACCTTTGAGTTTATGAAAGTTTGTTTTTTTTCACCGGACAAAGGTAGTGAGCTAAGGTACGTATTGACTTTGATACTTTCCACATATGGAAAAAGACAGATTTGATTCGTGCAGCCAAGATATTTCACATTAAATTGAAAATTTTCTGTTTTTGAAGAAAGCAAAGAGCTAAATAAAATTTGAAAGACTCCTTCCTCGTAGACTACTACTTTTTCACCAGAAATGGGGTCTGTGATATCTTTTCCGCTTGGTGGAATAACACCTTCAAACAAAAAATCACTTTCATGAAAAAAACTTATTTTATCTGAGTATAAACTAAAATCATGGTCAGTTTTAAGATAAAGGTCGACCAGAACATAGCCATCGTCAAAAGTTGTCGCATCCATCACACTCCAATGAATAACTTCTGATGGCTTAAAATCTTGCTGCTGAGTATTTTCATCTAAATGCACTTCAGCTTTTAGTGAGTGTAAGGAAGAAAAAATAAATAAATAAAATAAAAGGTAAAAGTTTTTACTTTTAATTTTTTGTACCATGTTTTTGTTTCTCCCCTATAGTAAGTAAAAAATTCAAATTTTTTAGCTGAGTCACACCAGTAAATAATAAAATCTAAATGAAACGACCCTCTCGAGTATGAAGATAAAAATTTATAATTACCTCTTTATTTCAGAATATTACACCTAAAATCTCTTGAGTTTTAGGTCTTTAATTGACCTTTTCTGTAAATTGGAGTACATATAACCTTTTGTTTGATATTTAACATTTTAACTTAATCAAGCCTACTCAGTCAGCTGAATTGCTTGATATTTTTTTGGATTTTATTTTAGGAAGAAGAAACTATGAGTATTGAAAATTCATTTAAAACAAGACTCCGTAAAGGAGATGAGGTCATTGTTCTTACCGGTAAAAACAAAGGGACAACTGGAAAAATTGAAAAAATTCACACAAAAACTCATAAAGTAACCGTTAATGGCGTGAACTTGGTCAAAAAACACCAGAAACCAAACGTTGCTCACCCTGATGGCGGAATAATTGATATGCCTATGCCTCTTCACATCAGTAACGTTGCTTACTTGGATCCTAAATCAAAAAAGCAAAGTAAAATTGCTTATAAGATTTCAGAAAACGGCAAAGATCGAATTGCAAAAAAATCTGGCGAGAGAATAGGCGATAATTAAATTTAAACACGTAATTACAAAGTGTTATATTGATTTCTTAGAAAAATACTGAAAGTTATAAAGAATCTTTATTGACATATGAGAACGCACTTCTTAGTATCTAGATATTAGCTTTTAAGAAAGCTTTCAACTACGGGGGAGTAGTTAAGTTGGTTATAACGCCGGCCTGTCACGCCGGAGGCCGCGGGTTCAAGTCCCGTCTCTCCCGCCACTTTTTTAAACACTTCAAATAATTAGCTTTTTTAAGCGACTTTTCAAAACAAGAAAAAATAATGTAACAATTTCGGGTTCTTGTGGGTGTGACTTTAAAAAGGTCAAAATCTGCCTAATCACTTGATATCACTGAAGATCATAAGGCTTGTTTGTACTTTGTTTGTACAAATGTTTGTATTTTAAAATACAAACATTCAGCATTTTCCACGGTCCTTCAAAAGATATCAGTTTAGCCATACATTTATCGTAAATTGAACCTGCGGCCTCCTGCATTGTCAGAAGGAGTTTCTAGCCGTATTAGCAGCGCTATGTCACTTCCCGACTTAACTCCCCTACCCTATTCTTAACCAAAATATGAAAAGGAGGATTCTGTGACAAAAAAAATTATCGCCAAATTTAAAATATGGTACATCAACCGCCAAATTTAAAAAGAGGTGAAAGGTGAAGCTGAATATCCGTGCTTTAATTGTGGCAACCCAACCCCTCCAGGAACAATATGTTTTAAGTGTGGTTTGGAATCTCAGTTTGATAGGCCGGAAATTTCAGAAAAATTTTTTAAGTGAAAGGTTGACTTCAAATCAAAATCGATTCACAATTTTAAATAGAACAATCGTTCCAAAAAAATAGTGTTTTTTCAAAAAGTCGGGAAATTAAGAAGTTCGAGCTTCTTAAAGTCCCTAGGAAAAAACACCTTAATCACAACTTAAGGAGCTAGATCCATGAGTACTAATCTATCCCATTTTCAGAATTTTTCAAGTTCAAATAAAACACTTGGATGCATTGGTATTGTTGATAAAGAAGCCATTCATTTAACTGAAGAAAAATTGTCTGACATTCAAAAAATTACTGTCAGAAATATTAATCGATTTCTTAGAAATACAACCCACCTTGGCGAAGAAAAGTTAAAAAGACCGGAATTATTATTTCTGCTTTTAGTGAACAACTCCTACGCCTATGAGTATTCTCTAGATTCGAAGGAGCAAGAAAAGTATCACCCTACGTCAAGAGAGCTAAGACGGTATTACAAGTGTTCTTTGACTCAAAGGGCTTCAAAATGTGATAAGCTGAGAATGGGCCTCGAAGATAGAGGATATATTGAAACGGAACCGACTATTAACAATTCAAGAAAGGTGAAATTTAGCGAAAAATTCTTTCTAACATACCAGATCTGGTCTCTTTCTGAGTTAAAAGCAAGTCTTTTAGAGACAACTCTACTATCAAAAATGAGCTCTGAGACCATCAACAAGATCAAAAGCATAGAATCAACGCTTATAGAAAAGTATGCACTTCTAGAAAAGTACCAGGAAGCTAGTCTTCCTGCAGTAACTGCACCAGAACGCGTTTAAGAGCATTAGTTACTAACTTTTTTTAGGAGGTGACTATGTCTTATAGTCAACAAATTGGCTCGGAGTGCGTCCAGAGTCTAGTTAAAAGAAAAGATTTAGAGGCCTTCATTGGTCTTTTAAGCAGTAGAAAAAATAAGATTCGAAAAGCTTTTATTGAAAATAAAAAATTAGAAAATAAAGAATTAAAAAATTTACTTAGTGTTTCACAGATAAAAAAGTCAGAGTATTTATTACTTAAAACTCTTTTTTCTAAAATTTCCTGGAAGACAGAGATAGTCAACCTAAATGAGACAAGTATTTTCCCTGGCACTTTTACCCTTTCAAATGAAACAGATTTAAGTAGAAGTACTGTTTTCCAAGCAAGGAAGACTCTCAAAGCTAAAGGTTTAATTCGTTGGAAAAACCAATACGAAGACTCTCAAAGAAGTAGCGGCCTAGAATCACAAAATAATATTTATTTTTTCACACCTAAACTAATAGCTCTCGCCCAGTTTACAGAACTTGGTCAAAAAAACTTACATGGCGAGCAAGAAAAAAAATCTTTAGCTTCTCTCATTGATATTTTAAAACAAGACTTAGTAGAAGAAAAAACAGCTCATCAAAAAAGTGGTCTTCAGGGCGCTCTGACCAGACAAAAAAATACTGCCAATTTAGAAGAACTTAAAACAATCCTGGCAGAGCTAAGAGCAACACAGACTCATGAACAAAAATCATTAGTTTCTAAACTTGAACGTGTTGTATCAGAAATGGACGAGGCGAAGGAAAAAAATAAATTTGAAATATCAGACGAGTCTAAAATAACAAAAAGATCATCCAAAGTTATTACCTTAAAAAATCGGACCCGGGGGGTCCAGAAATTGGACGGGGGGGTCCGGGAATCGGACCCATAATAACTAAATCTAATAACCCTAGAATAACTAAACCTAATAAAACTCCTACTGAGAAAAAAGCTAGCGATAAAAAACCGAACAATCATGCCGAGGAGGAGTTTGATGAATTATTTAAATTATTTTTTGATTTGTTTGCTAGAAAAGTTAGCCCAAGAGAAAAAATTCTCTTTAAAGAAAATTATAAAAATCAAGGCTTTAGCTTTGATGATGTTAAGTTTTCCCTAAATTATTTTTCAAAGGATAAATATTTAAAATACACAACCACTTCGATTAACAGAGTCTTTGAGTTTGAAAGAATTCAAAATGTTACCTATGAGGTTAAAGAAAATATTGCAAAAAATGGTTGGAAAACTGAGTATTCAAAGCACCTAGGAGACATTAAAAAACTTACAAAGATCTTTCCAAAGGTTGGGGACATTATTTCCTGGGCTAGAGAAGAACCCGATCAAAAACCAGACAGCACAAGGATTTATGAGTTAATTAGAACAATCACAACTTCAAACAAACAAACTCAAACCCTTTTGAAAACTTGGATCAACTTACCTCAGGAAACAAAAGAGCTTGGATACAAAAGCGTGTGGACAGGCTCCGATCTGATAGGGTTTTTGAAAAAAAGGGAGGTCCAAAATGCCTTATAAGAATCCGTTGACTCCTGAACAAAAAGCTAGGGCTGCTGAAAGAGTTAGGAAAGCAAGAGCTAGAAAAAAAGAAAATTTTACTAAAGAGTCAACACCTCTTTTTAAAGAAAATATAACTCCCGCTGTAACTCCCAAAATTGTAACGCCTGTA
>PASJ01000089.1 GCA_002711925.1 Pseudobdellovibrionaceae bacterium | reverse complement strand
TCAATTTCAGAAAAATTTAATCTTTTATGAGGGTGAATTTGATATTTACCTGCTAATTGATCATATAAGGATAAACCAATTTTGAATTTGATTTTTTGCAGGATGTCTTTTTTCATTATCGGTATAACGATTTCAATCGGTTTTACTACATCACCAGCAAGATTAAGAAGAAGGTCTCTTTCCTTTAAGCATTCTTTTACCATTTTGAATTGACTGACCCTTGCTAGATATCGAAGTCCACCATGGATTAATTTCGTTGATTTTGAACTAGTACCGCTTGCTAAATGTTCTTTTTCTATCAGAACAACATCATCCCAACCTCTTGATACTAAATCATGGAGAACACCGACCCCATGAATTCCACCACCAAGAATTAAGACTTTTGTTTTCTTTGGTACGATAGTTTCTTCTGTCATTAGTTTTTCCGTTGGTATGGTTAGGATTTTTTTTTATTGTTTTTAACTTAGCATGGATTTTAATTTTTATAAGAAAAAAAAGTCTTGTAATTTTTTCTACTAGACGAAATAGTTGTTTTTTCTTCTTTTTTCTAGGTTGTGCTTTTTGTTTTCTTTCGGTTAGAGACGAGATTTTAAATTAAACTGAATAATATTTATTTTGTCACTATCTACTTTGGTATTGCAGATCTCGGATAAGTCTTTTTTAGGAATGACTTTTTTTAAGTGTTCTTTTGTTGGTGGCAGGCTTATTAATGAAACAAAATATAAGATAATTATCGAGATAAATGCACCTATGCTTGAGCAAGAAAAAGGATTGTCTCCTTGTTCAAAAAGCCATAAGCTGAGAGATTCAAAAACGGTATTTTCAAACCACATAGGTTGAAGTAGTTTAAGTTTTAATATAATAAAGCAAGAACCACCACAAATAAATCCTGACAAAGCTCCATGTTTCGTTGCTCTAGACCAAAGTATTCCTAAAAATAATGGTCCAGCATTTGCTGCTGTTAAACCCCCTACTCCATTCCACATTAATATTGCAATGTTATTTCCTTGGCCTTTCCAAGCAATAAGGCCTGCAAAAAAAATAATTATAACTGTTGAGATACGACTTATGCGAAGAGCTGTACGATCAATTATTTGGGGGTCACAATCACTCATGAAACGCTTTACAAAAGAAAGACGAAAAATATCATTGGCAAAAATTTGACTTGTTGAGACAATTAAACCATCAGCTGTTGACATAACTGCAGATAAAATTCCAGCAACGATTAACCCAGCTACCCAAGGTGGAAAAACGCTTGCAAACAATAAGGGAATAGCATCATTGGGTGTATACCCACTTTCAAACAATGTATTACCAAAAGATGCTCGTGCTAAAATACCTCCGAAAGCTACACACGGAAGTATTAAACTCAAGAGAAAAGAAAAGTAAAAAAGCTTGTTTTGATCTTTGTCGTTTTTCAAAGCCCAAAATTTATTACCAATATGCGGCAAAAGCCCTATTGGCATATGAGCTATGATGATCGTCATAATTTTCCACCAAGATGAAACGTAAACATTTGTTGGATGGAGAGTTTTTGTTAAATTTTTATCCAAGACTTCGAGACGTTGAAACATTGCATAAAACCCTCCTTCCACGCTTTCTCCAGTGAAAAAAAGACAAGCAACCACAACAGCAAGTATAACCATTAGAAACCCTTGGAATGCGTCAGTCAGTATGTCTCCGTGGGCACCTCCTGCTGTTATGTAAAGTACTAATAAAAATGAGCTTATTGTTATAGCTGGTACAATCTCTATACCTAGAATCTTATTAAACATCAACGCTGCTGATAAAAGTTGAGCCGCAAGATAAAATAGAAGAAGAAGAGAAAACAGTGAAACTGTCAGTCGTAAAATTTCAGAGTCAAATCTATAACCAAGATATTCAGGTATAGACCTTGTTCCAAATTCTGAGCCAGAGGATCTAATAGCTTTTATAGCAATAAAAAAACCAAGGAATACACCAAATGGATAAGAAAAGGCATACCATAAGACAGAAACTCCTGCCGAGTAGGACAAAGCAGGTATACCAATGAAGGTTCCTCCGCTAGCTGTTGCAGCAATAAGAGCGAACGATAAAAAGTATGGTCCATAGCTTGAACGAGCAGTTGCAAAATCATCACTATTTTTTACTTTTTTCATACCAATCAAGCCAAGGATAAACATTAGAATAGTATAAAGAACCAGGAAAAACCAACTCCATGTTTTTATGCTGGGTTCTAGTGGTGACATAATTTTTATCCCATTTATTGAATGTAAAAAAACTATCAGTATATTTTTTTATTCAGAATTTTATAGCTGTTCGAAGTGACAAACCTTTTTGGGCGTACGATACGGCACTATTAATCTCTTGTAGAGGAAAAGTTTTGCCCACAATTTTTTCATAAGGGAACCTGTCTTTAGAATCTTTTAAAAAAGTAAGAGCTTTTGCTAGATGATGTGGTTTATAGTTGTGTACTCCTTTTATCGTAAGCATTTTTCTAATGATTGTCTCGGGATCGATAGATTTTTTTGTGGTAGGAAAAACAGCTCCAGCAAGTATATATTCACCGTTAATTTTAAGTTTTTTCATAGCGTCAGACATTGCTTCTGTGCTACCGGAACATTCGAAAACAACGTCGAAGCTATTGTTAGAAGATTCATTAAGGTATTGATTCTTGGAAATTTTATCACTTAAACAAAAGACATCTTGTGCACCAAACTGAAGTGCCATTTCTGTTCTGTCTTGTTTCATATCAACTAGAGCTGTTTTTTTTGCTCCGTGGAAGTTTGACATAGCGCAAATCATTAAACCAAGAAGTCCACCTCCTTGAACAAGTACAGTTTTATTTTTTACATTGACTTCGTCTATACAAGAAGCAGCAGTTGCGGTTGCGCAGTTAGACGGAGACAGTACACTCTCCTCTATACCGTTGGGGACTTTATATATTTTCGTATTTTTTCTCAAGAGGCAATATTCTGAAAAGGCTCCATTGAGTGAGCGACTATTTTCAAACCTTTCATGTCCGTACTTGAACAGATTGAGACACTTTTGAGGTAGGTTGTCTAAGCATCTTTCACATTCATCGCAAGACCAGACAACGGACCAAGTTATAGTATCCCCTAATTTTATAGTCTGTCCCCAATAGTCTTTAATAGGTTTTTCTGATTTTATTTTTTTTACCTTAGCAATCATTTCATGACCAAGTATCAGCGGAACAGGCTCAGACCTTTTCCCTTCAATTGTATGAAGATCGCTACCACAGATAGTCGCGCAGCTTGTTTGTGCTAAAATTTCACCTTCCTCAAGATCGGGGAGCTCTACTGTTTTTTGGTTTAATTTATTTAATTCACCTTCAAATAAAGCAAGCGTACAGCAGGTACCACCCATGGACTAACTCCTTAGAAGTGTTATGTAATGTTTTTTTATGAATAATAGTTTTGAGAAATTTTATTTTCTATTTCGTTTAAGCAAGGGATAATATCATTGATACTGTCAACAACGAAGTGAGCACCAGAGCTAGAAAATTTATTATAAGCTGACTTTTTTAATTTATCTTTTTCTTCGTGAGGAAGTCTTATCCACTCATCGTGTGAAAGGCCAACATAGTTTCCTGAAAGAGCCAGTCCAATCGTCCAGCAACCTGCGTTTAAACCTTCTTCAATACCGATCACAGTGTCGTCAACCTTTACGCATTGGCTGGTTTTAAGGACCTTAAGTTCCATCATAGATTGTAAAATCATATTTGGATAAGGACGACTATTTTCCACGTCAGATGCGCAAACAATAGAGTCAGGTTTAAATCCTTGTTTTTCAACCATTGGAATAAGGTGTTTCATTATTTCTTTGGTGTACCCCGTTGTTGATCCTAATTTGTAAGATCTTGATTTTAGATCTTTTATTACGTCTAGTGTTCCCGGTATTAAATCTGAATGGTTTTTTAGACATTTTATTTGTATATCTAAAAATTTATCATACATCTTGTCCACATCAGAGTTTTGTGATTGTCTGTTATGAGTTTTTTCCCATCGATCTTGTACATTTAAGTCTTGAAGTATTTTTTCAATATGAGTCCTTTTGTCAGCACCCATGGGAGCTCTTGCTTCTTTTGTAGATATTGGGACATCAAAACTTTTGAATAGTTCAACAAATGCTGCAGCTGGCGCTGTCGATCCGTAATCTACAAAAGTACCGGCCCAATCAAAGAATATAGCTTCAATTTTACTTGCTTTTTTTTCTTTCATTTCTTATGACCTTTTTTCAAAAACTTTAATCAAAAGTATTTTTTTCATTTTTTTTTAAACAAATTATACTTATAAATATTTTTTTTTTTTTTCAATGCTTCGTTCTAACCTTTTAATGGTCAGTTTTTTAAAACATTAAAAATATAAAAATGCTTCCATTACTTTGAAAATTTGTCTTGTAAATAGCCATTTAAAAGTATAGTATTTAAAAAAATTGTATTTGTTGCTTGGTGTTGAAAATCCTTATGTGACCTGATTTATCGCTAAAGATCCACATAGCAAATATTTAAAAAAGGGTTTAAGTTCGTGTTAAGATATTACATTTCAATTTTATTAATTTTTTCAGGGAAATCTTGGGCGAGCGATTTTTTTCAAGAAGAAGTTTCTCCAGAGTGTCTTATTTGCCTTGAAAAGATTGAAAATAAGACCTCTTTGTATGAACAAAGCGGAGGTTATTTTTTTCATTGTCAATGTAAATGTGATTGGTTCTCTGCAAACCAGAACGGGTGTTGCCCTCTTGATTCTGATAAGATTTATAGTGATTTTTATGTTAATGCATATATTGCTATATACGGAGATGAAAAGATCAAAAAAAAATCTTTATCTAGATTAAGGTGTCTTGTTAAAGAAAAAAAAATATCTTTAATTATCAATGAAGACGACTATGTTGTTTTTTCAAAGCTGATAACAAGCGAGAGTGAAGAACTTAAAAAATTAGCTTTGGAAATTCTTCTCGATTTTTGCTTAAATTCCACTGAAAGCAAAAAATATTTGAAATTAGTTGATAAGAATATTTTTTCTTACTTTATTGATCGTTCGCGTGAGAAAGGTTTTTGTTCCAATAACATTATCCTTTTTTTAAATAAGTTTATGTCTTATGATAAGGAAAAACTCAAAGAACTTTTTGCTGATGAACTAGTTGACCCACTTTTAGCTATTATTCCTTCTTGCTCGTCTTTGTCTCAACATAGTTGTTTAGTGATTCTCTCTTTTCTTATAAAAGGAGATTTTTCGCTGCAGAAAACTTTTTTAAGTAGTCATAATTTTGATAAAATTTTTGATCTTATACTTTCTAAGGATAAAAGAGTCAAACATCAAACAGCATGCTTTTTGCTTCTTTTTTGTGGAAGTAGAAATAAAGATGATACAATAGAAAAAAATGTGGAACAGTTAATTTTTGACGGTCAGTATCAGCATCTTATTAAAAAATTTGTTGATGCGTTAAAAAAATCATTATCACAAAACCTATTAATTGCTGAGAGTAAAAACTTACAAAGAACTCTTTTCGTGATTTCTAACATTGCAAGACGTAATAAAACTTTTTCTCGTATTTTTGTCCAAGAAGAGGGTTTTCGTCAGAAAAATGGGCATGTAAATTTGAAGATTGAAGATCTTAAAAGAGAAAAGCCACTCATCTTTGTCTCTGATATCATGTCTTGTTTTGAAAGTGATGATCAGGATCTAAAATACGCAGCCCAAGATACTCTTTACAGCCTTCTAGGCATAGATAAGACTAGCTTTACATATGAATCGTTTGTCGATGACTTTATTGAATTTTTTAACCAACATATTTCATCTTTGAGCAAATCTACAAAAAATTTAGAAGTAGCATTAGATTTTTTTATTTTAATCCTTTCAAAAAATCCAGATATCTTGAATCAAGTTTCGGCTCTTAGTGAAGATAAATTATTTAGTTTTGTTATGTATTTTAATATTTTAAATTATGATAATAATGCTTTGCTAAAAATGCAATTTTTTGACATTTTGTCTTTTTTCCTCCAGCACGATAACACAAAAAATAAAATAAAAGAACTTGTCCTTGAGGAATTATTAAAAATAAAGCGATTTGAAAGTACAGCAAGGAACCGGTTATTTGAGATGTCTTATCAGACTGATGAGTCATTAGCTTTAAAGCTCATAACACCAACAAGAAGGTTTTGTTGCTATTTTTGTTGTTTCTAGTTGTGACAGCACTTCAGATTGCATAAAATATTCAATTATTGTCGCCTCTTATCATTTTTTTTTTTAAAGACCATACTACTAGCTTTCGCTTTTTATTATTGCTACAATTTCTTCTACTATAAATGATTTGTTTTGTGTTTTCTAGAAACTGTTCAAATTATATTTATTAAGTAAAAGGTTATTACTTTACGTAAGATAAATTCATATTATCCATTATTATATATTGTTCAAAAAATATGTATTTTATATAGACGAAATCACTAAATTAATAAGGGTAAAGTGTTATGGACAAATCTATTGAGATAAAAACTGATGTTAGTGAAAAACAAAAGAAATATATTTTCACTGATGAAGCCTTAAGTTTTTTGGTCTACCTTCACAATAAGTTTGATAGACATATTGTAAGCCTATTACAACAAAGAGAAAAGAAACAGCAAGAGTTAGATCAAGGTGTTCTTCCCGATTTTAATCAAGCAACAAAAGAGATTAGGGGTGGAAATTGGACTGTTGCTGAGTGTCCTAATGATTTAATGGATAGACGAGTTGAGATTACAGGTCCTACAGATCGTAAAATGATGATTAATGCTCTAAACTCTGGAGCAAAAGTTTTTATGGCTGACTTAGAAGACGCTCTTTCGCCAACGTGGGAAAATCTCGTTTCAGGTCAGATGAATTTACAAAAGGCAGTGCGAAGGGAAATAGACTTTGTCGCTGAGAATGGTAAAGAGTATAAACTGAATCCACAAATAGCTACTTTAGTTGTTCGTCCTCGTGGATGGCATTTAAGAGAGCATAGAGTTTCAGTGAATGATAAGGCAATTTCTGGAAGCTTATTTGATTTTGGCTTGTATTTTTTTCACAATGCTAAAGAGTTATTAAAAAGAGGATCTGGACCGTATTTTTACCTTGCAAAGTTAGAAAATGCTCAAGAAGCTAAATTGTGGAACGATGTTTTTGTTGCAGCTCAAGACTATCTTTCAATTCCTCAAGGATCAGTAAGGGCAACTGTTTTAATTGAAACTATACTTGCTTCTTTTGAAATGGAAGAAATTTTATATGAGCTAAAAGATCATGCGGCTGGTTTGAATGCAGGTCGTTGGGATTATATTTTTAGTTTGATAAAAAGATTTTCTTCTCATAATAATTACATTCTACCAGATAGAAATCAAGTGTCCATGGCCGTACCTTTTATGAAGTCTTATGCGCAACTCCTAGTAAAATCGTGTCATCTTCATGGAGCTCATGCTATTGGGGGAATGAGTGCTTTTATACCTAATAGAAGGCAAAAAGATGTAACAGAAAGAGCAGTTGATGCTGTTACGAACGATAAAAAAAGAGAGGCCTCACAAGGCTTCGATGGTACTTGGGTTGCTCATCCAGACCTTGTTGGTGTTGCTAAATCAATTTTTGATCAGTGTCTTAAAGATAATCCCCATCAAAAAAATAAGATAGATCATACATACCATGTTTCCAGTAAGGAGCTCATTGATACCAGTATTTCTGACGGTAAAATAACAAAAGAAGGTTTTAAATCTAATATTAAAGTTGCACTTCAGTATATGTCGTGTTGGATAAATGGGCTTGGAGCTGTTGCTATTGACAACTTAATGGAAGACGCAGCAACTGCAGAAATCTCACGAGCACAAGTTTGGCAATGGGTTCATCATGAAAGTAAATTTTCTGATGGTGATTGTGTTAACCTTGAGTCCTATCATACTATGAAAAAGGAAATAGTTATGCAGCTAAAGGAGAACGGCTTTTCAAATGGAGTGGATGCTGCAGAAAAAGTTTTAGATAAGCTTGTAACCTCATCTCATTTTGAAGAATTTTTAACTATCCCTGCTCAGGAATACTTATAATATATTGAAAGGATAATTCTATTATGAATAAGCTTACACAAGATTCTTTACAAGAAATTTGGGGTTCTAATAGATGGGAAGGTATTACAAGACCTTATAGTACAGACGAAGTAATAAAGCTTCGCCCATCTGTTCCGATTGAATATTCTTTGGCGAAGTGGGGCTCTGAAAAGCTATGGAAATACTTCAATGAGCAAGACTATGTTACTTCACTTGGAGCATTGACAGGTTCACAAGCTGTAAATATGGTTAAAGCAGGTTTGAAATCAATTTATCTTAGTGGTTGGCAGGTTGCTGCAGATGCAAATTTAAGTCATGCAACATATCCAGATCAAAGTCTTTACCCTTCTAACAGCGCTCCAACCCTTGTAAAAAGGATTCAAAATGCACTGATGCGAGCAGATCAAATTGAAAAGCTCAATGCAGATGGTCCTAAGCATGATTGGTATGCACCAATTTTAGCTGACGCTGAAGCTGGTTTTGGTGGCCCTCTTCATGCTTACGAGTTGATGAAGCAAATGATTGAATCCGGAGCTGCTGCTGTGCATTTTGAAGATCAACTTGCATCAGAAAAAAAGTGTGGTCACTTAGGGGGTAAGGTACTTGTCCCTACATCACAGTTTATTAAGACCCTCATCTCTGCGAGACTTGCTGCTGATGTTTGTGGAGTTCCCTCTATAATTGTTGCTAGAACAGACGCTTTAGGTGCGAAACTTTTAACAAGTAATATTGACGATTACGATAAAGATTTTATTACTGGAGAAAGAACCCCAGAGGGCTTTTATAGGATAAAGTCAGGAATTAATTCTGCGGTACAAAGAGCGCTTGCCTATGCTCCTTATGCTGATTCTCTCTGGTTTGAGACTTCAGTGCCAGATATCAAAGAAGCACAGTATTTTGCAGAGGCTATCCATCAAAAACATCCTGGTAAACCATTGTCATATAACTGTTCTCCTTCTTTTAATTGGAGTAAGTCTTTAGATAAAGATTCTATTGCTAGCTTTCAAAAGGACCTAGGCCAATTAGGGTATAAATATCAGTTTATTACTTTGGCTGGTTGGCATCTAATTAATTATCATACTTTTGACTTGTCGCAAAATTATGGTGAAACAGGTATGTCTGCTTATGTTCAGTTGCAGGATAAAGAATTTGCAGCAGAATCGAGAGGATATACGGCAACAAAGCATCAACAAGAGGTTGGAACAGGATACTTTGATAAAGTACTTGAAGTTATCAATCAAGGTAAAGTATCAACTCAAGCTTTATCTGGATCAACAGAAGAAGAACAATTTTAAGTTATTGTTACATTAAAAAATTTTTTTACTAAGATAAATTTACATCTATATTGTGAATTTATTTCCCAATCCTTCCTTTCTTATCCGTAGTTTTATTTAATTTAAAATCAGCTAAGATACCCTTATATAGCTTTAATAATTATTTTTTTTCTTTTTTTTTAGGCTTACAAAAAATCTTATTTTTACTTCTTTTTTAGGGTTTATAGTTTTTTTCTTTCTAAAAAAATATAATGAAAATTGAATTATTTATAGAAGAGAGAGTATTATGAGATCTTTAATGTTTTTTTTTTAATTTTCGTGTTTTTTTTTCATTTTTCTTGCAAAGAAATTATCAGCGCGTTTTCAACTTTAGAGGATAAGAAAGATTATTACATATTAAAGAATACAGGGGGTAATCTAAAATTAAAAATTCTAAGTTTTAATATATTAGCTTCTGTTGATCTAAAGGCTCTTGATGATGGATATCAAGTTTGGTCAGAAAGGGATGAAAAAGTTATAAGCTTTATCAAATCTTCACAAGCTGACTTTATTGCTATACAAGAGTGTATGCCAGGACAATTGGATTATATTGATAAAAAACTATCTGCAAAGTATTATGTGATTGAAAATAAGTCTTATACCCCAGATTCTATTTTGTTGGTTAAAAGAAGTGATTTTGATCTAATTGAAACAGGACACTGGATTTTACTTGAAGATGCTCTTGAGTTTGGGATTAGAAGAATTGCGATATGGGCTAAGGTACGTCACCTTGCTTCTAAGCGTGAATTATTAATGGTTAGTACTCATGTCGATGCGAAAAGTATAAAAAAAGAACAAATTGAACGACTGTTTTCGAAATTAACTAAACACCAAGATTCAAAAGCTCCTCTTTTTGTTGCTGGTGATTTTAATACGGCACCAGATGATGACGATTATAAAATTATCATGGACTTTGGATGGCAAGACTCATTTCTAAGTGGTACAAGTAAAGTAGAAGCAACTTATCCAGCAAAAAATCCACGTCATAGAATTGATCATATTTTTTACTACCCTGAGAATTCTTTAGAGGTTGTATCTTGGTCTGTTGATACACAGGTTCTTTCGGATCATCTTCCTGTTACCTCTAGTTTTAATATACCAGGTAACTAGTTACATATTTATAGAGGTTCTTATGATATTAAACATAATATTTTTTTTGTTGTGCTTCGTTTCTTTTTCCTGTGTTGTTAACAATGTCGCTATGGAGTCCGCAAAAACGTTAGATTCTGGTGAAAGCCAAGCAGCTATAAGCGCGCACTATAGTTTTGAGCATGACGAAAATAAGATAAAAGACAGGGTCAAAGAAAAGTTACGTTTAAACGATTACAAATCCAATCCAAAGTATGGCTTAAGCATTCGAATGCGTCATGGTTTGAGTAAAAATTTTGATCTTGGGGGACATGTAAGTTTTGATAGCTTATCAGTTGATGGAAAAATTCAACTTATTCGAGAAGAAAATTATGCTATGGCGTTATCTTCTAAAGTTCAAGTTCCGATTTTTTCTATTGATCAATATTTAGCTTATACACCAGTTGTTACTTTGTTAAATAGTTTTAGTTTGCATAGATCCCTTGAGCTTTATGCTAATCCGTTTTATGTCTTTTATCCGGAATATGAACCGCAAAGGCATTCTATTGGTGCAACTGTCGGTTTTTTTTTAGGTCAATATAATCAATTTTCTTTCGCATATACATACCAGCAGTTGTTAGACTATATTTTTGATGAATCGATAGAACAAGTAAGCATAGGTTTTGTTTTCAATAATTTAAAACAAAAAAATATCAACAAGGGTGAGTATTTTGCTGACGGAAATAATATTTATATAACAGCAGGATTTCCTTTGTATCAAACAATTTCTCTCGGTCTTGAAAGTACTCATAAGATTTCCAAAAGAGAATCTTTTGATTTTTCTTTACGTTTTGGACGAGGTCTTTTTCTAGAAGAGGTAGATGAAAAATTTCAAAACTCATCGACAAGAGCATTTTTTTTTCTAAGTCATTACAATTTTCAACCTTTTTCTGTTGACTCTTTTAGAACAAATATAGGATTGGGACGAAGGGAGTTAACTTTTAGTGTGGAATCATTAACAGGTTGGAAGCAAATTCAAACAACAAGCCATGGTATAAGTCTTTCGTTTACATATATATCAAAGAATTTTAACTTCGATATTCTAGGTTTGTTTATACCTATATTTTATAACAGAGCAAGTTACTATTACATGTTTGATGATAGTTGGGAACCTGACTCGTCTTACCAAAAAATTGGAGAAAATTGGGCTGACAAGATATCTTGGTCTTTGGTTCGTGTAAAGGCAAAGATATAATTTATATAAGAATAAAAATTTTTTACTATTAATTTTTATAATTCAATTTATTTGTTTAAAATAAAGTTTTTATTTGATGTTTTTTTTGTCTATTTTCGTTCTTCTTGGTTTTTTTCGTGTCCCCATGTGCTTTGAGAAAAACCCTCACTCACCGTTAACCCAAGAAAATCAAAGAGAAAAAGAGTGCTTTAGAAATATAGGCCGTTTATTAGCAAGATCGATGTTTATTGAAAAAAGATTTATACCAATAGAACTTTCATCTTACACAATTTCAAGATTAAAGGGAGAAGACCTCGCAGCCTCAAGTGATTTAAAAATAGAATTTAGAAACTATTTGTCATTATATCTTTATGATTTTGGAACTAATGATAGTACTCTTAAAAGTGTTTTAGGTAAAAGCCCTCTTACCCCAGAAAGTCATGATAGTTTTTCTATTTTGAGAGGAGATCTTGGTGAAGAAACTTATGATTTTTATATGGAAAACGTTTTCTGCACTGAGGAATCTTGGAAAATAGGTGCTAAAAATAAAGATGAACAAAAAAAATTGCGTTATATGTACTCTATAGAAACACTTAAACAGTCTTTGAAAATTAAAAATACATCTGAAAAACACCCAAATGACCCATCAGAAGGGTTTGATGATATTGAAAAACGTTTGAAATCTTTAGCAGAAGGTTTTCAAGAATACATACCTACAGGAACATTAAGAGATATTTCTACAGCTTCTTTTAATCAAATGCTTGGTGGTATAAGATTAAGTACGGAAAATTTTACTACTTTAAAAATTACAAATAATCATCCTGAACTAAACAACCATAAGCAATGGTTAAAAGAAATTGCTATCGAGAAAGAAAATGAGTCTCCAGGGTTTTTAGCAAATCTCATGTTTTTTTGGACTGGAGCTAGAAGTATACCTAGTGATATAAATACAAACCGATTAAAAATCGCACCTTCTGATCGAAATCCTGAATATCTTCCAAAAGCTCATACTTGTTTTAATATGATTGATATTCCTCCTTACAGAAGCAAGGCACAATTCAAAAGAAAATTAATACAAGCTGTTGAAATGTCTGCTGGAACAGATGATAGAGGGAGTTAATTTGATTTGTATGAAGCATATCTTCACAAAAAACAAATATATAAATCAAGGATCTTCTGACTTACAGACTTCATCACCCATTTTGTCTGGAATTAATGCACATAGATCCCAAATTTTCAAGATTCCACCTGATAAAATTGACACTTTTGATTGATCTGGACTAACAGAATACGTTCTAAATGCTTCACTATCTTCTAATCTATCAGGGTCAAAAGCCACAAAAGAATGATTTAGATCATCACCATCGAAAGAAAATAATTTTATTTTGTTATAAAATTCTGTTAACATATAATTACTCTTTGAAAAAATTTGAGCACCAGGATTACATCTTTTTGTTTTACTTAAATCTCTTTCTTCATTTTCAAAATCCCATACTTGACATTCAATTAATGTGCTATCCGCACGCATTACATTATAATCTTCGTGAATTAATAAAATCTTATTACTATCCTCACTAAAGTGAGGATATTTAAATTTATCTAGTTCTAATCTTGCTATTTTTTCGCCACTTGAAGTATTAAAAACAGAATATGTAGATATATTAGTATCTCTATTGAGTTTCCAAAAAAACACATAGGAACCATCAGAGCTAAAAGAAATTTTTTGTAATTTTTCAACACGATTATAAGTATCTATCTTTGCATCTTCATCATCAAAGCTAAATAAAATCTTTCCTTTTTCATCAATCATTTGAAAATAATTTTTCCTTGTTTCCTCATCACTATACTTTTTGATTAACCCCACTCCTTCAAAGCGATAATTAATATAATCAAAAATTTTAGATCTATTTATATCACTTTTATTACTTGTATTAATCGCTGTTCTGATAATATCATGTGAAAAAACTTTTTCTTTTGTAGTAAGATCCCACTTGTATAATTTCTTATTATCACGACCTAAAAGAACAAAATAAATAAAATTTTTATCTATAGTACTTAGATAAAAATCTAAGAATCTATCTTTTATTTCATCTCGTCGATGCGAAAGGACCTCTAAATCCAAATCTAATTGAGAAAACTCAATAACAAATTCTGTTATTTCGCTTAAATTTTCTCCTTCATAAAACTTAAATTGCATTCTGTCTTCTAAAAGATAAACTATAAAAAAACCTTTTCCATCAGAAAAATATTTTACAAATATATTCTCAATTTTTTCATCTCCTAAAGAATGAGATATAGATAACCTAATTGTTCCATCTAAGGAGTCTATAATTTCCACACCAAAATTTGCATTAACAAGGATCATATCTTGATTAGTTGGAGAAAATACTGGAAGTTTCTTATAATCAAAAAATAAAGGTCCTTTTGTTTGATCTCGAAATTGTTCTAATTCTTTATCGTCTTCAGGAAAAGATTTTAAAGACATAAGATCTTGTATCCATTGGTGATTATTTTTTCTTAGAAAAAAATGGAATTCTTCTACACTTAAAAAGGGGCCTTTAAATTTTTTACTATCATTATCTTTATAAAATTTTACCAAACGATCACTTATACCATTTTTATCAATTATTTTAAGCAACCTTGATCTCAAATCAGAATTACCTTCAAATTTTTCCCTAAGTATGAAATACATATCTAAAGCATCTTCTATATAAGGATTTGATATATTTTCTTCAAAAAAATTGAGATAATCTTCATGAGATTTTAATTTTGTCCATAAAACACGCCCACTATATTTTTTAAGTTCTTTCAGTTTTGCTTTGCCATTTGGAAATAACGACCATACTGACCATGCTCTTTCTTTTCTTATTTTTTGAGGGTAAAAATCCTCTGAGCCTTCTTCAACTTCATCCTCTTCTAGAAGACCTAAACCTCGAAACTTTCCAAGAGAAAACTTTCCTTCACTTTGAATATAAAAATGTCCTGGATCAAAGTGCCACTTAAATGTAGAAAGTCCTTCAGACACATAAGATAAAGTACCTATATTATTTCCTGAATCTCCATCCCATGGACCGATAGTAAAATCACCTTTTTCTATACCTAACTCCTCTTGCCAAACTTTTTTTCTAGCTTCTGCTATTCTTCTTCCAAGCTCACTCCAATCCGATGCCTTTGTATCTTCTTCAAATAAAAGTTCATTTATAACAAGAAACATATTTTTTGCACCTGCATTTATCTCACAGTTATTTCCTTCTATAACAGTGAGATAATCTACACCTTCTTTATTACAAGTAATTTTTCCCCATGCATCTCTGGCTTCTTGTGATTTTTGCTCTTGTCTAGAGTTAAATTCTTCAAAAAATGAAACAACTTCTTTCAAAGCTTTTAACTCTTCTAAGATACGTAATTCATAAATACCTTCAGAATTATTTGGATTTATATTATTTCTATCTAAAAAACTTTTAAAGAAATTAC
>PASJ01000088.1 GCA_002711925.1 Pseudobdellovibrionaceae bacterium | reverse complement strand
AGTCTAACTCAAGATTCAAAGCAAGAGGCTCTTAAAGATTATCTTTTGTTTCTTGATAGTTTTTATTATGAGCATGCACTTCACAGATCTGAAATAAGAGGTGAAAAGCTTAAGGTTCTTCGGTTGATGAGAGAAGATAATAACTGAGAAGTTCCACCTGTCTCTTTTACAGATTTTTTAGAGTTTCAAAAAGGAGTTTAGCAGTTTTTGCGGCTAGACCCTTTGTCTTCATTATTTCTTCAAGTGAAGCTTCTTTCATGTGTTTTAAGTCTTTGAATTTTTCGAAAAGTCTTTTTTTCAACGTTGGTCCGATCCCATCGATATTTTCAAGAGATGATATGGAAAGTTTTTTTTCTCTTTTTCTTCTATGATGTTTCAGGGCAAAACGGTGTGATTCATCTCTTATTTGAGTAAAAAGTTTGTAGGCTTTCGATCCAAGTTCAAGAGCAACAGGTTCTTGTCGATCAACTTGAAAGACCCTTTCATGGCTTTTTACTGTTTTTGTTGACAGTGATTTTTTGTTTAAAACTTTACTTTTTGCAAGAGACACAAGGTCTGTTTTTACATCAAAAAATTCTTTGAAAGCTCTTTGTGCCGAAGACAACTGTCCTTTGCCTCCATCTATAATGAGAAGGTCGGGGAGGTTTTGTTCTTCAAAACCTTTTTGTAGTCTTCTTTTAACGGCTTCATAGATGCTTTCAAAGTCGTTGGGTGTGTCCGTTATGTTTTTTATGTTGTAGAAGCGGTAGAGATTTTTTTTTGGTTTTCCTTCCATGAAACACACAACGGAAGCAACCGGTGATTCTTTGTGGAGGTTTGATATGTCGATACACTCTATTCGTTGTGGAGTGTTTTTCAGGGCAAAGGTTTTTTTGATATGTTCAAGAAGATTTTCTTGATTTTTGTTTCTTTTTTCTTCGAGGTAGAGTGCGTAACGAGCATTATCTATAGACGTATCTAGCAGTGCCTTTTTTTGTCCTTTTAAAGGTACACTAATTTTTAGATTTTTTTGGTAAAAAATTTCTTCGAAAGCACCTTTTTCTTCCGGTAAGCTTTGGCACAAAATTTCTTCGGGAATCGACTCACTCGAATAAAATTGAAGGATAAATGATGATAAGGCTTTGTCGCTTTCAGGCCGCGGCAGGTCGAGGATAAAGTTTCTTTGTTCGAGAAGCTTTCTTTTTCGTACGTGTTGGATGGTAAAAGATATTTTGTTTTTCGAATGAGAAAAACCGATAACATCAATTTTTTTTGTACTAGAAATAATCACGTTTTGTGATTCTTTAAGTTTTTTAAAAGAAGAAATTTGATTTCTAAGTGATAAAGCTGTTTCGTAATCTTCTTTATCGGAGGCTTCAAGCATTCTTTTCTTGAGAATTTCTACCACTGATTTATCCTTTCCTTTCAGAAAAGACATGATACATCTTAGCATGTCCTTGTACGTGTTTTCATCCACGTTGATGGAACATGGGGCTAAACATTGTTTCATATGGTAGTAGTGACATGGTTTTTTTGCGTTATCGAAAACTTGTGGCGAACAGCGTATGACAGGAAAAACACTGTAGATCGTTTTGAGAAGGTCGTAGACTTGTCCGTGTGAGCCGAAAGGTCCAAAGTAAAATGCGTCGTCTTCTTTTCTTTTTCTGACTTTTAAAATTCTTGGCCATTTTTCATTGAGGTTGATTTTAAGGTACGGATACTCTTTATCATCACGAAATAAAATATTGTACTGGGGCTGATGTTTTCTGATCAAGGTCCGTTCTAAAAGAAGAGCCTCAACTTCTGTTTGCAAGAGGATAACGTCGAAGTCTACAATTTGCGATACTAAAGTTTTAGTTTTAAGGTCGTGGGCATCAATGTTTTGAAAGTAGCTTTTTACACGTCGACTTAAGTTTTTGGCTTTACCAACATAAATAACCAGATTTTTTTTATCTTTCATTAGGTAAACACCTGGTTTTTGAGGTAGGTTATCGAGCTTAAATTTTATGGAGCTCATGAATTTTTCTCCCCGAAGGCTACCCAGATGGATTTCAGCTTTTTGATTTCATCTCGGATTTCACAAGCTTTCTCAAACTCTAGTCGGCTAGCATGCTTTTTCATCTTTTTTGTTTCAGCTTTAAGGTGCTTTTCAAGATCCTTTTGATTTTTAATTTTGAGTTTTTCTAGCATGCTCAAATCAAGCTCGTCGTCTTCCGATTCGTTTTGCATGATTCCCACTAGTGATCGAAGGTCTTGAGCAATGGGTTTCACGATACTTTTCGGGGTGATCGAGTGTTTTTTGTTGTAGCTTTCTTGAATATCTCGTCGTCGTTTGGTTTCTTCCATGGCTTCTTTCATGGAGTCGGTTACTCGGTCAGCGTAGAAAAGGACTCGTCCTTTTTCGTTTCTTGCTGCTCGACCAATGGTTTGAATTAAAGAGGATTTGGAACGTAAAAACCCTTCTTTGTCAGCATCCATTATCGCCACAAGTTTTGTTTCTGGAAGGTCTAGACCTTCCCTTAAAAGGTTGATGCCGATAAGGACTTTGATTTCTCCGGTTCGAAGTTCTTTTAAAATTTCAAGTCGTCTTAAAGAATCAATATCGGCATGAAGGTATTTCACCGGTATTTTTAAATCTGTGAAGTATTGGCTTAAGTCTTCAGCCATTTTTTTTGTTAAACAGGTGACAAGGACTCTCCCATCATCAGCAATCACTTGGTTGATCTCACTGTGGAGGTCATCAATGGGGTTTTTCTTTTTTCTTATCTCGATCATAGGATCAATAAGACCGGTAGGCCTGATGATCTGTTCGGTGAAAGAATTTTCGTCACAAAACAGATGCTCAAACCTCCCAGGCGTTGCCGATACGTACAAAATTTGGTGACAACGAGAGAAAAATTCATCAAAACTCAAAGGTCTGTTATCAAGTGCAGAAGGCAAACGAAAACCGAAGTCTACCAAAGTTTTCTTTCTCGATTGGTCCCCTTTGTACATTCCCCCTATTTGAGAAATACTGATGTGACTTTCATCGATAATCGTTAAAAAATCTTTTGGAAAATAATCAAGAAGACATGGAGGAGGAGCCCCTTTGGCTTTTCCCGTCAAGTAGCGCGAGTAGTTTTCAATGCCTGGGCAAAATCCAAGCTCTTCAAGTGCTTCTACGTCTTGCATGACTCGATCCTCGAGTCTTTTGCTCTCATCTTTTTTGCCGAGTCGATTGAGATGTCGAAGTTGCTCGCCTAAATCAACAAGAATTTGGTGGGTGATGTCTTTGATCTCTTTTTGATTTGGGACATAGTGGCTATTTGGGTACAGGGATAAAGATGAAATCTCCTGCCGTTTTTTTACATCAAAGGCATCGAGAAGAAGAATTCTTTCTATTTTATCATCAAAAAATTCGAGTCGGACCAATTCATCTTGACTGTGGGCAGGAAGAAGATCAACCGTATCACCTCTAACACGAAAATGTCCACGCTTTAACTCTTGGTCGTTACGGGCATATTGGATCTCAACCAAAGACTTAAGAAAATCATCTCTTGCTAATTTTTCATCTTTTTTTATGGAGACAATTTGACCGGCATAAGCTTCAGGGGAACCAAGTCCGTAAATACAGCTAACGCTGGCAACAATGATAACTTTTTTTTCTTCAAACAAAAGACGTGTGCATTCGTGGCGCATTTTATCGATATCGTCGTTGATAGAGCTGTCTTTTGCAATATAAGTATCGGTTGAAGGTACATAAGCTTCTGGTTGATAGTAATCATAGTAGCTGATGAAAAAACCAACAGGATCTTCAGGAAAAAGTCCTTTGAATTCCGTGTAAAGTTGGGCTGCTAAGGTTTTATTGGGCGCTATGATAAGAGCTGAGCGATCGAGATTTTTTATCACATTAGCCACTGTAAATGTTTTCCCTGAGCCTGTGACACCCATAAGACAATGGTGTGAAGCTCCCTCGGTAAAACTTTTTACGATATCACTTATGGCCTTTGGCTGATCGCCAGAAGGAGAAAATTTTGCTTTTAAATTGTAAGGCATTTTTTGACCTAATATTTCCCTGTTATCAACTCGCCTCTTGGTTTAGAGTCTGTTGGTTCCTTTTCTTTAGGGTACAAGTTATTGAACTATTTTCATAGCTTAAACTGGTAGAAAAATCTAAAACACTTGGAGACTCTCTTATTTTTATGTTAAACCATTTATGGGATTGAATCGGAATATGCTGTGAAATTAGACATATAAGAATGACCCCTTATTTTTAGAAAGCAGAAACTATGTTTCGTTTGACGTTCATTTTTTTCTCCATTTTTTTGTCCAGTGAAGCCTTCTCATGGTGGATGTGGACACCAGGTGATTCGGTGGATGACTCAACTCAGCTTCTTATGGTCCAAGGGTATCACCCTGATCAGCCCGTTCCTTTCAGTCATAAACTTCACGCTAACGATAGAAACATCTCGTGTGAGTATTGCCACAACGCTGCTCGCCGATCCACATCAGCAGGGATACCGCCTTTAAATACCTGTATGGGGTGTCATAAGGTCGTCAATACTGACGCTGAACCCATTCAGTACATAACAGAAAAATACGAAAAAAATGAACCTATTGAATGGGTGAAGGTTCACGATCTACCTGATTTCGTTCGTTTCAGTCACCAGGTTCATGTTTTAGCTAAAGGCGAGAATGGAGAAAACCTCCTTCAATGTGAGTCTTGTCATGGCCCTGTTAAGACAATGGCAGCCGTTGAACAGTGGGCTCCTCTTCAAATGGGTTGGTGTATTGATTGTCATAATCAAGAAAAAATTCCAGCTCGTGACGGGAAACCCGCAGTTCCAAATGCATCTGTATCATGTAACGTTTGCCATTACTGATAAAGGTCATAATATATTAGGCTGAATACGGTTCTTTGTGAGCTAAAACTAGGTATCGATTAAAAAACTTGGGGAAAAATCATGCTGTCCGACAAGAACTTGGTGGCCCAAAAAAAACAACCCGTCTTTTCAAAAGAGGATCCTTTGAGAAAAAAACAAATGGATAAAGCAGTTTCTGAGAAAGCCGATCACAACTTTCTTTACGTTGATGCTGAAGATGCTGTTGAAGGTTTAAAAGACTCAAGAAAAACCAAGTCGAACACCCCCCAAGTTTTAGAGTCTAGTGTTAATCGACGAAGTTTCCTAAAGATCTTTGGTATGACAGGTGCAGCAAGTGCGGCTGCTTGCGTGAGACGCCCAACTGAAAAAGCTATACCATACGTTAACCAACCAACAGATCATGTCTCCGGCGTTGCTGTTCATTACGCTTCAACCTGTTCCCAGTGCTCGTCTGGATGTGGCATTGTTGTGAAAACAAAAGAAGGTCGGCCAGTTAAACTGGAAGGACACCCCGATCACCCTATAAACAAAGGAGCTCTTTGTGCATTTGGTCAAGCTCAAATCCAAGGCTTATATCACCCGGAAAGATTAAAAGAGCCCATGCAAAAAGACTCATCAGGCTCATATTCTGAGACAACATGGGACGATTCTTTTGCGCGTATTGCAAGTGCGGTCAAAAACGCAAATGGTCAAGTTGGTATTTTTACAAGTGGTTCATCCGGGCACAGAAATGACTTTCTTAAACAGTTTCTTAAAAAATTAGGAGCTTCCGAGAAAAATCTTTACACCTGGGAATCAAATTATTTGTCTACAAGTATGGCAGAAGCTTATCGTTTAGCTTATGGTGAAGCTTTTTGCCCCGACGTGAACTTAAATGAAACGAAATATCTGATTGGAATTGGCTCGGATTTTCAAGATCAAGGGATTTCTCCCGTTTACTTCAGTCGAGCTTTTTCAAAATTTCACGATTTCAAACGAAGATCAAAATCTTTTTTTATTCAATTTGAATCGAATTTTACTCTTACAGGAACCCAAGCAGATGATAGATATCCCGTTAAAGCAGGTTCTGAGTTTCTTGTGGCCGTTTCACTTCTCGATCAACTATCAAAAATCATCGTAGATCAAAAACCACGTTTAAAGACTATGATCGATGAAGTTTTAAGTTTGTACTCTGACGAGCTAAGTGAAGTTGAAAAGCATACAGGGGTTAGCGAAAAAGAGTATAAAGACATTGCTGAGAAGATCTATAAAGATCCGTCTGTTATTTTTGTTGGAGGAAGCGGTAGTCAAGATGAGCATCAAACCCGTCTTCAACTCGTCGGAATTTTAATGAATGAACTTCTTGGTGCCTATAAAAAGATATTAAGAAAAGAGCAAGGAGTTTTCACTTCTTCAGGTGACGGTAAAAGTCTCGCCCGCTTTAAAAAAGATGCCAAAAATCTCAAGGTTTTGTTTGTCATCGATAGTGATCCCGTTCACACTCTTCCTGAGTCTTGGAAGATCAGTGAAACTTTAGAAAGTATCCCCGATGTTGTTTCCATGCAAGCTTTTCCAAATGAAGTCGATCAAATTGCTGATCACCTTTTACCTTGTCACCATGGTTTAGAGTCATGGGGAGATGAGCAGCCAGTTAAAGGTTTTTGGTCAATAAGACAACCTGCTGTTAGGCCTCTTACAAATAGTAGGCAAGCAGAAGATGCTCTACTTTGGATTCTAGCAACAGCTAAAAAAAATCTACCCTATGAAGATTACCATGCTTATCTAGAAAAACATTGGTTAAAACTTAGAAGTAAATTAGGTTTCACCTACAGCGAAAAAAACTTTACTAAAGCTCTTGTGCGTAAAGGCTTTATTTTAAAAGCTGAGAAACAAAAAAATTCCGAATTAAAAAATATTAGTCCGAAGCTTAAAGGTTGGAAAGCTCCTGTTGAAGGGTTTAAACTTATCGCTCCTTTAGACCACAGACTTTCAGACGGAAAGGGTGCTCACCTTCCTGTTCTTCAAGAAATCGGAGATGGTTTAACCACAATAGCTTGGGATTCATGGTGTTCTATAAACCCTAGAACCATGAAAAAACTTGGACTTGAAAGACATCAAATGGTTGAAATCGAAGGTCCTGGTGGAAAATTCGAGGTAGCTGTTTACCCTTTACCCGGTGTTCATGAATCAAGTTTGGTAGTCCATAGAGGCAACGGTTCTAAGAATAAAAGAAGTACTGTATCTTACGAAAATGGAGTGAACCCTCTTGTTGCATTTGCACAAGAAGTGGACCCTTTAACGTCTTTGCCTCAAACATCTAATGTTCCTGTTTCAATTAAACCACTTGACAAACACCACCGTCTTGCTGTCATGCAAAAGAAAAATGATCTTGATGGTCGAAAAGATATTTTGAAAAAATATTTGTTAGAAGAAGCTAAAAAACTATCCCTTCAAGATCTTGATGACGTTCCCGATGTTTTTCCGAAACTCGAGGACGCCGAGTACAGGTGGGGTATGGCCATTGATCTTGATCGTTGTAATGGTTGCGGAGCGTGTATGACTGCCTGTAACATAGAAAACAATGTCCCACAAGTGGGTCAAAAAGAAATTGTTATGGGTCGAGAAATGCACTGGCTTCGAATGGATCGTTATTTTTCAGGGGACGTGGATAAGCCTAATGTGTCCTTTCAACCCGTGATGTGTCAACATTGTAATCATGCTCCTTGCGAGGCTGTTTGTCCTGTTTATGCTACAGCACATGATCCAGAGGGGCTTAATGCAATGACCTACAATAGGTGTGTAGGAACCCGTTACTGTGCCAATGCATGTCCTTATAAAGTGAGAAGATTTAATTGGTGGACATACAAATGGAGTGAAATGGGTGATAAGCAGTTCCAAAGAAATCCTCGAGCAATGAACCCTGATGTTACCGTGCGAACCCGTGGGGTTATGGAAAAATGTTCTATGTGCGTTGGTCGTATCCGGGAAGCAAAGCATGAAGCTAAAAAAGAAGGTCGTAAGGTCAAAGATGGAGAAATTAAAACAGCTTGTCAACAAACCTGTGCTACAGACTGTATTACCTTTGGTCGTTTAGATGATCTCAATAGTCGAGTTAGTCGAGCGAGAAGAAACGGACGATCTTTTCTCATGTTAGGAGGAGAGCCGAGGCATCACCACTATGGTTTAAAAACATTACCGAATGTAAGTTATCTTGCCAAAGTGGTAACGCCTGGTAGTCGAGAAGAAAAAGAAATTCTTAAGACAAAAAAGAAAAAATATGGCGACAGCCATGGAGGCAGTTCTGAACACCATTAAAGTGATGTTTTCGTCAGTTTTAATTTGAAGTGAGGCAAAAAATAAATGAGTGATGTCGTGTGGAAGAAAGATGTTTCTGATGTTAATGACGGTATTTTAGTCGGTCTAAGAGCTCCTCATCCAAGTTTTTACCTTGCCTTGAGTGTTTCCGTCTTTTGCCTAATCATAGGTGCTGTCGCTTGGGGGTATCAGATAGCTGTTGGGACCGGTGTGGCTGGTCTAAACAGTCCTGTCTACTGGGGAGTTTACATAACGGACTTCGTCTTTTGGGTCGGGATCGGTCACGCTGGGACTTTAATCTCTGCTATTTTGTTTTTATTTCGAGCAAAATGGAGAAACAGTATCAACCGTTCAGCTGAAGCTATGACAGTTTTTGCTGTTATTACAGCAGGCCTTTTTCCCCTTATTCACGTAGGGCGTGTTTGGTACGCAGCTTACTGGATGCTTCCCCTTCCTAACACAAATAACCTTTGGGTCAATTTTCGCTCCCCTTTGATGTGGGATGTTTTTGCTATATCAACTTATCTGACAGTTTCTCTTCTTTTTTGGTACATGGGTCTTGTGCCTGATCTTGCCAGCATGAGAGATCGCGTCAAAGGTTTTAAACGTCTTTTGTTTGGTTTTATGTCTTTTGGGTGGGTTGGTACCGTTCGTCAGTGGCATCATTATGAAGCCGGTTATGGCTTTCTAGCTGCACTTGCAACTCCTCTTGTTCTTTCGGTACATTCTATCGTTTCCTGGGACTTTGCGATGTCGATGCAACCAGGGTGGCATACAACGATCTTTCCTCCTTACTTTGTCGCAGGTGCTATTCTTTCCGGGTGTGCTATGGTTTATACCCTTGTTCTACCTTTAAGGCATATGTTCAGAATGGAAGGCTTCATTCTCGACGAGCACCTTGAAGCTTTGATTAAACTCACTCTTTTAACTTCAACCATTGTTGCATATGCTTATGCTGTAGAATTTTTAATCGCATGGTATTCTGGGAATCCCTACGAGTGGAAGATTTTTGTAAAAAGAGCCGTTGGAGATTATAGTTTTTATTTTTGGACCATGGTTTTTTGTAACTGTGTTTTTCCTATAGCGTTTTGGTCAAAAAGAATTCGTAACAGTAAATTTTGGTGCTTTGTCATCTGTGTTCTTGTGAATGTTGGTATGTGGTTTGAGCGTTATAATATTATCATCTCTAGTTTGGTGGAAGATTTTGTTCCGGGGTCCTGGGGACACTATGAGCCATCAATAGTAGAGATGGCAATAACACTTGGAAGTTTTGGTTGGTTTTTTACATGGCTTTTAATTTTTTGTCGGTTTTTTCCCTTAGTGTCCATGTCTGAGTTGAAGCTTATTATGCCAAAACCGTTAAACCCAACAAAAAGAAAAGCTTAAAAAAAAATAACAAAAAAAGGGTTCAAAAAGGTGTCAGATCATTCACAGACAAGTCAAAAGACAAAAGGAATACTTGCTCTATATAAGTATCTTGATGATACCTGTGGAGCAATGGATAGTATCGAGAAAAATCTTTCCGAGTTTAAAGGTTATCAAGTTTATTCTCCCACATCATACCATGAGCTTATCGATCGAGCTGAAGTAAAGTATGGTCCAAGTCAAGTCAGATGGTTTACTCTTGTCGGAGCTTTAAGTGGAATTGCCATAGGTTTTGCTATGCCTCTTCTTATGGACTACGATTGGCCCATCGTAGTAGGGGGAAAAACAGCAGGGATATACTCTTTGCCGGCATATGTTATTTTTGGCTTCGAGCTGATGGTTCTTCTTGGTGCTATTGCTACCATTGCTGGTATGCTTATTATGGGAAGAATTCCAAACCCCCACGCTCATATTTTTCATGATAAGTTAACAGATGATACTTTTGGTATTTTTGTTCCAGGTGTAAACAAAGAAAGTCGTCAGGCAAAATTGTTACAAGAGCATGGTGCTATTGATCTTATAGAAACAGCTTAGAGGGTAAAATAGGAAATTTTTATTATGAAAAAATACTTTTTCCTGTCAATATTTTTGTTTCAACTGCTGTTGACACAAGCTTGTGTTCCAGATGGAAATGTCACCAAGTTGCAATTTATGCCAGATATGGCAGACGGTCCAGTTGCTAAGGTTTTAAGAAGCTACCTTGACCCTCCCGAAAACAGTGTTGCAATGAATGCAATTTTCTACCCAGAGTCACCAGAAGAGGCGGAACAAGTTTTAGAAAGTCCCTACTATAATCAAAGACATCTTGAGGAAAAACTACAAGATGGTAAAAAGCTCTACGGTGATTACTGTACACCGTGCCACGGAAAGCTTGGCAAAGGAGATGGAACAATTACCGACAAATATCCAAGACCTCCCGATATAACAAACGACTATTATAAAGAAAAGAAAGATGGATTTTTCTACTACCGGATTGTTTTCGGTGGTGATCTTATGCCCTCATACGGACATGCAATATCAAACATTGAGCGTTGGAAGATTGTCCTTTATATACGTAAACTTCAGACCTTGGATTAGACAAATATGAATGAAAAAGACATTTATCAAGAGCGTAAAAATTTATTCATCACAATGACTCCAAAGGTAAAAGGAGTTCTTTCCCTCCTTATTCTTCTTGGTTTTGGGACATTCGTCGCTGGAATGTTGATGCAAAGCTTTGAAAGAGTTTGGGGAAGCTTTCTTTTTAATTTTATGTTTTTCTTTTCTTTGGCTATAGGAGGAGTCGCATTTGCTAACATGCAAGACGTTATTAATGCTCTCTGGGGACGACCACTCAAAAGATTGCATGAGTCTTTTGCTGCATTTTTACCTCACGCTTTTTTTCTTTTACTCGTTTACTTTTTGTGTATAAGGTTTGATATTTTTCATGCTCGTCACATTTATAGTTGGATACATAACCCACATATTTTGCATGATTTTCCAGGTAAAGATATATGGTTAACTGAAAATTTTATGATGATTCGAGATGTTGTTTCCATGTTTTTAATTGTGGTTTTATCTCAGTGGCACCTGAAGATGACAGTGAAAAGAGATCTTCTTGTTGTGGCCGGTAAGGGTGATGAAGCAAAAGCTTACGGACTTAAAGTGAAACAGATTTTAAATTATTGGTCTGCACCAGTTTTACTTGCCTACGCTTTATTGTTTTCTATTTTGACCTTTGATTTGACAATGTCTCTTGCCCCAACATGGTTTTCAACCCTTTGGCCCGGATGGTGTTTTTCAATGCTGATGCATTCTTTGATGGCATTACTGTTGGTTTTTATGTTTAGTTTGAAAAATACGACTATTGGCAAGTTTTTTAAGCGCCAGCATTTTCATGACATTGGAAAAATCATGCATGGCTTCACTGCTTTTTTTGCCTATCTTACTTTTTCACACATAATCACCTACTGGTATACAAACATTCCAGAAGAAACATCTTATCTTTTAACCAGGATGAAAGAGCCATGGGTGAGTCTTTTGGTGGTTTCTTTATTTTTGAGTTTTATCTTGCCAATTTTTCTTTTGGTCCCGAAAATCAGTAAGTGGACAAGTTTTCTTACTTTGTCTATTTGCGGTATTATTCTTTCTGCTCACGTGTTGAATAATTTTCTTGTGGTTATGCCCGAACTGATTTCTCCCCAGGCGCTGGGACTTCCTTGGATTGAAGGAGGAATTTTTTTAGGTTATCTTGGCTTGTTTTTATTCTCCTTCTTTCGCTTTTCACACAAGGTTCCGATGGTTGGTATAGGCGACCCTTTACTTCATGATGCTTTAAATGACCATCATTAAAAGATTTTTATGAATTTTTTTTCTATAGATACTTTATCTTTCTCCTTTCTCTCTTAAGTTCACCAGATGCTGATAGTTTTTTCCCAATTTTTACACTATAATCTCCTTTCATACTTGAGTCGCTTTCTAAAGAGACTAAGTTTCATAAGAAACACTTTTTTATAGGTTGGAAATGGTACGAGATATTTTATTGACAAAAACTTCCAAAGATTGGGCTTCGGCGGTTCTGAAGGATTTTGATCTTTTCCTTTTAGATCATGCTGCATGTGAGAGAAAAGCTGCGGCTTTAGCCATGTCTTTTGTGGTCAAATACCCAGATCGCAGTAAACTCATTCTCCCCATGGTTTCCCTTGCTCGAGAGGAGCTTTTGCACTTTAATCAAGTCTATAGAATTCTCGAAAAGAAAAACCTAACTCTCCCTCCTAAAGACTATAAAGACAGCTATGTAAATGATATTATATCCCAACTACGACACGGTCGAGATGAAAGGTTTTTAGATAGGTTGATTACATCTGCTATGATTGAAGCAAGGGGACATGAAAGACTTCATATAATAGCAGAAGCCATTGAAGACGAGCAATTGTCTACTTTCTATAAAAGGCTGGCTAAGGAAGAAGAAGGTCACTACAAGGTCTTTATAAATATAGCGAGGCAGTACTTTGACGATGATGTTGTCGAAAAAAGACAAGACGAGTTACTTTTGGTTGAAAAAGAAGCCTGTGAGAAAACTCCAATAACTTTTAAGCTACACTAAGCTTCATATTAGGTTTTTTAAAGGGGGTAAAAAAAAATACTTTATCCCGCTATCGTTGAAAGAGGTTCTGTTTGACTGAAAAAAAAAAGAAACAAGAGTATGCTGTTATCGTTGGTGTTCAAAGAACAAACGATACAAAGGCCGTTGAAGATGAAATAGAAGAAATGGAGAGTTTATTAAAAACTCTTAATATTAAAACAAAGTACAAATTCATACAACACCATAAGAGACTATCAGCGACTTATCTTTTGGGCCGTGGAAAAATAGAAAAGATCAGTCAGTTGATACAAGACGAGTGTTTGACATATCTTATCATTGACCATAGTTTGTCACCTCCACAGATGAGAAACTTAAATAAGAAAACTCAGTGTACGGTACTTGACAGAGAAGGTGTTATTCTTGATATTTTTGCAAACCATGCGAAAACAAAAGAAGCTAAGACCCAAGTTGAAATTGCAAAACTAGAGTATCTTTTACCGAGACTTGCTGGAGCTTGGACCCATTTTCAAAGACAAACAGGTGGAGGAGTAAGAGCTCGTGGGATGGGAGAAGCTCAAATCGAGGTGGATCGAAGAAGGGCTCGCCAAAGAATTTCTCGCTTGAAAAAACAACTTGAACAAATTGCTAAAGAAAAAATGACTCAAAGAAAATCAAGAAGAAATGAAATTAAAGTCTCCTTGGTTGGCTACACAAATAGCGGAAAAACAACTCTGATGAAAGGTTTAACCCGCAACAACATTGAAGGCAAAGATGAGCTTTTTGCTACTCTTGACGCAAGGGTTCGTTCTCTTGATCCAAGCACTCGTCCTAAAATTTTATTGAGTGACACGGTTGGTTTTATAAGAAATCTACCTCATAATTTGGTTGAATCGTTCCGTTCAACTTTGGAAGAGGTCGTCAGTGGTGACCTTCTACTTCATGTGGTTGATGTTTCTCACCCCAACTATGATTTGCAAATGGAGGTAACAAACAAAGTTTTAGAAGAAATCGGAGCAAAAGATGTACCAATGCTCCTAATCTTTAATAAAATTGATCAAGTAGAAGAAGAGTTTTTACCTCGAATTTTAAATAAAAAATATCCAAATAGCATTACGGTTTCAGCATTAAATGATGAGGATACTTCGAAACTAAGGCAGCATATATTCAATTATTTTGAAAAAAGTTTTGAAAAGGCAGTTGTCAAGATTGATGTAAATGATCAAACAACATTGTCTTTTATTCATCGTCATTGCATAGTTTTAGGGTCTGATTATGAAGAAGAGGGTGAAGTCACAATTGAAGTGAGGGCACCAAACTCTTTGTTAGAAAAAATCAAAAGATACTGTATTTAGTCTTATTTTAATTTAAGGAAGACATTAAATATGAAATTAAACTTAGAGTATGAATTAGCAAGTCATGACTCCACAGAAAAGCTTGACCAATGGCTTTCCAAAGGTCAACAGTGTCTTGAAGATTTGAAAAATAAAAGTTGTAAGGGGAGTGAGTTTTTAGGTTGGTTTGATTGGCCTAAAAACCATGGCTTCGAGCAACTAGAAAAATTAGAAAAAGATAAAAACAACTACCCATTACACTATAATCTCATAGTCGTTGTTGGAATTGGAGGTTCTTATCTTGGAGTTAAGGCTGTAGAAGAATCTTTTAAACACTGTCATCAAATGCTTATGAACAAACCTTCGCAGCACTTACCTATCGTTTACCTTGGTAATAATCTTTCAGAGTCTTACATTCTCGAGCAACTTGAAGTTTTAGACGAGTATGAACCACTTGTTTTTGTTGTCAGTAAATCAGGAAATACTTTAGAGCCGAATATTTCTTTCTCTATTCTTGAGAAATATTTATCTTCTCGTTACACTACTAAAGAAGCTAACGAAAGATCTATATTTATTACCAACGAAAAAGATGGTTTTCTCAAAGAGAAGATGGACTTGAATGGTAACAAAGTTTATAATGTCCCCCAAGACGTTGGAGGAAGGTTTTCTGTTTTTACAGCTGTAGGTCTTGCTCCTTTAACCTATGCTGGCTTTGACACTAGAAGCCTTCTTCAAGGGGCACACACCCTATTTGATCAAATCAACTTTGCACAAGATCAAAGCAAAGATGTTTCTTACCACCCCGCTGTAACCTATGCTTCACTTAGACGTCTTCTTTGGGATGAAGGAAAAAAAATGGAAGTTATGGCTTACAGTGATCCGAAACTTTTTTCTCTTGTAGAGTGGTGGAAACAACTTTTTGGTGAATCAGAAGGAAAAAATGATTTAGGTTTGTTTCCTGCTGGAGTTCTTTATTCTTCAGATTTACACTCTTTAGGTCAATACATGCAACAAGGTTACCCGAGTATGATTGAAACTTTTTTGAGTTTTGACAAAAGGCAAGAAGGAAATATTAGGCCTTCTGAAGAAAGGTTAAGAGTTCCTGTGGGTAACTGTAAAAAAGATGCTCTATCGGCTTTTAGAGGTCATTATATTGAGGATGTAAATAATGCAGCGATGAAAGCAGCTCGCGCTGCTCACCTTGATAGAGGCATACCCTGTTGCAATTTAAGTCTTTCAAATTTAAGTTTAAATAGTATTGGTTATTTGCTTGCTTTTTTTCAAGTGTCTTGTGCAGTGAGTGCTTTACTCTTGAATTTAAATCCATTTGATCAACCAGGCGTGGAGCAATACAAAAAGAAACTGGTGAAGTTTATTTAGACCTAATTTGATACGTTTTTTTTCACTTCACGTTTCTCATTTGACATTTTAGTTTGGCATTTTTTAATTCGTGCACAGATTTCTTCAAAAGTTTGGTGCATAATGTCTGTTTCCCAAGTGTCGCCTTTAAGGTTTGTGCTAAGTTCTTCCAACCATAAAATAAGTTGAGAACAATAAGTTTCTAAATTTTCTGCTTTTGAGTTATTGAAATCATGAGAAAGAAAAGCTAACCAATTTCTACCGTCTTTACCGAGTAAGTTGACTAAACGGTTGAGTTTTATAGTAGCGTTTTCATCTTTCCAACCTCCCGAGACTCTGAAGGGGTAATTGTCTTGATCAGACTTGTGAAGCCAAATTTTTGCTTGATTGGCAATTTCAATAATAGTGAAATCTTGCGGTGATGCTTCATGAAAACCATCTGGTCTTTTCCATACAACGTTCATCATTTTTCCTTTATGCAACAAAATATATAGATAAAATTATTACTGTACTTAAGTTAAATATAAGAAAAAAAAATAGCGTGTAATCTTTTTATCAAAGTGTACCACTTAGGAATATCTTTTTTTACTAATAAATATTTTAAACTGAAAAATTTATTCATGTTTAGCGTGAAAATTCTATGAGTTTTCGAACATGTTTATTATGCTCTTTCAAAGACTTTGAGAAATGGTGGTTTTTTTCATTCTTTCCAGGCTTAAGGACATAGTAGAGGTATCCTTTCTGACTTGGGTTAAGAAGAGCTTCCAATGATTTTAACGATGGAGAACAAATTGGACCAGGAGGCAAGCCCCTATGAATTCTTGTATTATATAAATTCGTTGAATCCATAATGTGTTTGCGTTTTATGTCCCCATCAAAATTTTTAATTCCATAGATTAAAGAAGCATCAATTCCAAGAGGCATACTTTTATTAAGCCTGTTAAAAATAGTTTCAGCTATTAAAGGTCTTTCTACCTCTAGGGATGTTTCTTTTTCAATTAAAGAAGCAATAATTACTGCTTGTTGAAGGTTTAAATTTTTTTCACTCAAGTTGAATAGGTAGTTTTCGGGAAGAGTTTCAAAAAACTTGTTGATCATTGTTTTTACTATTGTTGTGGCACTAGGTATATTACTGAAAAATTGGTATCTTGCTGGGTATAAAAATCCTTCAACATTTTTCCCTTCAATGTCATAGGAGTCTAGGATCTCTTGATTTTTAAAAGCCTGATCTAAGCTTCTTTTATCAATACCATTGCTTACGAGTCGTGCTTTAATTTTTTCGAGATTAAACCCTTCGGGAATAATAAAATCAAAGACAACAGGGTTATAAATTTCACCAGAGCTGAGCATTTGTATTATTTTATTAGGACTTGCAGGCGAAGATATTGAATACACACCAGCTTGAAAGTTTTTATACTCATGGAAAGCTCTAACTGAAATTTCAAAGAAAAGGGCACTGTCTATAATTTTTTTGCTTTCAAGATTCTTAGCTAAATCTTTTAGGCTTTGATTCTGATAGAGGGTTACAACTCCCGGCTTTACTTGTTCTGGGGCAGTGTGAAGCCAAGTCTTTATGTTATAATACCCTAGAAATAATAGAAAAACAAAAGACAGACATATGATGAAAGTAAAAATAAGAATTTTTGATTTAGTCTTCAAAAGCGCAAACTCCGCAAAAAAATTATAAATCACGGGTATGCACTTTACAATAGAATTTATATTCTTAGAACGAAAGATTACTTTTAAGTTCTTTATTTTCGAAAGTGGTTGAAAATTTAAGTAAAATTTATTAGTATGGCTAGATTACATCACCTTTTGGCTGTTTAATGATAGGTTTGTTTTAGATAAGCTTCTAGAAAATTTTAGTTTTATATCTTTTCCACTATAGTTTAGAGAAAATTGATTATGCGTTCAAACTGGAAAAAAATAGACCAGAGTGAAGAGAATATAACTCATTTTGTCGATCTGTGGAGTCAAGATACCGCTCGTTTTGATCTATTGCTCGGATTACAAGAGCGAATTGATTATCAATTCAGAAAAAAAATCCTTCTTTTTGAGTGTTTAACTCATCGCTCAGCAGTTGTTAGCTATAATCAATGGAGAAGAAAAAACCAGCAGCAAGCACTCGATCTACCTTGGAACGAAAGGTTAGAGTTTTTAGGTGATTCAGTTTTAAGTTTGGTGATAAGCACCGTTTTATGGTCTAAAGATCCTAATTACACTGAAGGACAATTGTCAAAAATTCGTTCGCACCTCGTGTGTGAGAATGTTTTATGTCAAATTGCTAGAGACTTAGGCTTGGCACAAATTATTCTTTTGGGAAAAGGGGAGTTGAAATCTGGTGGCTTGGAAAGAAAAGCTTTACTTGCTGATTGCTTAGAAGCTTTGATTGGAGCTATTTATCTCGATAGTGATTTTTCTCAAGCTTGCGTTTTTGTCAAAAAAATATATTATCCTTACCTCAAAGAAGGTGCTACTTTAGCTCAAGCTCTAGATCATAAAAGTAAACTTCAAGAATACTATCAGGAGCATAAGAAGGTAACACCTAATTACCAGGTTCTAAAATCTTCTGGCCCAGATCATAGGAAAACCTTTCAGGTAGGGGTTTATCTTAAGGATAAGCAACTTGCAACTGGATGGGGAAAAACAAAAAAAGAAGCTTCAAAAGAGGCAGCTTCAAATGCCATGTCAGGTTTGGGGCAAAATAAAGCTTTAAGTAATGACACACAAAATTTAGAAAGATCAAGTCGATGATTAAAGGTACGGTAGCCATTATAGGCCGAGTTAATGTTGGGAAATCAACATTATATAACACTCTTTCAAGGTCAAGATCTTCTATTGTCTCTGATCGAAAAGGTGTAACAAGAGACTTTTTAGGGGGTCCTGTATTATATGATAAAAGTGGTTCAGAAGGCTTTTGGTTGTATGATACTGGAGGGTTTGAAACGAAAGGACATAACTTTCAACCTTTTGGTAAGGAAGATTTAGTTTGGGTACAGAGTCAAAAAGCTGTGGAAAAGTCTGATTTGATTCTACTTGTTTTTGACGGTAAGGATGGTGTACAGCATTTTGATAGAGAAATTCTACGATACATCCAAAAAGTAGGAAAGCCAGTCCTTTATATTGTTAATAAAATTGACGGTTTAGAAAAATCTGTGCTTGCTCTTGAGTTCCATTCTTTAGGAATTGAAGACCCTATTTTGATCAGTGCCGCTTACAGGAGGGGCATTGCAGAATTATACGCTCGCATAGCTCAAAAGCTCAGTTTTGCTAAGGCTGTTAAAAAAGAAAAGCTATTAGATCAAACACAAGAAGCCATAGAGGTTTCTTTAATTGGTCGTCCAAACGTGGGCAAGTCTTCAATTTTAAACCGTCTCATCGGCGAAGAAAGAAGTTTGGTTAGTGATGTTGCTGGAACAACGCGCGATCGAATTGATACTTACTTTCATTATAAAAAAGATCTTTACCGCTTTGTCGATACAGCTGGTGTTAGAAGGCGTACAAAAATCGATGATGAAATAGAATCTTTAAGCGTATCAAAAAGTATTCGTGCTATTGAACAATCAGATGTTTTAGTGGCTATAATTGATGCTATAGAAGGTATGGCTGATCAAGATATACGTTTGGTAAACATGGCACTAAAAAGGCATAAGCCAGTGTTACTCGTTGTTAACAAGTGGGATCTGATTACAGAGAAGAAAACTAACAGCTCTAAAGATTACGAAGCAAACATACGTCGAACTTTTTTGGGTGGTGCTACTTACGTACCTGTACTTTTCGTTTCATGTCTTAAAAATCAACGTATTCATAAAATTATGGATTATGTGAAAAAAGTTTACCAACAAACTCAAAAAAGAGTAAATACCGCTTTGGTAAATGAGACTTTAGAAAAAATGGTTGCTCACCAAGCTCCTCGAGTTGTCAAACGCTACAGTAAAAGAATAAAGTTTTACTATGCTACTCAGCTTCGGACAAAACCCCCAACGTTTGTTGTCAAATGTAATATTGCTAAAGATATGCAAGAGTCTTATCGTCGTTACATGCTAAAAACTTTTCAAACAGACCTTGGTTTTAAAGACGTTCCTATAAAACTTTGTTTGGAAGACAAAAAAGTAGCAAAAATAAAGTAAAAATTTTTTTAGTCCAGCCTTTTAATTCCTTGATATTCAACGGGCAGTTTTTTTTCGATTTCATCGTTTGAGCTATGAGAGTAAATTTTGTAATATCTTTTTTATTCTAATATTTTCTATGAATCTATTATGAAAAGGACGATAGAATGAGCCACAGAGTTGAAAAAGATAGCTTAGGGTCAGTGAAAGTACCGTACGACCGGTACTGGGGTGCTCAAACTCAAAGGTCACTTGAAAATTTTAAGATTGGTAAGCAAAAGTTCCCGCCAGAGATGATCAAAGCAATGGGCTTGGTTAAAAAAGCAGCTGCTTTGGTCAACTGTCAATTAGGTAAATTGGAAAAAGAAAAGTGTGATTTAATTGTTCGAGTTTGTGATGAAATCATCAAAGGGGATCTCAACGAGCATTTTCCTCTCGTCGTTTGGCAAACTGGTTCGGGCACCCAAACGAATATGAACGTAAATGAAGTGATTTCAAATCGGGCTATTGAAATTGTCGAAGGGCAAATGGGAACAAAAGATCCGATTCATCCGAATGACCATGTTAATAAATCTCAATCTTCCAACGATACTTTCCCAACATTTATGCATGTGGCTGCAGCTTCACAAACTATTAACCAATTTTTACCGGCAGCAAAAGATTTAATTGAAGCTTTAAATACCAAAGCTGTTTCTTTTGATAAGGTTGTAAAAATAGGTAGAACTCACTTAATGGATGCTACTCCTGTAACCTTGGCTCAAGAATTCCAAGCTTTTGCTGATCAGCTGCAGATGGGAGTTCGCTCTGTGGAGCAGGCATTAAAAAATATTTATGAGCTTTCGATTGGCGGAACAGCAGTTGGAACCGGCTTAAACACCCACCCGGAGTATGCTGATAAAGTGGCAAGAAAAATAGCTGAGTTAACGAAAATACCTTTTCATTCGGCTGCAAATAAATTTGCAAGTCTTGCTGGCCACGAGCCTTTATTGGATCTTAGCGCTGCTTTAAAACTATTTGCGACGACATGTATGAAGGTAGCTAATGATATTAGACTCTTAGCAAGTGGGCCTCGTTGTGGTATTGGTGAACTGATTTTGCCTGCTAACGAGCCAGGTAGTTCTATTATGCCGGGAAAAGTTAATCCAACTCAGTGTGAAGCACTTACCATGGTTGCTGCTCAAGTTATTGGTAACGATCTTACGGTGTCACTAGCCGGAAGTTGTGGACACTTACAATTAAATGTCTTCAAACCCGTGATTATTCATAACATACTAGAATCTATAAACCTACTATCAGCAGCAGCCACAAGTTTTAAAGAAAAGTGTATTGTGGGCTTGGAAGCAAACATACCGGTTATTAAGAACAACTTGGAAAACTCTCTTATGCTTGTTACTGCCTTGAATCAAGTTATTGGTTATGACAAAGCTGCTGATATAGCAAAGAAAGCTTGGAAGGAAGGTTCAACACTCAAGAAAGCTTGTTTAGATTTAGGGTATTTGAGCGAAGCTGACTTCGACAAAAGTGTCGACCCTTACCAGATGCTCGCCCCAAAAGCTTAATAAGATCGATTACTTCGTGAGCTTACCTTCCTTGAAGTCTACGTGTTTTCTTACTTTTGGGTCATACTTTTTTAGTACAAGTTTATCCTTGCCTTTTAATTTGTTGAGAGTGTAGTAATAACCTGTTCCTGCTGTGGAGTTCAGTTTTACTTTTTCACGTTTTGTTGATTTTGCCATTGGGTTATCTCCAAAAAAATATGTCTTAATGCAAAAAATGCGAAGTTTAATCTTTTATACAAAGTCTCGCATTAATAGCAAGAATTAGCGCAAGATTCAAAGGGAAATTAACGAAATGTGCTAAAATGACTTTTATTTGATGAAATTTTTTGATGTTTCGCTCAAACTTATACAACTGGCTTTTGAAAGCTAAGTTACTTATAATACAAAGATCTTGATCTTTCATAAGATAGGGGTTTTGATATTCATGTGGCGATTAATTTATCTATTAATTTTGACCAGCCAGCTTTGCCTCGCAGAAAAAAAGATGACGTCAGTTCTCAATCCAGATTTTGATTTAAGTCAATTACGAGGCTCTATTTTCAAGTTGCAAGTTAGCTCACAAAAGTTGGACTATAAAAGACCGTGGCAAGGAAGCAGTCTGCGTCAAAGTTCTGGTACCGGTTTTTATATTGGAAATAATAGAATTCTAACCAATGCCCATGTTGTTTCAAATGCAAAAAACATTATGATTCAACGTGATAGGGATGATCAGCTCTATCACGCCTACGTCGAGTATATTGGTCATGACTGTGACTTAGCTATTGTTGTACCAGTAGATACAAATATTTTGAGAGGTATTCAAAAACTATCTTTTGGTGAGTTACCAAAGCTCAACTCGCCCGTAGCAACTGTTGGCTACCCCACAGGAGGTGAGCAGCTTTCAGTGACAAAAGGCGTTGTTTCACGGGTTAGCAATAGGTTTTATGTTCACTCAGGTTTTAACTCACATGTTCTTATCCAAATTGATTCAGCGATTAATTCTGGTAATAGTGGGGGACCCGTCATACAAGGAAGTCAGGTTATAGGGGTGGCTTTTCAGCATTTACGTGCAGGAGAAAATATTGGCTATGTCATTCCAACACCGGTTATAGAGCGTTTTCTTAAAGACACACAAAACGGTTCTTACGATGGTCATCCTCTTTCAGGTATGAAGACCTTACTGTGGACAACCGGTAGTAAAGCTGTACAAAAATATTATTCACTAAAAAAAAGCTCAGGTGTTCAACTTGCCCATTTAGCATGGTGGGCCCCCGGCAATCAGCATTTAAAGCCTGGGGATATTTTGCTGAAGGTGGCAGGTAAAACAATTGGGGTCGATGGAAAGATTGATCTATTTGGTGAGAGAATTTCTTTTGAAACGATTTATGATTTGAAGCAAGAGGGTGAAACTATTGATTTTGAAGTTTCTAGAAATGGTCAAGCGAAAAAGGTCAATTTTCCAATTACAAAAGCTCCTGCTCATCCGTTTGGTCCATATGAACATCGACGCGGATCACAATATCATATACTTGGAGGAGTGGTTTTTACTGTTTTATCTCTTGATTGGTTTGCCACTTGGGGAAAAAATTGGAGTAAATCACTACCTACTTTTCTAAAACATTTATTTTATT
>PASJ01000087.1 GCA_002711925.1 Pseudobdellovibrionaceae bacterium | reverse complement strand
TTCTTTTATAATCAACAATCAAAAAAGACCCTTTTTTCTTTTCTAAACTGTCTATAGAACCATGAAGCTTAAGATTAAAATCTCGTTTGTTTTTATCAGACATGTTAAGAGGAAAACTTAAAATAGAGCTAAGGTCCTCTTTACAACTACTAAATCGCATTTCTTTTCTTGATTCATCCGGAGAAAAAATTAGATAATCACCAGTATCTTCAAATAAAGAACTTCTAAGATAAGAAACAAACCTTGGCCATGAAAAGTATTTTAAATGAAACAAAAGAGGTGCATCTTTTTGTTCATTAAAAAAAAACCCACTACAATCCATAAGTCTTCGACATAAAACTTTATAAAAATTTTGTTTTTCTATCCTTACTGGCAAAGGCTGCATAAATGATTTATCTTTGTACGATCCTGTATAAAATATTTCCATTACAGCATGTAAAGATTCCCCTTCTTTTGCTGCGAGGTGATCATCAAATAAATTTTCATGCACAAGCCGCAATGAATCGTACAAATAGCTTAGGGGACAGTTGAATAATTTTTTTACTCGTGTTGCTGTCATTTTTTGAAAAATTTTCTCTCGATCTTTTGAAAAAGAAAGATTATGCCAAGCTGGGAGTGGTTTTGATTTTACGACACAAGATAATTTACTATTGTCATCTAGATCATTTAAAGTGTTTGAAAGATTCTCGATTTTTTCTTCGTAACTTAAGCTTTCAATAAAACGCGAACGAAGAAGCATTTTGCCTTCGTGATTTTGCGGATAGAAAAGCTCAAGCCGATTAATCCTTTTTGCAAGAAGATGAAAAGTTGTATCCTCTAAAGCTTCTACGTATTTCCATCCCCTTAATCCAATCTGACGTTTAAACCAATCATCAACGAGAAAATCAGATGGTAATGCCTTAGGAAAAAAACCTTCAGCAGCACCTAAAATAATCACAACTTGAAAAGGAACATACCTTGCTTCTGTAAGCTTTAAAACTTGAACTCCCATTAATGGATATCCAACCGATCGAACTTCAAGAGAAAAAACCTTTTCTTGTACCAAATTCCAAAAATCGTGTGCGCTAAATACTTGTTCTGTACAAGCTGCAGCTTCTGCCAAGTAGTCAAGAAACTGTTCTCCTGCCTCAACCGATGACGCATCTAAATCAGACTCTTTATTTTCTGAGCAAGTTAAAAGATCTGTTGCTCTAAAAAGATTTTCTAATAAATAAAACCAATATTTCAGACTTCTTTTCATGGTCAAGTCTTCAGTAAAAGCCCGAACAAAAGGATCTATAATTTTTTTAAATTCGAAAAAAAGTTCTTGGAAGCAAATATCATCAATAAGCTTATGGTTGTATAAAATACTTTTTTCATAAAGGTTTTGAGCTAAAATCTGGGTTAAAGAAAATCTGTTATAAAAAGATGTCTCAGGTAAATTTTTGTGAAGCCATTTTTCTGTTACAGGGTGTTGCATAAGAGCAAGAAGATCTTTATTACTCAGTCCTTTACTAACAAAAGAGTGCAAAAGTGATAACCAAGTACCAAAAAAAGTTTGCCCTATATAAGAACTGACCGCAAAATTTGCAGCCAATCCTTTAGTTGAAAAAACAGTTTTTATAAGACTACTGTAATTGCCTTCATCCGTAACTAAAATAGCTATATCTGAAGGCTTTGTTCCTTGTCTAATATATTCTTCGGTACATGCTAAAGCATTAGAAACTTCATCTACAATATTGTTATGACAACGAATAATTATTTTTTCGTGAGACTTTTCCGAATTAATTTTTTGCTGTGAGATAAAGTCTGAGTTAAATCCCGAGATAAGTTCTTTAAGGGGGTTAATCTCTGACATTAGATTTGGCGCATCAGAAAGCCAGATAGAAACATTTTTTTTCTCACTACACATTTGAAGTAGAGGTTGAATATATGCTTTGACTGTTGTAAAGCCACAAAAGTAACACCAACGATACGGTAATAATTCTTGGCTTTGCCACTCTTCAATTAAGGATAAAACGGAAATTTTCTCATCTTCGATATAAGTGACAAGTGATTTTTTTTCTAAAATACTTTTGTAGGTAGAAAGTAAATTTTCTAACTCTAAAAAACGTTGTTTAAGGTTATCTAAATGTCTTCCCGAATAATGAACATCATCATTGAGAATTTTTTGTAACTGAAAAAAACAGCGATCAGTAATAGAAAATTCTTCGATCTGATGCAAGAATTGAATGATTTCATGCTCGTGACCAAGCTTTAAATGGTGATACTTTTTATTTTGAATAATTGAACCGATGATAAGCTCACTTGTTGTATCAGATATAATGGTATTTACTGATATCTTTTGGTCATGCTGACTTATAAAATCTTCCATAGTACTTAGCTGAGGAGGTCTGTAAGCTCCAAATTTTTCGCCAAGTAAAGCAAGAAGGCACGTTATTAATCTTTGAGTTGGCAAGACAACACAAATATCGGCCAAATCTTGTTTTTTATAAGTTGTTAATTCAGCGGCAAGTTGGTGAATTAAGCATGACTCTTCTGGCCAAAGATAAACGCCATTTTTCAAATATACTCTCCCCAAAGAAGATAAGTTCCAGACTATGGATGAAACGTCTATGATAACAAGAGATGCAAAGGAATAGAATTATATTTTTAAAATACTTTACAAAGACACATTATGACTTTGATAGGTGTGAAAACCTGTGATTTGAGAGAAAAAAAGTTGGTAAATGTGCCGTGATAAAAGGGCTTTATAATAGTCTTCAAAAAATCTGGCCAAATCTCCCTTGTGCTCTTGCCAAAGACGTAGCAAAGGCTGTGCGAGAATCTTTTCAGCATCAAAGAAAACATTTATTAGCCCTTTACTGGAATCCATTGCTAGTAGAACAGCTAAAACAGAAACATCCAGCCGGAAGTTTTTTGTTAAATCAAGTACGCGAAGAGAGCTTAGATTTTTTAATTTCAAAAGATCGACGAGCCCCTTAGTACTAAAAGAGTTCTCACCTAAAAAAAGAATTTCAAGAAAAAGAATGTTTGAACTTTCACCTAAAATTTTTAAGCTAAGGTCATCGAGACCACAGTTATTAAGAAAAAGAGCGCTTAATGATTTTGCCTTAGATAAAAAATATCGGTTAATCTCATCTACAATTTCCGGGCTCAAACTATTATCGGATAGGTGTAAAGAGGAAAGATTTGAAAAATTAAAGTCTTCCCCTAAAGCTATAAGAGCATCTTTAAGTAAAGTCCAATCCATATTAATTATTTTTAGTTTATAACCTTTGCTTGCAAAAGACTTTAAACTGCTCGATAATTTTTTTATTTTTTCTTCTCTTGTTTCGTAGCTAGAAAATATTTCTTCCATATCAATTTTAACTGTTTCGTGTAATAAATAAGAAGGTATCGTTTGTTTAAGAACCCTTAAAAATTTATCATTTATACCTTCATAATTTAAATCTGTTTCTTCAAGTAATATCTTGAGAGAAAAAAATTTTATAGAGCGACTTAACAAATCTTGATTTCCCTTTTTTAAAATATACTCAAAATCTTTAATATAAAGAGGTACTCCACAGTTAAAGCAATAGTCTAAGATATCTTGAACATGATATATATCTTTCTGAAAAGATAAAGTAGTTGTTACAACGGTTTCATGTCTAGTGTCTTTGCTTTCGGCATCATCAAGTAAGCTTAAACAGTCAAAAAAAACATCCCCCCCAAAAGCTACAACCAATTCTAACAAATCAAGATTGAACTTCGCAGCTTCAAGGACTAGTGGATGTCCTTGAGAACTTGGGTCATGAATGGGTAAACCGACTGATAGTTTGTTTAAAAGGGCTATAAAACTTGCATTTGTAGTATTAATCAAAATATCTGAATCAAAAATCGTAAAATCAAAGTCTTTCTCTTCTGAAAGTTGAGAGAGATCGTCATAGCTTTTTGGAAAACGACTTAAACGAAAACGACTTTTCTTCCTACTACGAGATTTTTTGAGATCAAAAAGGTTTCTTTCTTTTTTTTTCTCATATTTTCGATATAATTTTGGATAATTATTTTTTAATATCTTACTATGAGTATAACGTAAACTTTTTAATATCTTATCAATCATATCCTTTAAACCATGTTTTCGAGATATAACATCATCCCAACCTTGTTTTGTTCTTATATCTTTGACAACAGCTTCTCCTAAAACACACCCTAAGTCTAATGGGCGCAAGCTCTCTTGACGCAAACCCGAAAAAGTAAACCAACGACTATAAATTTCTTTCTTTTTTTCTTCAGTCTTATGATAAAAAGGTATAAACTTAAAATTATAATTTAAGCTGTTTTCTGCTTGATAAAAAGACCCATCTTTTAAAAATTGATCGATCCAATTATCGTAGAAACCATTTTCTACTAAGAATGGAAGTCTTTGGTCTTCATAACGATGTTCTGATAAATCAGGTGCTATTTCCATTAAAGCTGCCATACAAATTCCAGACAACCATAAGCGTCGGTAAAGTGGAAGGTCAGCCAAAGGCTCATCTGAGTAAAAAAATATATTCTTTTGCTTAGTCTGTAGGGAAAAATTTATAAGTTCGCGAATAATCATTGCCTCAAAATGTTCTAGTGATGCGATTTTATCAAGATTAACTACAATAGAGTTTTCTTGAAGACCCTCTTGACCTAAATTATCGTGAGTAAATGCAAGTATAAACAAAGGTAATTTTTCGAGTTGCCAGTAAGTCCCCGGAAATCTATTAATAGCTTTTGCTATCAGCTTTTCTGATAAATCGTACATTTGACGAACAACTGATGAACAATTCTTGTAAAATAAATAAAAATTTTGAAAGGAAGATTTTTTATGCTGATCGCTTAAACTTTCCCGACCCCTTACTATGTTAGGTAAATCACTAATCAGTTCGTTGTATGAATCTTCAGCTTCTTCAACGTTTTCTTGTTTCAATGCAGAGAGAGCAGCAGCTATAGAGCTTTCTATTCTAACAAAAGACCCAAAGCACTGATCTTCTTCACATGAAAATACGCTAGTATTTTGAAAAACAGCAAAAAAAACCAAAAAAGAAAACTTATTCTTTGATTGAAAAAAAGAATTTTTTATAAAAAAAAAGATAAAAGTCATTACTTAATTTACCATTTCTATAAATTTTTTTATTCACATAAAAATTAGTGCTTAATTAAAAACTTGATTTTCTTGTTCGTAGACGCGAATAAAGGTTGTTCTCTTAGCAAGTTCTTTGATTGAAGATGCTCCTACATAAGTACAGGCTGAACGAACCCCACCAAGAATATCTTTAACAGTTCCCTCAACACTTCCTTTATAAGGGACTAGAGTGCTTTTACCCTCAGAAGCCCTATAATCAGCAAGACCACCAGAGTGTTTTTCCATAGCTTGTTTCGAACTCATACCGTAAAATTCTACGTATTTTTTTTTATCTTTCGTGACAATTTGCCCATTACTTTCATCATGCCCAGCGAACATCCCTCCGAGCATAACAAAGTCAGCACCAGCAGCAAAAGCTTTGGCGACATCTCCGGCACAATTGCACCCGCCGTCAGCAATAACGTGTCCACCCAATCCATGAGCAGCATCAGCACATTCAATAACAGCTGAAAGTTGAGGAAAACCAACGCCTGTTTTGACTCTTGTTGTACAAACACTACCTGGTCCAATACCAATTTTAACAAGATCAGCACCAGACAAAATAAGTTCTTCTGTCATTTCAGGTGTAACAACATTACCAGCAACAAGGACTTTATCAGGATAGTTATCTCTTAACCTTTTAAGAAAGTCGACAAAACTTTCTGTGTAACCATTTGCAACATCGACACACACATAACGAATTGAAGAAAATTCTTTCAATATATTTTCAAGTTTGTGTAAATCGTTTTCATGGATACCGGTGCTTACCATGAAGTGATCAAAAAAACGTCCAGATCGGTTATGAAGAAAATTTTGCCAAGCACTGAGAGAGTAGTGCTTATGTATAGCTGTTACCATCTGATATTTAGATAAACTTTCTGTCATCAAGAAAGTACCGATAGTATCCATATTGGCAGCAATTATGGGTACACCCGTCCAATGATAATCACTATGTTTAAAAACAAAACGGCGCTCTATAGAAACTTGTGAACGGCTATTTAATGTGGACCTTTTAGGCCTGATTAAAACATCTTTATACCCTAACTTTGCTTCCCACTCTATTCTCACAACTTTTCTCCCACCTACTGATATCAGTTAAGTTATTTGTAATTTTTTAAAATAGCATATATTGTTATCATTTAATTATAATCTTGTCACCTAGACTATCTATATGTTAAATTTTTTCTATAAAGTACATAAAAAATAAAGTTATAAATGACATGTGTTACTCACTCGAACTTGAGACAAACCTAAAAAAAATACAGCAAGACTTGAGTGCCAGTATTAATATTAAGGAACTTGAATATTTAAAAAAACACCAACTAAACAATAAAAAACCACTGAAAATAACCAACAAAGATCAGTCTAGAATTTATCCTGGCTATTACACTTACGTTCTATGTTTAAAAGAATCAGATTTTCACCTTACACCTATGCGCTACGGTATTTTTCCTCCCTCTTTCACAACGCAAAACAAAAAAACAAACCTAATTTACAACACTAGAAGCGAGTCTTTACTTCATAAATTTTGGTCAGAATCTTTTGGTCAACAGCATGGACTAATTGTTGCAAAAGGTTTTTATGAGTGGGTAAACATTGTTTCTTACGTAAATTCCAATGATATTGAACTAGAACAAGTGAAACAACACCTTGAAAAACTAAAGGAGAAAAGACGAAAATTTTGGCTAAACAAACCTTATAACAATCATTTTAAACTCACGCCAAATGAAGAAAAACCACTGAACAAGAGGAAAATCCTTGTTTACTTTTATCCTAGTAATAATGAATTTCTGTATATTCCAACCCTATTCAATAAAAACTGTTCTAATAATCTCAAAGGATTTTCTGTTTTAACAAAAAATACTGATATAGAAATCAACACAATAGAGCACAGTCGTATGCCCATTAGTCTCGAAAAAAATCAGGCTCTAAAGTGGCTCGAGACTAGTACTATAAATTTACAAAGCTGCGCTGAAAAAATTTCTGCAATTTCTGTGAAAAGAAAATTTCAAAACATCATACCGCAAGATATACATTAACCTATTATATTCCATCTTATTTAATAGAAAATTTATCAATATACTAAAGCCTGTAACTTATTTTTTTTTTACTACTTTTGTTTTGTGATATCCTTAAAATATAAAAATTTTATTATCTAATACCGGAGGAAGCGTGCATTATAACACTGAATTTATTATTGTTTTTTGTGCTAGTTTTATTCTTTTACTTGGAATATTATTTAAACGTTTTTTTGAAAGATTTCACTTCCCTTACACTGTTGGTATGCTTGTCCTTGGAGGCTTAAGTGGGGCTCTATTAATGTATGTAGAAACTACTCATTCTTTTTTTGGTTTATTTCATATTGATCATCATAGCCTCATCAGTCAACTTTTTATCCCTAAAGATGGAATGATAATATCACATAACTTAATCATATTTGTTTTCTTACCTGCCCTCATTTTTGAATCAGCTTTTAGTTTAAACCCATACATTGTGAGAAAAAATTTAACAACAAGCTTAATATTGGCTGGACCTTGTCTAATACTTGCTACGGGTTTAACAGCAATATTAGTTCACACACTTACAGCCTCTAATCTTGCATGGAACTGGCAAACAGCTTTGGTCTTTGGTGCTATGATTAGTGCAACAGACCCAGTAGCGGTTGTTGCAATTTTTAAAGAACTAGGAATTCCTGCAAAACTTACGACACTTCTTGAAAGTGAATCTCTTTTTAACGACGGGACTGCAATTGTCTTATTTATGGTTTTATCATCTTTTATGATTCAACCTGATCAACAATTTTCTTTAATACCTGCTGTTGGAAAATTGGTTAAAGTTATATTTGGAGGTCTTGCTGTAGGACTCATCTTAGCTCTTTTCTTTAATCACTTATTAAAACGCACGTATAATGAACCAAGTATTGAAATTATTTTAACCGTTCTTTTAGCTTTTTCATGTATGTTTGTTGCAGAAGGAATGCTTCATGTTTCAGGAATTATTGCTATTGTTATTGCAGGCCTTTACACAGGAGGAAAAGGAAAAACGAACATAACTCCACCTGTTTTCCATTTTTTACATAGATTTTGGGAACTTCTTGGTTTTGCAGCAAACACCCTAATTTTTTTCTTAGTCGGTGTTATTATGAGCTCGCAATTTAGTAATTTAACTTGGTTAACAGCTTCTTTAATCGTTGGGATTTATCTTGGAATTGTCGTTATCCGAACACTTCTTGTCTTCACCCTACAGTTTTTATCTAAAAAAGTAGGTACTCCTTTCAGCATTGGAGAAGCTGCGGTTATGTCTTGGGGAGGATTGAGAGGAGCCGTATCATTATCATTAGCTTTGATCATATTTCAAGAACCTTCACTCCCCCTTTATCTTAGACAAGAATTTCTTATTATTACTGCTGGCGTTGTCTTTTTAACGATTATTTTAAACAGTACAACTTTAAGTCCAATTATTAGCTATTTTAAACTATCTGACATCCCAATACCGAAACAACTTCTAAATATAAAAACTAAGCTTAACGTATTAGAATCTATCGAGGAAAGTATATATAAATTTTCTAGTGAGGGTGGTCTCAAAACTGTTAAGTGGGGGGATATATCAAATCAATATAAAGAAAAAATAGAAAAATCTAGAAAAGAATATGAAAATTTGAAAACAATTATTGATAAAAACAAATCAGAAAATCTTTTACCAACATACTGGATACAGTCTTTAAATGTTGAAAAAGAACAATACTGGCACCTTTTTGGGCAAGGAGTTATCAGTTCAAATGCAACTATAGCACTTAATCATTATATAGAAATTGAACTTGAGCAAGCAACAGAGCTTTCGAAAAAATTCCTTAATTCCAATAAAGATGAACGTTCTATCAAAGATATAATCAGTAGTATATCGAAAGACAATAAAAACGATATATGGTCTAAGTTTTCAAAAGTTCTTTCTTTTAATGAAAAAATAAAAAATAAAATCACCTTCCAAGATAATAGTACAAAATATCAGATTTCTCTAGGGCAATATCACGCAACAAAAAATGTTATTAAATACCTGGAAAAACTTACTACTCAAAACGATGATGCACTGAGTCAGATTAAATTTATTTATCAAGTGAAGGTAGCAGAAAACAAGAAAAACTTAGAACGCATGAGAAATATATCTCCCGATTTAACTGAAACGATTGAGAGCCAAATTGCAAAACTCAGTATTTTAAATCTTGAAGTTCATGCCTTCCATGATTTAGAACATAGTGGAGTCATAAGCGAAAGTATAGTAAATGAAGAAGTTGATATTTTAATAAAAAAAATAAAAGAAATATCTTCATATATTTCTCCTGTTACATCTGAAGACTCAGAAAAACTAAACAATATAAGCGTACTGAAAGGGTTAACTGAAGATCAAAAGAAAAAAATTGTTGAGCTTATGAGTAAAGTAAAATTTCAAACTCAAGATCTTATCTTTGATGAGGGTGAACCAGGGGACGCTCTTTATGTCTTACTTCAAGGAGCAGTAAAAATAAGTAAAAAATTTAGAAAAAAAGAAACAACTCTAGATATACTAGGTGGCAACGACATTATTGGAGAAATGGCAATTTTGTCTAAAGAAAATAGAGTTGCTAAAGCTCAAGCATTAACTGAAGTTATAGCTCTAAAATTAGATAAGAAAACATTAGATGCTCTTGATAAAAGTTTTGACATGTTAAAAGAGACGTTATGGAAAACTTTTGTTATCCACCAATTTGATACTTTCCTCCTTAAAAATATGAAATATCAAAACATATCTTCTGAACAAAGAGTCAGCTGGTTAAACTCAGGATCTTTTAAAACTTTTGAAGAAGGAAAAGAAGAAATTATCCCCAATGAATCAACACACTTATATTTAGTTAGTGGTAGGTTAAGTTTAAACGGCAAGGAGATTGCTGCTCCAAATTTAATTGAAAATCGTAAACAAATAAAAATAAGTTTTTTAAGTGAATCTAAAGGTGTTTACTTAAATGAACAAATATTAAATGAAGAAGTTAGCAAAAAGAGTACTCTGTAATTTACTCGAAAACTTCCACATGTTTAAAAAATAGAACAAAGCCTTCCCAGATCATTAATTACCCTATTAAAAAAGAGAATATTTTTCCTATACACTTAACAAATAATATACCTACACTTTTTACTATTCAGTAACCACAGAGTGAAAACTTTAAATTAAATAGAAATATTTTCCTACTTCTTTTTTTTTCACTCCTTCTCTTAGCTAAAAAAGACAAATAGAATACATAAAGTAAACAACTTCCAAGGAGGATAAATATGCGACTTAGATCTTTTAGTATAATAATTTTTTCTATGATCACTTTAAATTATAAAAAAATCAATGCGAATACTATAAAGAATCAGTACATCGTTAAAATCAAAGAAAATGCGTTAAATGCATTTTCGAATTCAAAAGATTTTCAAAGATTAAGTCGAAGAATACCTCTATTTGTATTTGAAGGTGACAATACAAAAATAAAAAATCAGTTATATTTCTTTCAAAATGACATAGAATATATTGAACCTGTATATGAGATAAGGTTGGTAGAAAGTTTCGCAGATTCAAACAAGACAACATTAAACGAGGAATTTCCCGGACAATGGGCTCTTGAAAATAATAATGATACAGATGTTGATATTATTGAAGCTTGGCAATATACTAAGGGAAAATCTGATATAGTAGTTGCTGTTATTGATACTGGTGTTGATTATAATCACAGCGAATTAAAGTATAATATTTGGTCAAATCAAAATGAAATTCCAGATAACAATGTAGATGATGATCAAAATGGATATGTGGACGACACAAGAGGTTGGAATTTTTCCGATAATTCAAATGACCCTTTTGACGATAACTCACATGGTACACACTGTGCTGGAATAATTGCCGCTCAGGGAAACAAAACATATGGAGTTGCTCCAGGAGTGAAAGTCATGCCTCTTAAGTTTTTAAGTGGTAACGGAAGTGGTTCAACAGCAGGAGCTATTCTTGCTATCGATTACGCAATTGAAATGAAAGCTGATGTACTAAGTAATAGTTGGGGTGGAAGTCAGTACTCAAAAGCATTAAAAGAAATTATTGAAAAAGCCCATGAAGAGGGTATCATATTTGCGGCAGCAGCTGGAAACAATGGAAAAAATCTTGATCAGAATAAAATGTACCCTGCATCCTATGAAGTTGATAACATTATATCTGTTGCTAACATTCAAAGTAACGGTAAGCTTCACTATAGCAGCAACTTTAGCACACAATATACTGACTTAGCAGCACCGGGAGCGCAAATTTTATCGACCATTCCAGGTGAAAGTTATGCATCTTATACAGGAACTTCAATGTCTACACCTTTCGTAGCTGGTGCTGTCTCTTTACTTTTATCTGTTGATGGTAATTTAGATAATAAAAAAATAAAAAATATTTTAAAGAAAACAGTAAAAAAGTCAAAAGACCTGACAGATAAAACAAATAGTGGAGGGTTTTTGAAAATTGCTGCTGCTATAAAAGAGCTTATTAACCCAGGAGAAGATGAAGATCCTTTTGATATAAACCTCATGGAACTTAGGACAAGATCTTACAAAAGATGGTTCCAGACTCACCATAGACTTATTATAAGTACTCATGGACCTAAAAACTACTTAGAAAAAATAGATAAAGTTGTTTATGAGTACAAAAAAGACAACTCTACACAAAAACATTCTTCAAAATCAGCAAAAAATAAATTTCAAGTAAAACTAAAAACCATGTCTCCAAAACAAGAAGTAAGAGCCACACTCTATCTAAAAGACGGAAGAAAAATGCCAATTTCAAAAGACTTGCTTAACTTATAAAGTGAATCTAAAAAATTTCCAAGTGAAGTAGCTTTTGTAGAATAAATTATCTAACAAAAAGGCAAGACGATAATTGTTGATATGATAGAAATTTTTTAAGTGTACTTATCCCTTCTTTTTTCCATATCCAAACAAATTGATTTTTTTATGTTTATATCATTTTTAAATTTTTCTAAATACTCACTAACCTTTATTGACTCTAATTTAACACTTAAACGCTTGAAAAGACGAGGAATAGTTTTCCCTGGAGGTAAGACATGATGTAACCCTCCACTATAGACAAACATCATTTCTCTACCTTGGTACCTTTTTAAAACTTCTACAATACCACCTCTGACAGTCATCTTTTTTCCGTGTTTATCAAATCCATTCAAACGCTTCATTCTTCCCTCAGGAAGAAAAATCATTATGTCGCGAGCGCATATTTGATCTAAAAAATATTGCCAACTTTCATCTTTTTTTCGAGAAATAGGAATAGGTTTCGGAGCCATAAGCTTGAATAAAAAACCCATAAACCATTTGTCACTTGTTTCTTTTGCAACTGGAGCAATTAAATGAGATGAAATTTTTTTAATGTATGAAAAAGGTAAGATACCAGCATAAATGAATTCAAATAAACTCGTATGATTAAGAACGACAACTAGAGGAACATTATCCCAAACAGCTTTACGGTTATTAACCCATGTTACCTTTGTTGGATAGAAGATCTTTTGACAAATTTTGACAAAAGAAATAAACAAAAAACGAATGATCCCCATAAATGCATATATCCTAAAATTATCAAAAAAAAATCACAACATCTAGTCAACAAGTATGCATGCTTAGGTACAAAAAATAAAGAAGGATTTTAAAAATTTTAGATCTCAGTTAGGTAGAAATCATCTAGTCAACTATTTCACTCACACGTTTTAAAAAAACTTGAACATCAAGCTTGTCTTGAATGACATTTAAATAGTGATTTTCCAGGGTTTTTATTTCTTTTTGGGTCAATTTATTTTGCTTCAAGTAGCTTTGCGCTAGGTTCCTAATTCCCTTATTCGAGTCAAAAATAGCTGCAATAAAGTATGGATATAATGTTTTATTTTTAAAACCTGACATTATTTTCACAATCAAATACCGCGTAGGAGTATCAATAAGTGGCAGAGCTTGAAGAAAAACTCTAAGAGCATCAAAGTCTTTTGTCCCGGTATACTTTTTGACGAAATTCATAAAAAGCTTTGGTGATTGTGAATATACAATATTTTCTAGTTCATACTGAGGCACCATAACTCCTAGGCCGGATAAACCAATAAGCGCCCTCAATCGAATCCACAACTTTTTTTCACTTAAAGCTTGAACGAAAAGTGTTTCAGCCCCCATGTAATTTTTTTTATCCAAATCGATAATCGCTTTGTACCTCTGCCATAAATATTTACTAGCAAATTGCTGCGTTAGCCTTTCTCTTTCAGCTTCATTTATGATATTTCCTGCTTCTTTCTCAAAAAATAAAAGGGGAGGCAGATAAGAAAAGTGCCGTGCTTGCTTTTTATTTGTATTTTTTATGCCAACATACTGGTTAGACTTATTATTTTCTGGCTGATTACTTACACCTGAATCCGGAAAATGCTGTGAATCTTGTGAGACAAAAATATTACTTTCATTCAACTCGTTATTTTTTTCAGGTTTAGAAACTGATGATTTCGTTTTAGGCTTTGTTCTTTTTGGAACAAGCACGTACTTTTGTTCTTCTTTAAGACCAAGATAAACAAGAATTTCATGACCAAGATAATCATCTGTGAGAGCAAAAGCACTGAGCATCAAGCTAACGATCACAATAATCATCAATATTATTTTTTTTCTTTTGCTCGATGTACTTTCTTTTTCTGTGTGCTCGTCAAGCTCCATTGATTCTCCATCCCATGCTTTTTTCAAAAAAATTAATGATTTAAATATTCTATCGGCAGACAGTCTAAAAGGCTTAAGAAGCCTTTTAGCTACTAAAAAATTTTTGTAACTTAGGAGTTTTTTTATAAGATCAATTTTTCTTTTATTAAGCATGGATTTTCAATAAAATTTATCCTTTAATTTTAGTTGATTAAAATTTTTATTTTTTCAATTCAGCTCGTCACTTGATTTCTCATGTTTTCGTGGTAGATTAAGACTGGCAACTCTCGCTAATATATCCGATAAGCTAGAGAAAGTAATTGGCCAAAAGGCCAACAGTTTCAATACAGTGCTTGGATGGTACATGCTATCTGGTGCAAATTACTTTAATTCTGTGGGTTTTTTAAAAAACCCACTGAAAATATACTAAAATTTAGTAACAAAAATATTTAACTCTCATTTAATAAGGTTCATTATGGCTAAAAAAAAGATCGACATCTCCAACTACCGAAATATAGGAATCTCAGCTCATATCGACTCGGGAAAAACAACTCTGACTGAGCGTATACTTTTTTACACAGGTATGATCCACAAAATCCAAGAAGTTCGCGGTGACGGCGATGGCGCTAAAATGGACCATATGGAGCTTGAAAGAGAAAGAGGTATAACGATTACATCAGCTGCTGTAACAGTGAACTGGCTAGATAAACTAGTACAAATTATCGATACTCCAGGTCACGTCGACTTCACAGTTGAAGTGGAAAGATCATTACGAGTTTTGGATGGTGCTGTACTTGTCCTCTGTGGTGCTTCAGGCGTCCAGTCTCAATCGATAACAGTAGACAGACAAATGAAACGTTATAAGACTCCTTGTCTTGCGTTCATCAATAAACTCGACAGAGCCGGCGCTAATGCTTACAATGTTACCGAACAGCTACGAGAAAAGCTTGGTCACAACGCAGTTTTGATGCAGATTCCAATTGGAAGGGAAGATGATTTTCAAGGTATGGTTGATCTTATCAAGATGAAAG
>PASJ01000086.1 GCA_002711925.1 Pseudobdellovibrionaceae bacterium | reverse complement strand
GAAGAAAAAGAGATCTGTGATAACTCCAAGCAGGAAAAGGACTTAGAGCCGCTAGAGAAAAGTATTCAAAACTATCATAGGACATAAAGATCTGCTTTTGCAGCTAAAGGCTATATTAATGTAAACAAAGCTGAAAAATAGCTCATAGAAGATAAGACAGAGCTAAAGGAACATCAACTTTTTATTTTTTCTAGGAAACTATTAAAAAAAGAATTGTAAAAAAGTTTACATTCTCTTTATGTTTAAAGACTAACGACTGCTTTAGATGATAAAACAAGTGATTCAAAACATGAAGACACAAAAATCAAAAATGAGATAATGGCAATCATTCATTCGATTGAAAGCTTAAAAAAGATCATACATGAAAATCATCCAGATCTTTATAATGATCTCTTTACTGAATAAACTTTTATTTTTCTAGCAAGAAAAATCCCAGATATTCCTTCTGTATTCCGATGAAATTCTGTGAAAGAAGACAAAAAAAGGAGTTATAAAAAAAAAGTTGGCCATGCGATTTCAGCTATAAATCTATATATTATCTGGATCGGAAGAATATCTTTGTTGATTCAGATAACTGGTTGGTTAATTCTATGTAAGCTTTAAATAGGATAATATTGTTTTAAAAATTATTTATTGATAACCGTAGATTTTTTCTTAGGGAAGATAAATTTTTCCAAACAGAATATTGCTTGGAGAGTCGTTTAGAAGAATCTCCAAACTAACTTTGTATAAATATATCAGTCTTCTCTTGATTATTTTTATATCTCTTTTTTTGTTTTTTCTTCGTTCATCTTAAGTAACTTATCAGCTATTCCTAAGCTAATTGCACTAGTTATTTTTCTACCGAAAGAATCAATTTTTTTGTCGAGTAACAATATAGACGCCTCAGACCAAACCAGCATACAAACTGGATAAGGAGCAGAAACATCGGCGTTGATAAGAGATAAATTTTTGGATGCAGATTTATTTTCTTTATTTAAAAACCACCCTAAAAATGAAAGGTCACAAATAAAACTCAACTCTGACACATTCGCTATTCTTTGCTCCTCTTCTTTGATCTCGACCTGCTTATCTTCAAGTGTTAAATACAGATTAGAAAAAGAAGAGCCTTGTTTGGCAATTGTACCTATCATTGTTGTTTTTTTAGCAGATTTTATCAAAACGGAAAATTCACGTGGAGTGAAAAAAGAAAATGTAGATAGGTATATTTTTTGAAATTCCTTTGGTACCGATTTCAACGATCGATCAAGGTAAATCGTAACCAGTTTATAAGTATTGACAGTTATTGAAATAAGCGACGAAAGAACAACAGCTTTCATTCCTTGACTATAAAAATCGGATAAAATAAAAACGGAAAGTAAATAGCTCATATCAAAAATAATAATAGAAAATCTAATAAAGACCAATGATGATGACAAAAAAGCAACGCAAATGCCAATATCAATTATCATCCAAACCTGGCTGATTGTATCATTAGTTAACCATTGCCAAAGTGTATACATGATTTCTCCTCATACTTAATCAGTTCTTTATGTTGAAAACGCTTCTATTATATATAATATTAGACTTAACCCTAGAAAGTCTATTTATTTTATGTAGCATTTATAAAATCTCTTTTGAGAATCTTTAAGTTTGGTGGATTTCAGAATATTGAGCGCTGCTTGTTTCTAATCAAAACATATAAGATCAAAGTTTTGATTGTCATCTCTCATAAATCTAACTATAATCAGAGTATCCGAATATCGATCACAGACAAAGATACTACTTTCCTTATCAGTATCCTAAGTAAACTGCTGGACGATATGGCTTATTGGTGATTTTTTTACTCCCCCCCAGAAATCTTCTACAGTATAGGAACTTAAATCTAGGGTAGTATTAGCTTAATATGATTGTTTTTCTTCATTTTTAAAATCAATCATTACTAGAATCATCATTATGATTATGCTGAATACCAATTATATAAAATAAGAAAAAAGAATAATAAGAAATCGATAAACAAGCCACACCTAGAATAACTTTAGGATGTCTCATAATATATTCTCTTGCCCTTAAATTAGAATGAGATCTTGTCCTTGAAGTAACTGTAAGTTGTTGAATTTCTTCGGGTGTAAAATTATTTCTAATATTTGAAACTACATCTCTTCTGCATATTGGACAACGATTTATACTTCTTGAAAGCATATCTATTGCACATTGTCTGTGCATATTGTGTTTATCATTTTCACAAACTGTAATTCCTTGCTCTAGATCTATGGTTTTTAAGCATATAGGGCATTTATCACTTTGTTCAACAGCTGTATCTTCTACGATTTTTCGGGAATTTTCGCTGTTTTTTAAATTTCTATCTACTGAGGACAACTCAATGGCTTGTTCATTATTTATACCTTCTAAATCTACTTGTGTCTCCCCAGGAAAAAGACTATAAGAAAACTCAAAGTATAAAATTAGAATTTGTATGATCTTCTTCAACACATTTATCCTTTCATATTGTAGTTACTTATCATATGATAAAATCATTTTTAATATTGAGAACTCTATCATATCGTTCATAATAAAAATCTCATGTTTCAATACACTTTATTTTGAGTTTTTACCATCATTAAAAAATAAAGATTGCTTCTAATCCCATTACAACCATCATTTAATTTTCAATAAAAGAGACAAATCCAAAAAAAGACAACACTTTTATACTTAGACAGGCATATCAAGCATTTCTTTTTTCAAAATAGACTGCTAAGTACTAGAAGTAGAAATATGATTCAAGATGGAATTTATTACGCATATGCTCAAGGCGTAAATAAAGATTTAGGTAAAGTGATTATATGGCTTAATAAGGGAAATACGACTTTTCTCACAAAGAAAAAACCCCGAAATAAATAAAATAACTCTAAGCTATTCATTAGGTACTGTGTACCCAATTCTTTTAATACTTTAATTTTTAATACTAAGATCAATTGATTTCTATTCATCAATCGATGAGTCGCCCTCGACCACTTTTTTAAAGAAGTTCATAACTGTATTATATCCCAAAACTTCAGGTGCTATTGCCATTGAAATAGTCCTAGAGTAGTTTTTAATACCAACGTACGCGACAGTTTTTGTATCAAGACTAAGTATTAAATTCTTGAATTGAAAATCTTCAACTGGTTTTTTTCATTAGTTTTTACGAAAAAGTGGCAAAAGTTGGAAATAGAATGGAAAAAATTTTTTGAAAATTATGATGCAAATCGAATAGACGTATCTCAGAAAAATCTTACTCGATAAATAAAGTATTATAAAGATCTGGATGATTTTCTTGTGTTGCCTTCTTCGAGCCTTCAATCGAATTAATGATTGCTATTATCTCCTTTTTGATTTCTGTGCTTTCATGAGCTAGATTTAAAATAGCTGTAGCTGCACATTCTCTCGTTCTAATCTCATCCGACGTCAATAAATTGACAAGATTGGGGAACGCACCTGCTTGTCTAATCGCATTTTGATTGTCTTGGTTATTTCGAGCCAGATCAAAAAGAGCGCCAATTGTACTTAGTTTCACACCAAGATCTTCTGACTCTAGTAAAGAGACAAGATGAGTTATTGCACCAGATTCTCTAATAGCATTTTGGTTTTCTAAGTTATTGTAAGCTAGTATATGAAGAGCTCCAGTTGCCTTTCCTTTAGTTATAATATCTTCTGATTCTAGTAAGGGGGTAAGACGGGGTATTGCACCTAATTCTCTAATCGTATTTTGATTTTCTTTGTTATTATAAGCTATATTAGCGAGGGCCCAAGCTGCATATTGTTTTGTTTCAACATCATCTGATCCTATTAGAGTAACAAGATGAACGATTGCACCAGATTTTGAAACCGCATTTTGATTTTCTAGGTTATTGTGGGCTAGATTGGAAATGGCTAGAGCTACGTTTTTTTTCACTGTAACATCACCTGACTCGAGTAAAATAGCAAACTGAGGAATTGCATCATATTTTCTAATAGCATTTTGGTTTTCTTGGTTATTATAAGCGAGGATAAGAAGAGCTCGAACGACACATAATTTCGTTTCGTTATCACCTGATCCGAGTAAGGTAACAAGATGAACTATTGCACCAGCTTCTCTAAGAATGTTTTGATTTTCTTGTTCATCATAAACGAGCTTGGTAAGATGTTTCAGTGCAGATTGTTTTATTTTAATATCATCTGATTCAAGTAAAGTAATAAGGTAAGGGACAAGTTGACCAATTTCATTATCTTCTTGCAATTCCTTAATCTTTTCCTTAACAAGACGTTGGTCCTGAGATTTACATGCCTCAAGTATTTCATCAAATTGCTCTTCTTGAGAAATCGTCCCTTTTATTTTTTTCTTTTTTTTCTTTTTTTTCTTTTTTTTCTTTTTTTCTTCTTCTGCTGCTGATTCTTCTTCTTCTGCTGCTGATTCTTCTATTTCTATTGCTGATTCTGCTGCTGCTGCTACTTTTTGATCATGTTCCGATTGATCTTGCCTTCTCTTTTCCTCAAGCTTCTTTCTCTCCTTTTTTGTTGGTGAAGTACTTGATTTTTCATAGCCTGATCTTTTGGGCACTTCCTTTGCTTCTAATTTTCCATTTATGAACACTATTCTCTTACCAGTTTCAATTTGTAACAAATCTAAATTTTTCATATAATTTAATAATGCAGCTCTTATATAATTAATTTGATCCTTTACCTCTTTAAAAAAATGCTTTCTTATACCATAGTGTAAAATTGAATTTCGTCGTGTATTCCATAAGGCTTGTTCTGAAAACTCTTTAGTACCAAAAGAATTTTCATATTGATATTTTGCACTTCGCAGTAAGTCTTTACAATTTCTTTTTTCTAACAAATCAAATATTTCAAGATTTGAAAAATCTTTATCAAGACTTATAAGTTGTCTTTGAATTTGATCAACAAATTCTTTTAACTTTTCTATAGAAGATATCTCTTTAATTTTTTCTAAGTCGGTAAAAACATCATAAAAATTTACTTCACTTATAAAATAAGTTTGAAGCTTTGCTTCTTCGTTTCTTTGAGAAAAAATTTCATTTAATTTCCTATGTATATCTTTATACTTTCTTGATATATCTGCACTTTTCCCTTTTACAACATAAGTATCATGATCAAGAAGAAAAGCATCTTCATGCTCTTGGTCTCGAGCTTCAGGTGCAAATTCTTTGGTAAAATCAATATGAACTTGTCGAACGGCTAAATCATTAAAATCTCTTAAAATATATGTCCGCTTAGCGTATGTATCGCTATGAATCTTCGCACGAATATCAATACGATTAAAACTATCTTTTAAAGTAGTTAACATCGTATACATATTTGAAGAAAAATTAGAAAATATTCCTTCAATATTCTTCAATAGAGAGTAAGTTAGAGTAGCTCTTCCTAATGCTTCAGGCTTCTTTGGTTTTTGAAGAAGACTGACTTTATTTTCTATAGTAGATAATAATCTTAAATTAGTATCTAAAGCCTTACTCTGCTCTTCTATTAAATCTGATATTTCAGGAAACTGCTTAGGTCCCCCTACTTCAGCTGCAGCAAAAACAAAAAAACTTGAGAATAATAATGATAAACTTAATATAATTTTTTTCACGTCTAACCTTATGCTTTAGTTTATTTTGGATAGTATACATATTTTTGCGTTAAAAATCAAGAACCTTACATAAACTAATGAACATCATGAGATATAAAAAACTTATTTTATTACAAGATCTTGGGTGAAGTTATGCTAGAAAGCTGGGGGGGGGGATCCTTCGAGTCAAATTAACTCCTTACTTTTTAAACTGTTAGAAACTTTGATTTTAACTGTGGATGTATTTTATCTTTAAAACCATAAATCGACAGGATTATCACAGCTAAGTGAGGGAACCTTATAAAACATATTTTGACCACCTCCACACGTGCTATAGATTGAATTTTGTTCTGACCACTTGACGATATGGTCTCATTAGAATAAGTGCTTACAAGAAAGGGCTAGAATTGTTGTTCTTTCATTGCAAATAGAATATTTATCTTCAACAGCAGTGTCTTGTGTAATTTTTACTTTCTAAGAAAGAGCCTCTTAGCATCTCTAAAATAAGAATAACTTGATAATAAAATTAATAAAATATTCTTTATAAATTTTCTCTTCTTATTTTGATCTTGAAGATTAACAAGACAATGAGAAATAAGGCTAGAACCTCTTATTTATTATCAGAGTTGTCTTCTTGAATCGCTTTTTTTTGGAGCTTTTTGCATATTGGTCGGTGTGTATTCCATGCTATTTTCATGCATTCTGTGGAACAAAAGCGAATCTTTTGACATTTTGAACATATCTTAGTAGTTGGCAAACTACAGACTGAGCAAATACGAACAACATCCCTTTCAGGCTCAGACATTCTAGATGAACCTATTTCACTCCACCTTTGTACTAGACCTTGCTCGTTAAAATATACTTTGTATGTGTTTTTTATTTTGCTTCTAAAAGATTTCTTTACTATTTTGTCTTCCAAAGCAAAAAAACAATTGGACTGTCTAGAACCACTTGCTAAAGGTTTAGAAAGATATAGATCAAAGTGTACAGCTTCTTGTATCCTACCTTCCTGACTCTTTAGCACTACATAAACTGTGAAAACTTTGAGTGAATCTTGAAGTAACTTAACAATCTCTACACCAGATGAAGAATACATTTCTTCAATATGTTTCTTTCCCTTTTCATAGCAAGTAGATCCTGTTTTAGCTAAATTTATGTAAGCACTAAGTCTAGGATTAGCTTGTTGTAAATTTACATCTGTATGCATATCTACTGTCAATGTATCTAGTGTGGGTATAAAAATTTCAGATTTCGTCGATATCTCTTGCATCAATCTTATTGCAGATTCTATTGTACTCTCCGTTGAAGCAGCTCCAAAAGCAAAAGAACTTGATAAAAGTATTACTAAATTTAATAAAATATATTTCATAAGTTTCCTCAGATTTTTTAAATTTAAGACATTATACGCCTTGTATTTATTTTTATCAAGATAATTATAAGTAACTAATTATATTATTCTTCTTAACAACTACCATTTTACTAAGAAAATTGGCAACAAATAAACAAAGAAATAAAAGTTATGATAATAAAAATTTTGAGTTTGAAACTTATATCTTATAAGTCCCTTGAGTCAAAAATGACCCTAACGTTTTAACAATTAGAAACTTTAATTTTAACTGTGTATGTATTGTTCCTTGTCATGTCCATGGAAATATAGTGTCTAAATGGATTTTAATGATATCATTCGAATGACCTAATCCGATATATGATAACTTAACATCTTTTTTAATTCAATCGTGATTAGTATTTCCCATAACAAGGAAATCATGGTTACTGTGAATATTAATCTTACACTTTTATCCTACTAGAACTTCTGTTAAAATATAGAGGAAACGTTTATAAGTGTTCTTGCTAGAAAAAGAAAATATTTCTAGTTGAACAAAGCGTTATAAAAAACTAGAGACTCTTCTTGTATTTTCTCTTTCAAGCCTTCAATAGAGTTAATCGTTGCTATTATTTCCTTTTTAATTGCTGTATTTTCATGAGCTAGATTTAAACTAGCAATACCTAGAAATTGTGTTGTTACAATGCTGTGTGATCCGACTATAGCTACAAGGTGAGGGAGTGTGCCAGATTCTCTAGTCAAATTTTGGTTGTCCGGGTTATTATAAGCTAGACTAGTTAAAGCCAAAATTGCAAGTTTTTTTGTTACAACATCACCTGATCCTAATAAAGGGACAAGGTGTGTTATTGCACCAGCTTCTCTAATTGCATTTTGGTTTTCTTGGTTATAATTAGCTAGAAGACTGAGAGATCCGGTTGCGAATTTTTTTGTTGTACTATCATCTGACCCCAGTAAATGGACTAGCTGAGGGACTGCACCAGCTTTTCTAATTGCATTTTGGTTTTTTTTATTATCAATAGCTAAAATACCGAGAGTTTCTGCTACATAACGTTTTGTTTCAATATCATCTGATCCTAATAAAGGAACAAGGTGAGTTATTGCGCCAGCTTCTCTAATTACATTTTGGTTTACTTGGCAAGAAGCTAGGCACCCAAGAGCTCCTGTCGCAAGTTGTTTTGTTACAACATCCTCTGATCCGAGTAAAGGAAGGAGCTGAGAAACTGCACCAGCTTTTATAATCGCATTTTGGTTTTCTAGATTATCATTTGCTAGACAAGAAAGTGCTGCAGCTGCATTTTTTTTCACTATAATATCCTCTGACTCAAGTAAAATAACAAACTGAGGAATTACACCAAATTCTCTAATCAAATTTTTATTGTCTGAGTTACCATGAACTATATTAGCAATAGCTCCAGTTGCAAGTTGTTTTGTTACAACATCGTCTGATCCGAGTAAAGCGACAAGAGGGCGCATTACGCCAAATTCTCTAATAGCATTTTGGTTTTCTTGGTTATTTTGAGCTAGACAAGAAAGTGCCGTAGCTGCATTTTTTGTCACAGTAGGATCACCTGACTCGAGTAAAATAACAAACTTAGGAATTGCACCAGCTTCTCTAATCAAATTTTTGTTGTCTCGGTTACCATGAACTAGATTAGCAATAGCTCCAACTGCATATTGTTTAGTTACAATATTCTCGGATTCGAGTAAAGGAACGAGCTGAGAAACGACACCAGCTTCTCTAAGATTATTTTGGTTTCCTTGGTTATTATAAGCTAGATCAGCAATAGCTCCAACTGCATTTTGTTGTACATCATGATTATCAGAGCTAAGTAATTGGACCTTATAAAAAATATTTTGATCACTTCTACACGCTGGACAGCTTGGATTTTCTTCAAACCACTTGAAGATACACTCTTTACAAAATGAGTGCTTACAAGAAAGAGTTAAATTAGTTGTTTTTTCATAGCAAATCGAACATTTATCTTCAATAGCATTGTTTTGAGTAGTTTTTACTTTCTTATAAAGAGGCTCTTCAGCAGCCCCAAAAGAAGAATAGCTTGATAATAATAATATAAAACCTAATAAAATATTTTTCATAAATTCTTCCAGCTTACTCAAATTAAGAAGATTTTACACTTTGTTACGATACTTGGCAACAAACTTTTAAGCTTCCAATTCTATACATTTTTCCAAAAAAATTGTGGAGTTAACGAAGGAGTAAAGAAAAAAACAATCTATAATGCTAAAATTAATTAAGAGTTAGAAGTAAAAATAAAGTAATAGAGATGGTTCCAAGAAGAATATTCCGTTCAGCTCGTAATCTTTTTATCTTGCGATTGAGATTTTTAAAATTTTTTTCACATGTATCTATAGTCATTTTGTGTAATTCAAGATCACTGAAAATATCGTCTTTACAAAAATATTCTTCGCTAACCTTAAAGGCACCTTCATGATAAATAGGGTCATATTCTTCATCGATATTTATTTTTAGTTTTTTTGAAAGTGAGAGTATTACATTATTATAATTTGTGCTTTTTCCCTCTTTTCTTAGTTTTTCACGTTCCTCTGATATTTGTTTCTCCACAGCTTTAACCGCTGAACTTATATCATCTGCTGAATGATAACTGCCATTCATACGTTGTAACTCTTTCCCCCAAAAAAATGGAGGAATAGCAAAAGCAAAATAACTTGAGAATAGCAGTATTAAACCTAATAAAATATTTTTCATAAACTTTACTCTCCTAATCTTAGTTGTATTGTGATCTAAACAACCGGAAGTCTTGAAACATAACAATAATATTAATTTTTTCACTAATTTAGTTTTGTTTTTTTAAAAATTTATAAGAGAACATATCAGTAACCGTCAAAAAAGTAAAGAAATAAGAAACTTTTATCATATTTTATCACAAGATAAGATTTAAATTCTAATATCAAAACAGTATTAATTATCTCGTTTTTTATTTTATGACATCACATTTTCAACTAACAAATGCACAAACAAATTTTATTTCACGATATTAATCCCACAAATTAAACCTAGTACAAGTTGACGCTCTTGTTTTTAGAAAAATGCTATGTAAAAAATTGAGAAAAGAGGAAATAAGGTAGAAATAGAATGAAGAAAACCTTAAGGAGAAAACACACCATAAGGACTCCCACCAGGAGCGTTACCTAAATTGACTCTTCCATTTGGAGCTAATCTATTATCAGTATTTCCCTAACCGATTTGAGGGATAATGCCTTTATGTTTCTGTCTAATTATTCACAAATATTTAGTATTTATAATTTTATTTTTAAATTAATCAATTTAATGAAAAAATATAAACAATTGAAGTTATATTTTTTTTTTACTTACAATATTATATTATATTTGTTAAAATCTTTTTAGTATTATCAAGACGCAACAATTTTATGAGGAAGAAATGAAACTGCTTATAACTTTATTAATAGTACTACATGTGTCGTGCAAAACTGGAACATCAAATGAAAAAAAAAATATCCTAGTAGCCCAACAAGCTATTGACAATGGGGATTATGAAGAAGGTATCGAAATTCTGACCAAAGCAAATCTACAAGATCCAGGTAACAAAGAAATTGCCGAACTTCTAACTTCAAACCTTGTTAATCAGCATGGCTTTAGTCTTTTAGAAACGGCAGAAAACATTGAGCAGATAAAAAAAACACATCTAGATCGTTCTACAAAATCCCCAACAGAAAAAGGAAAAAATTTTTTTGAATTAATTATAAAATCACTAGGGAACATCGAATACAACGAGAAAATATCGATGGACTTTAAAAAAGCTGAATCTGTATTTGATAATTACGAAAAACAAACAAACGATGATTCTCTTACAGAAACTAAATTTATTTATAAAACAATCCATATAATATATCTACTTGGAGTAGTTTATGGTGAATATATAAAATCTGTAGAAAAACAAAAAATATCAAATTTTGTCGAAACAATTAAATCTGATCTTGATATTTTGGTTGACGAATTCAAATCTCTTTTAGATTTAATCCCCGATTTGACTGGCAAAATAGGTGATCACGTTCATGATATTCTTAAAGAACAAAAGGAAATTAAATTTTCTCTAAGGGGAAGACAGCATGTGATCAATATCAATGAATCGGTTGAAAAAGGGTTAACAGATTGGCTTAATTCACTAGATATAGATGAGCTTAACGAACTCCTAGAAAACAAAAGATTAGTATTCAAGATTTATGACAAAAAATATTTTATTGAATTAAAAGATGGTATAGAGGTAGGAATAAAAAAATGGTTAGAGGATGATGCTAAAAATTTAGAAAAGCAAATACAAGAGCAACTTGGAGATGAGATTAATTTATTTTTATTCGGAGAAAACCATAAAATCGACATTAGATCCGGTTTAGAAAAAGGGTTTAGAGATTGGATAAAATCATTAAATATAGAAGATCGCTTACTAGACTTAGAAACAGAAATAAAATTTAAAATCAATGACCAAAAATATTCTATTGATCTAAAAAACGGAATAGAAAATGGTTTGAAAGAATGGATAAAAGTTAACAGAGAAGAACTTGAAGAGAAATTCCGTGAGGAAATTGTCCTGTATTACAGAGGAGAAAAGTATGTCGTTGATTTGAGAAATGGACTTGAGAAAGGTTTTAAAGAATGGATTAACTCTCTTAACTTATAAGTTGATTAAAAAAATATCTTGGAAATTTTAAAATACATAAGCTCAAGAAGGTTTTATTAAAAAAAAATGCCATTAATGATACAAAGAAAACTGTTATTGAATATATTATTATTATTATTATTATATTCAGAGTACTTATTTTCTTATAACTACACTGTCAGAGAAAAGTCTAGAGGAGAATCTTCTTCTATTTACCCTGAAATAACTGAAAATTATATTTATAATCCAAGCCTCTTAGCAATAAACAAACAGGTTATACTTACACCAATTGAGATTAATTTTTATTCTGACAAAGATTCTTGGACATTAGTACAAAATTATAAGAAATTTGAAAACTTAAAAGATAATGATATTATCAACCTTATAAAAGAATATAATAACAAATATTTGTCACTTGATTTGAAATTAAATACATCTTTTATATGGAGAAGTTTTTCCTTTGCTCTTCAAGGAAGATCCTTGTTTGATGCATTGATTAAGGAAAAAGATGTCATACCTACCTTGGAATACTATACATTTGAAGAAATAAAACTATATATTTCATATGGATTTAAAATAAACAAGAACTTATATATTGGTTTGTCACTTAAGAATTCCTATGCTTTATCTTACTATATAAGAGAAAAAGCTTTAGATATTTACAATGACGAAACAATAATTAATCCAATTAAAAATGCTAAGAAAAATAAAGATATAGATCTTGATATTGCTATGCTTTGGGAAAATAAAATAAATGAAAATCTTATGGTTTACCTCGGAAATAACTTAAGCAATCTGAATTTATATTCCAACGACATTGATGATGGATCTTATTATGAAGTAAACCACTTTTTCCTAAGGTCTGGAGCAGGTCTTGCTTTGAATAGCAAAAAATATAATACGAGGGTTGTTTTTTCGTATGGTCATATAAATGACTTTAGAGAAGATTCATTAGTAAATGATCAGAAGGATAATCAATTAGGTATTGGCTTTGATTTCTTTCAACAATTTCATGTAGGAATAGGATATTCTCACAATAATCTTACATACGGCTTCTCATATTCTAGCGACAATATTAGTCTTGGATATGCAAGCTTTGTTGATAAATCTCCATTTTTGAGTCTTAGCCACTATAAAAGGAGAAATGGCTATTATCTCAGGATTTCATATCCTTTTACACCTAAATAAATAGTTAAATCTGAACCGAATTAATTCGATCATTAAAATCACTATTTACCAAATAATTAATCGATTCCACTTATAAATATTATGATACTTAATAAATTAACTTCTTATAAATGATTAGAAAAAAAGGTTATTTTAATTTTAGAGCTACTGAGCATCGTCTACTACTAAAAAGACACTGCTATTAAAGATAAATTTTTCATTTGCTATGAAAGTCCTTTGTTACCAATATTTATTTTATGAAAAGTGTGTCTTAGAGTGCTTTTAAAAAATTCGATCTACCCAAGATGAAGACATGATCAAAATCATTTTACCATCTTTCATTACCTAGCTTTAATGATCATGGTGGACAACAGTCTACAGTTAGAAATATTCCATTTCTAACCAAAAATAACTAAGAAAACCAAATTTAAATCAAGGCTTGAAATAAAAAAAAAAGACGAGTACGTCCATCTATATGAACCCTGTTTTAAAAACTTATCAAAAT
>PASJ01000085.1 GCA_002711925.1 Pseudobdellovibrionaceae bacterium | reverse complement strand
TAATTTTCTGCTTCGTGAAGAAGGTTTTGTTCTTGATTCACGTTTTTCTTCAGATGATTTTCTGCTTCGTGAAGAGGTTTTTGACCTCGGTTCACGTTTTTCTTCAGATGATTTTCTGCTTCGTGAAGAAAACTTTTGTGATCTTACTCTACTGTTTTTTTTAGTCTTAGCTTCTAATCCTTCTATTTCAGTAACTTTTATTTTTTGGCCAGTAAAAGACTCAATTTTACTTATAAGAGGAACATCTCTATTATTAGCAAAAGATATAGCTTTGCCCTTAGCACCAGCTCTTCCTGTTCTGCCAATTCGGTGAACATACTGTTCTATATCCCTAGGAAGGTCAAAATTAATTACATGTGTTATTGATTGAACGTCTATCCCTCGTGCAGCAACATCAGTTGCAACCAATATCTGTATTCTTTCATTTTTCAGATTTTGAATTGTTCGACTACGTTGATGTTGATGCATACCACCATGTAAAGCAGAAGCGCTGAAACCTTTCTTTTTGAGTTCACCAGCAATTGTGTCAGCATGATTCTTCGTTGCCGTAAAAATAATAGCGGAATGTAGGTCGCTTGATTTTAGGGTGTGTTCTAAAATTTCATTTTTATGAATTAGGCTATCGACATAATGAAGTTGTTGATCAATATTTTCGTGTTTTTCGTGGGATGTGTGAATATTAATTTCTACTGGTTTTTTCATAATTTTTTTTGCAAGCTTAAAAACCGCTCCTTGAAAAGTTGCTGAGAAAAGAAGTATTTGTCGTGTTGGAGGTATCTTCTGAATAATTTCTTCTACAGCTTCGGAAAAACCCATATCAAGCATACGATCTGCTTCATCTAAAATGAGGGTTTCTATATCAGAAAGATTTATTTTACCTTGAAAGAGAAAGTCAAGAAGTCTCCCAGGAGTTGCTACTATAATATCATGAGGACTGGAAAGTTGGCTAGTTTGTTTGGAATAAGGTACTCCACCGACAACACAAACAGATTTTACTTGTAGCAAATACTGACTGTATTTTTCAGACTGGACATTAATTTGCAAAGCAAGTTCTCTAGTAGGACTAAGGACAAGTACTTTAGGACCTCTCTTCTTCTTTTTTAAAGAACCAGCTAGTTTATTTAAAACAGGCAGGAGAAAAGCTGCTGTTTTACCTGTTCCTGTTTGAGCTGAGACTTTTACATCATGGCCATCTAGTATGCTTGGTATCGATTTTACTTGGACCTGTGTTGGTTTAGAGTATCCAGACTCTTTAAGAGCTCTAAGGATTTTTAGATTTAAATTTAAATTGCTAAAACTCATCGATATGGTCTTCCTAATTATCATTGTTCGAAAAAGATGCTTAGTTCTCTAATTAGTTTTTTCTAAGCAAAATATATTAAGACTAAGTAGAAATAATATAACATTATACACCATTTAGGTTCAAAGAATCAACCTTATTTGAAAAGCATACATATATGTTATTTATTACAGATACTTATGGTTTGGCGTTACCTTCTAAACAGTGATGAAATTATTTGTTTAAGATATGAAAGAAACGGGGCGTTTCCTTTTTGAAACACAATAATATTTATATATTACTAAAAATAAGAAAACTGATCGAGAACCTTCAATCAATTAAGGGTCTATTATGATCTAAAAATAGTATTTTACCATGAGTTAGAAGATATAATATCTAGAATAAAAAAATTATTTACTTTTACGATAAGCCAAGTTGTTTTAGCATTGTCAGCATATCAAAGTAATGATTAGTTTCACAAATTTTGTCATCTTTAAACTTATTTATCATGACAGCATTTACTTTCATATTTTTACTTGTCGGTGGAATAGTTTGACCGTCAGGTGTATGGAGTTCTCCTGTGTGGGTACCTGACCAAACCACCTCCTCAACAACATAATCGCCATTATCTATTCTATTGATCACTTCCCCATGGGCATCAGGAAATGCATTCTTCCAACTTTTAGAGTTAGATAAAAGTTCATCTGAAGAGTTTAGACTACGGCCGGTTGCATATTCTGTATAGTGACAATCTTCTGTAAAAGATGATTTATACTCATCCCAATTTCCTTCATTAAAAGCTTTTATCGATTGATCCAGTGCTTCTAAATGTGTCATATTTTTCCCTATTGAAAAGATTCATCTGTATAATTCTACTTCACGAAAGTTACATCTAAATCTATTTTTATTCAATGCAAAATATATTTTAAAATTTGAATTTTCGCAATTTTAAAAGGTATTAACAAATACTTCCTAAGATCGTTTAATAAAAAATTCTTTCACAGTTTTTGAAATTTTTTTATTTTTTTGATTATGAGTTTATGTAAAAGATATTTTTTTTGTTTACCAGAAGAAAATATATGTTCATAATATTTTAGATCAACTTTATTTTTAAATTATAAATAAATAAAAATTATTTTTAAGAAAGGTGGTTTTCTATGAAAATAAAAGTAGGCTCGAAAATTGAAAATATAGAACTTTCAACTGCTGATGGAAATATTTTTAAAACTTCTAGCTTAAAAAATAAACGCTATCTTTTGACCTTTTATCGTTTTGCAAGTTGTCCCCTCTGTAATTTAAGAATTAATGAGTTTGTAAAAAGATATGATGAGTTCGGAGAGAATTTTACTATGGTAGGAATTTTTCATTCTTCAACTAAAAACTTGAATCATTTCACTAGTCATCACAAAGTACCTTTTATTCTTCTTGCGGACGAAAATTATAAATATTTCAAAAAGTATGAGGTAGAAAGATCCTTTTTCAGATTTTTTATAAGCCAAGTGACTCTTGGCCCAAAGATATTTTTTGCCATGTTTAAAGGTTTTATACCATATCGTATAAAAGGTCATATTGAAATACTTCCAGTGGATATTCTCGTAAACGAAATGGGTGTCGTTGAAAAAGTAAAGTACGGTAAAGATATTGGTGATCACTTGTCATTTGATGAAATCAAGAATTTCTCTCAAAAAGACTCTTAGCTTTTTATTTAACTGCTATAATAAATTATTATCTCAATATAACAACATGATTTTATTGTTGTTTTTTTTTATTTGTTGTCTTAGATTGTTTTTTGTCTTTGATCTCAAAATAAATCATAACGAGGATTCTATGAGTTTAGCCCTAGCAGATCTTAACTATACATATAAAGATTGTTTAATTGCTTCTCAGAAAGTTTGTTGGACAGTTGAAGAGGTTATAAAAAATAGAAATCTTGATTTTACTAAACCATTTATACCTGAATCACTTGCTATGACCGATAGAATATCTTGTTTGAACAGTCAAGAAAAAATGACTTTAAATCATATACGTGGTAAAACTTATGCATACCTTTTTCGTTTTGTAGAAGAATTTATTATACCCCAAGTTATAGATCAGGCAGCTTCTGTAAAACACAAACACTCTGAACAACTTTGGTCATTATTACGTTTTGCTGAAGAGGAAATGAAGCATCAGGAGTTGTTTTCTACCGTTGAAACAATTTTTCAAAAAGATTTTTCATCAGATGTTACATTAGCCAGTGATCCGAGTGCTGTTGCGAAAGTTGTACTTTCAAAGTCATCCACATCAGTTTTAATGTTAACGTGTATGCTAGAGTGGATGACTCAAAAGCACTATATGGACAGTTTTCGTTCTCAAGAAAAGAAAATTGATCCTGTTTTTGAGGACGTTTTTAAATATCATTGGCTAGAAGAATGTCAGCATGCCCGGATTGATACTTTAGAATTGTTTAATGAAGCAAAAGAAATTAGTCTCGAAAAAAGAGAGCATGCAGTTGATGAAATGATTGAGATATTAACAGCATTTGATCAAATATTATTAGAACAAGTGGAACTTGACATAAGAAGTTTAGAAAGGTCTTTAAATAAAAACTTTTCTGAAATCGAAAAAAAAGAAATCAGACATCATCAGCAAAATTCATATCGCTGGACTTTTTTTATTTCAGGCTTAGAGCATAAAAAATTTCAGCATATTCTACAAAGTCTTACGGTAAATGGAGTTAAAAAAATTGAAAAATTTATGATGAATTATAAAAACTAAACAATCCAAGAAATATATATAAATATTGTAATATCATTATGTGAGTTTTCGCTGAAAAATACTTTCCAACTTTTTTTCTTTTCTGCGATAAGAAAATTACATCTGTACTAACACACTCTTCTCGATATATAATCATATAAGAAAAAACTGAAAAAATGGAAGTAAAATGTACTCATTAATTAAAAAAATTTTTCGACCCAAAAATCGACTAAAAGTAATAATTTTAAACGATAGAATTTATATTTTCTGTGAAAAAATTAGAGAAAAGCCATGGCAATTTTCTTATTTTTTTATTGGAAGCTACGGAAACTATCTTTTTGGTATTCCTCAGAATATAAGAGATTTTTATGACATTATCCAAGCTAAAGGCGGTATAAAATACCATATTCCATGGAGCAAAGATGATTTAAAAAATAAGGATAATAAATATATTTTCATTAAATATGGATCCATCATGCTTTTGGAAAAAAGCTTTACAAAAGACTACCCAATCAGACCTCTAAACGATGTTGTTCATGCTGATATAAAAATAGATAGTCAAGATTTAGCGGGAGAATTAGTTTATAAAGTCCATTATTTTTCAGAAAAATACTTACTTGGTAAAAGTATAAAATTCAAAAATAAAAAAGTATGTATACCAGATGATCTAAAATTCGAAAGCAGTGAAGAATATAAGTTAGGAAAATACGGCGAGGGAAAAATAAATGATATTATTGATCTTATAAAAAACTCTAAGAACTTGGATTCTTCCGAATATTTAATAGAATCAAGTGAGAGTAAAACGGAAAAAGTTTCTTCACAAGTTAAAGAATTAACAGATTCTCAGATTCATCTTTTTATAAAAAAACTAGAGGAAGAAAAATTAATTTTTTATTTTGACCGTTCTTCCATGAGTTTGTCTTTTTTTGATGATATTGAGTTTGAACGAAATGATCTCGAGATAGTAGATACACAGGTAAGAAATCAGTTGCAAAATATTTTTGAAAAAAATGGATATATAAGAAATCGAGGAGATACTTATATAAAAAAAAATAGTGGTAATAAAGTTAGTTTCTCTTATATTCCAACGCCTCATACTCGTATGATGTCTTTGACATATTTTAAGGATCTTGTTTCTCCTGATACTATTAAAATAATAACTCCCACCCAGCAGGCTGCTTTAATACTTGAAAGTGAGATAGATGTTGAGTCGAGGTTTCTTGACCTATGTAGATTACTACCAATAAATATAAAAAAAATTAAACCACTTGTTGATACCAAGTTCTCTGATAAAAATCGAGAAAAAATAAAAAGTAAGTTATATAAATTACAAAAAGAATGTTGTGAATTTTATAGAACTTCCAAACCGAAGGGAGCGAAAGGTAAATCCTTAAAATAGCTAAAAACAATTTTATTTTGAACACAAATTTAAAAAAATCATAAATGTGTGAAAAATATTATTTAGAATCGAGACTATAATTACTATGAACTTTATAAGTATATTCTTGTTTTTTTTGTTAAACATTATCTCTTGCGGAAATAATGACGAAGAAACAGAAGAGTCAATAAATGAAGATATTTCTGGTTTAAAAAAAGTAAATCTTCTTCATTCTGGTGTTGAAAGAAGCTACCTAATATATATACCAACTTCTTATGATAAATCAGTGATGATGCCAATCATGTTTAACTTTCACGGTTATAGTATGAGTGCAGAAAATCAATTGCAATTTACTGGATTTGATGAACTTGCAGAAAAAGAGAATTTTATTTTGATTGTACCTCAAGGGAGTCTTCTAGACGGTTATTCTCACTGGAATGCAGGTCTTGAGGGGGAAAGTAACAAAAGTAGTGCAGATGATTTTTCTTTTATCCTAAACATTCTAGATGAAGTAGAAAATACTTATAATGTTGATACATCAAAAGTTTACGCATCAGGTTATTCAAATGGAGCTTTTTTTTCTTACGCACTTGCTTGTTACTATAGTGAAAAGTTTACCGCAATAGCCTCTGTTTCTGGCACTATGATGGAAGAAACGTACAACGAGTGTAAGCCACAAAGAAGTATTCCACTAATTATTTTTCACGGTACCGAAGATTACGTTGTTCCTTATCAAGGGAGTTCTGCCGGTTTGATTTCGATTGAGGGAACCGTTAAATTTTGGAAGGATAAAAATAGTATTTCATCTGAAGCTATTAGAACTAGCCTATTCAGCGGAAATATGCCTATTGAAAAATTTTCTTACGTAGACGATGAAAGCCTCAGCACAATCGCACTTTATAAAGTTGTTGGGGGGTCTCATCTGTGGTTTGATTTGACTCTTAATGATAAAAGTACTAACGAAATCATTTGGGATTTCTTAAAACTTCACAAGATTTGATACAAAAAATTTTTTCTTTTTTCTATATAAATAATACTTTTTATCGAGTCACACTTTTACTTACGAGATTGTAGCCAAACACCAAATATGGTTAATAAACCGCCAAAAATTGCAATAATATGAGTGGTCTCTCCAAGGAGAAAGTACGAAGAGATGAGGCTTGATACAGGAACAAGAAGAATAAATGGCATGATTTGATTGACTCTATATTTTTTGATTAAAAGGTTCCAAAAGTAAAATGCAAGCATACTCAATAGTGTTAACAAAAATATAATCATAGTGCTATTGAGGTCTATTTTTTTGATGAGACTCATATGGTCTTTTTCAAAAAGAATTGAAAATATTGCAAGCTGGGGAGCTGCTAAAGTTGCAGACCAGACAGTGATTGAAAAGCTCGATGTCTTTTTTATACCTTTTACAAGAACAGCCGATAAAGCGTAAGATAAAGCCACAATTAAAAGTAGTATAATCCTCCATAGTTGTGATGGAGCAATTTCAGGAGATTCCACAATAAAGTAAACGCCTAATAAAGATACAAAAAGACCAAAAATTTGTAATTTTCTGAGTTTTTCCTTCAAAAAAAGGTAGCTGACAACAGCGGCAAAAGGAACTTCAAGACTGGTAATAAAAGCTGCTATTGATGCGTCAATCTCTTGTATAGCTATTGTCGTTAATGAAAAAGTTAAAGAGAATAAGGTTATTGAGATCAGGCTTAACTTAAACCACTCTCCTTTTGGCTTTTTAACGAACGGGCAAAACAAAATCCCGATAACAAGTAGTCTTAATGTAGATGCAAATAAAGGGGGAAATTGCAGTGTTATAATTTTTATTAATGGATAACTTATCCCCCAAAGGGTAACGGATAAAATAGCAAGAAGAATATGGGATAGCTTCATAGTTTCCTACTTATAAAAATCTTGATGGTCCGTACAAATGTTTGTGTAAATATCTTATTTGTGTCAATGGTTAATTTAAAGTTTTATGTTCTTTTTTCATGTACAAATATTTTTGCGTAAACTTTGTCATAAAAGCTCGTTAACAAGGTCAGCAATGGCTATATCTTTCTTTTGTTGACCTGTTTCCATATATTTTACGTTAAGTAATCCTGTTTGCCTTTCAGATTCTCCTATGGTTATCACTTTTTTATAACCAGCTCGATTTGCCCATTTAAACTGCTGCGCAAGTTTTTGGTGTTTTAAATCGATGTTGGCGATTATTTTATGTTTTCTAAGATGTTCAAGTATTTTGAATGCGTATGGTCTCGTTTTTTCTTCTGCAACAGCAATGAAAACGGCATCTGTACTTGGAGTTTCGTGGTTGTTTAATCTTTCAACTTTTGCAGCGAGGATCCTGTCTATCCCGATAGATCCTCCAACACCAGACAGTTGGCGAGATAAGAAACGTTCTGCTAAATTGTCATATCGTCCACCAGAGCAAATAGCTCCAAAGTCTTGATGGTGATCAATTGTTGTTTCGAAGATCATACCGGTATAATAGCCAAGACCTCTGACAGTAGAAAGATCAATCTTGATCTTTCCAAATTTTGAAAGGCAGGAATTTTCGATGATCCTTACGGTTTCTTTCAGATCCTCTAAGTCTTTAATTCCAGTTTCGTGGCCTTTAAGGTAATCAGCCACTGCTTTTAAATTGTCTTCTTTTGAGTTGACAATAAGATCGACTAAGGTGCGGCTTGAGGAAGTATCAAATGAAAACTTATCAGAAAGTAAACGGATGACACTTTCACTACCAATTTTATCGAGTTTATCAAGGTTTATCAAAATAGTTTGCTCGTCGCTTTCACTGATTCCTTGAAAGGTTTTTTTGATTAAAGAAGATATAAGTCGCCTGTGATTCACGAAAACAGTAAAATCTTCTTTGAGTATTTGGTCTAAAATATTCATAAATGTAGAAATAAGATCAATTTCACCAGAGTAAGGTGCTGCTCCGATAATATCCAAATCACACTGAGTAAATTCACGGAATCTTCCTTTTTGTGGTTTTTCAGCTCTCCACGCTTTACCATATTGGAACCTTTTGAAGGGAAAAATAAGCGTTCCTTGATTCTCGGAAATGTAACGAGCAAATGACATAGTCAAATCAAACCTCAAAGCGACATCTCTATCCCCATTGTCTTTGAAACGAAAAACTTGTTTATCAGTTTCTCCTCCTTCCCCAAGAATAGTTTCAGTGTACTCAAGGGAAGGCGTGTCTATTGGTTCATAGCCAGCTAACGCACTGAGATTTTGTGCAAGGTGAAGAAACTCTAGTTTTTTTTTCATCAGCAAAGGTTCAAAATCTTGAAAACCTTTGAGTTTTTGAGCTTTGATTTTTTTTTCTTTAGTCATGATGTTGGAACCTTTAAAAGCATTCTAGTGTAAGACTCAAAATGATAAGGAAGAAAAGAAAATAAGTCTTTTTACCTGCTCAAAAAGAATCAAAATATAAAAAATTTTATCCGATGAACTCTTTGTTGTTCATATACGGTTGTAAGCATTTAGGAATTTTTATTTTTCCATCTTTTGTTTGGTTATTTTCAAGTATAGCAATAAGAATTCGAGGTGTTGCACAAGCTGTATTATTTAAGGTATATGCGTATTGTTTTTTCCCCTCTTGATCCTTATATTTAATTTTCAAACGCCTTGCTTGAAAGTCATAAAAGGACGAACAACTGTGGGTTTCTCCGTACGAGTTTCTTGATGGCATCCAAGTTTCTAAATCATGTTTTCTAACCTGACCTTGCCCAAGGTCGCCAGTACAGACATATACCTTTCTGTAAGGAAGTTCAAAGGCACGAAGAATAGACTCAGCATGAAGAAGGATTTCATCATGAAGTTCATCTGTTAAATCTTTGTCAGCAGGAGCAACAACAACCATTTCAATTTTTTGAAACTGATGCACCCTGTAAAGGCCTCTAGTGTCTTTACCGTATGTACCAGCTTCTCTTCTAAAACAGGTAGATTGGGCCATCAATCTTTTCGGTAAGTCTTTATTGTAGAGCGTTTCATTACTATGCATACTGCATAAAGACACCTCAGATGTTCCAACAAGAGCTAATGCATCTTTTTCTATGAAATAGGCTTGATCTTTACCGATGGGAAAGTAGCCAGTTCCTTCCATTGCCGACTCATTTACTAAAACAGGAACTGAGACAGGTGAAAATTTTTGTGAAATTAAGTAATCGTAAACCCACCTTAGAACAGCTTGTTCTAAAAGAGCTCCATCGCCTTTTAAAATATAGGAGCGACTTCCTGCTATTTTGACACCTCTTTCAATGTCGATAATGCCGAGATTTTTACCTAACTCCAAATGATCCTTAGGTTTGAAATCGAACTTAGTTACTTCTCCCCAACGTTCTATTTCGATATTATCTTGATCGTCTTTACCAACAGGAACATCCGAGCGTGCTGGTTGAGCGACTTGAAGCATCATTTCATTTAGACTTTGTTTTAGGTGGCGGAGCTTGTCTTGTTGATTACTGATCATCTCTTTAAGTTCGCTGACTTGAGACTTTATTCCCGCCCTCTGTTCTTGTGAGGCTGTGGCCATCTGTTTTGCAATATTATTACGGGTGGCTTGGAGTTCTTCTAATTTTTGCTGTTCAGGTTTTATATTTTTATCAACTTCAATCAAGTCTTTGATATTTATATGAAAATTTTTTTCGTTAGTGGCTTTTTGTACAAGCTCTGGGTTGTTTCTAATGAATTTTATATCAAGCATTTTGCTTCCTCATTGACGTATTCTTCCTAGGGGTTCCAAAGTGAGTTTTTCATACTACTAAACTATTTCAAAAAATGGTATTTCCATTTTCTTTATAATTTTTTTGATAAAGCTATTCAGGCAAAGGAAGCCTACAATATATAAGGTCTTATGAAAAGAGGGTTATGGATAAGAATGTGCCATCATTGGCTGAAAATGAAGTAGAAAATAAATTTCTTGATACGTTTAAAATTCTGTTAGCCCCTTTAGCCGGGGTGAGTGATATGGCCTTTCGTGTCATTTGTCAAAACCTGGGGGCTGATTTAACTTTTGTTGAAATGATATCGGCAAAAGCATTAGTTATGGACAGTCAAAAAACGCTACAAATGATGGAAAGGCATCCTCGCGAAGATATTTTAGGTATTCAGATAACAGGAGATGGTCCTGAAATTATAGGAAAAGCAACGCAGTTATTGAATAAGCACAATTTCGATCACCTTGATCTTAATATGGGTTGCCCCGTTAAAAAGGTTGTAAAAACCGGATGTGGCAGTGCTCTTATTCGAGACCCGGACCTTGTTTACAAGGTAACAAAGGCTGCTGTAGATGAATCAAAGGTCCCAGTATCAGTAAAAATTAGACTTGGATGGGATGAGAATTCAAAAAATTTTCTTGAAGTTGGTGATGCTGTTGAAAAAGCTGGTGCTGTTTGGTTGACTGTACATGGCCGAACGCGAAGTGCCCGGTACGATGTACCTGTTGATCTTGGTGCTTTTGACAAACTGAAAAAGACTTTGTCTATTCCTGTCATTGGAAATGGTAATATTTTTAATAAAAGTGATTTGGATTTGATGATTGATCGATCAAATGTTGATGGTGCTATGGTCAGTCGAGGGGCTCTAGGTAATCCTTGGATTTTTACATCACTTAAAAACACTCAGTTTAAACTTGATATTGAAACTTGGTTTTCAGTTGTTGAAGAGCATCTTCAACTTCAAAAAGATGTATATAAAAGTGAAAGTGCTGGTGTTATTTGTTTTCGCAAACACCTACTTTGGTACTTAAAAGGTTGGAGTCAAACTCGCCAGACAAAAGAACGATTGATTCAAATTACAAAGTACGACGAACTTCTAGACCTTATTAAAAATTTTGTTGATTTTCAAATTAGTCAGCCTAGTAGTCGAGCTTTCCGTTCCATAAAAGAAAATATCGAGTCTAGTAGAAATTTCATATAATTTTTTCTTTTGTATGATTTAGTCTAAAGAACTTTCCTTATATTTATTAGCAATCTTGACATTGGTATATTATTTTCTTATTAATTTAAAGTATAAAATATATTTCCAACAACTATGAGTACTAAAGAGCAATTAAATGGGCTTTTTATGAAAACTAGTTATTTATTCAACTGTTAAGCATTGTATAAGGAAGGTAACATGGTAAGTTTGAAAAAATTAGTAGCTTCAATGATAGGAACTTGTGGTTTAGCTTTTTCTGCATATGCTAATACAAGTATTGACACATCAAATCAAGCACCGTTGCAAGTTCTTTTTCCTAATGCGTATTCACAACTTGAGTTAAAACATTACCGACAAACTCAAACAAAATCAGATGAGATGGATGTAACCAATCAAGTCAGGTATACTTTAGGGTCTACATTTTTTAATGAAGATCTCGATGTTCAAGTTGTTCTTGGTGTTAACAATAATTCTAGTGTTACAAACTTACTTTCAGATCGCGGCACTCGAGTCGTAGCCGATTATAACGTATATGATAATGGGTTATTTTCTGTAACTCCAAATTTAGAAGTTCGTCTTCCAGTCAGTGGTAATGAAGGTGGGACAAGAGTTTTATTAGGATGGAATACTGAGCTTAACCATGAGCTTAACGCGACAACAGGAAGTTTCTATCTTAACACTGGGTGGGATTTTATTTCTTATTTTTCTACAAAAGAAACGAGTGTTGATGTAACAGATAACGGTGAAGTTATGACAAGAAACGACATAAGCAATTTACCAAATGATATCCAAGACAAATTTAGCTTAACAGACAATCAAGTGGTTCAAACAACTCAGGCTGCACCAACTTTAAGAAATGAATTAACAGCAGGTGTTTCCTATGCTCCAAATGCTGTAAATGGTTTGTTGGTTTCAGCTAACGCTTATTGGAGCCAAAAAATGACTCCAAAAATGACTTGGAACGCAGAAAGCCGTAGTGTTGAAAGTCCAAGTTCAGGCTTACTTAATACGCCAGAATACGCAAGTCAGAGCGAAGTGACGTGGGGAGCAGTTGCACAGTATCAATTAAATGACACTACTGTATTTGCTGTGGAAGGCTATCTTGGCGAAGCTGTTTATGATAAGTCTCAGTATAAAATGCTAGGTACTTTGTCAGTCAGCTTATTTTAATTCTCTTAGTTTACTAGTGAAAATCATTTCACTAGTAAGTTTTTTTCTTCAAACGACTCTCTTTTTTTTAACTTAAATTTCTTAAAACTTCTTGTTTGAAATATACTGACAAATTGATCTATTCTTTTTTTATAAAAGTTGATTTTTTTTGTAGGCGCTTTGATTATCTTTCACACTGTTTTTAAAAGTAAAAACTCGGGGTATTTATGGAAAATTTAATTGATAGGTTTGGTATAAGTGGCAAAAGTGTCAATTTACCGTTGAGAACAGGACAACAAGATTTTGGTGACATTCATAATGATCTTATTGACTCGTATTCTCCTGTGGATGGAAAGTTGATAGCTCAGGTTGCTAAGGCAAGTAGCAAAGATTATGAAAGACTTGTTGAACTTGCTGGTGAAGCATCTATTTATTGGCGTAATAAGTCTGCTCCATTTAGGGGTGATATTATACGTCAATTCGGCAATCAATTAAGAGAAAATAAAGACGCCCTTGGAAAGTTAGTTTCATATGAAATGGGTAAATCATGGCAAGAAGGAAAAGGTGAAGTTCAAGAAGTTATTGATATCTGTGATTTTGCTCAAGGACTTTCTCGTCAGTTGCATGGGGCAACGATGCACTCTGAGCGATTTGAACATCGAATGTATGAACAGTGGCACCCTCTTGGTATTGTCGGTATTATTACAGCTTTTAATTTTCCCGTTGCAGTTTGGGGGTGGAATGCTGTCCTTGCTGCAGTTTGTGGCAATGTTTCTTTATGGAAGCCATCAGAAAAAACGCCGTTATGTTCTTTAGCTTGTCTTAATTTATGGAAAAAAGTCGTAGAAGCAAACAATTTACCAGAGGGTATTATCAATCTTATTATAGGGGATGTTGACCCTATAGGTCATTTATTGACGAATGATAAAAAAATTTCATTAGTATCAGCAACAGGTTCAACAGCTATGGGGAAGCAGGTGGCACAAAGTGTTAGTCGTAGGCTTGGTAAGTATATTCTTGAACTTGGTGGCAATAATGCCATTATTCTAACCCCAAACGCTGATCTTTCAAATGCAATTCCTTCTGTAGTTTTTGGTGCGGTTGGTACTGCAGGTCAAAGGTGTACATCAACGAGGCGTTTGATTGTTCACAGTTCCATTTTTAGGCAAGTAGAGGCGTCTCTCGTCAAAGCATATAACTCTTTAAAGATCGGTAACCCTTTAGACGAAAAAAACCACATGGGTCCTCTTATCGACAAAAGTGCGGTTGACAATATGTTGAATGCACTAAGCTTAGCTAGAAAAGAAGGCGGTGAAGTTTTGTTTGGAGGAAAAGTACTAGATATTGGGGGATTTAGCACTGGTTGCTATGTAAGCCCTTGTCTTGTTAAAATTAATCACCAAGCCAGTATAGTAAAAGAAGAAACTTTTGCACCAATACTATACTTAATGGAGTATACAGGAGAGCTTGAAGAAGCTATTAAAATACAAAATAATGTACCCCAAGGTTTATCCTCTGCTATTTTCACACTTAACTTACACGAAGCTGAAAACTTCCTTGGCCCCAACGGTTCTGATTGTGGCCTTGCTAATGTTAATATTGGAACATCAGGTGCAGAAATTGGGGGAGCTTTTGGAGGAGAAAAAGATACAGGGGGGGGAAGAGAATCGGGTTCTGATTGTTGGAAATACTATATGAGAAGACAAACAAATACTATAAACTACGGTAAAGAAGCTCCTTTGGCTCAAGGTATAAAATTTGATTTATCTTGATTTATATTATTTTGTAGTTTCTGCCTTACAACATTTCAGAGTAAAAAGATAATCATGTTTGTAGTTTTGACCATGATCTTGCACGATACTGATTTCTTTGAGAAGAGTGTTCGAAGGGCACTCTAAATCAAAATCTTTATATTTTGCTGTCTGTGATAATGTTTGACATGTCTCCGCATTACTTGGTATCGTATACTTTTTATTATACCAATCACGAAGGTCACAACATTGAAGTGAGAAGTCTCTTTTTCTATCTCCATGTTTATATTGAGATTTTATACCTTTTATAAATT
>PASJ01000084.1 GCA_002711925.1 Pseudobdellovibrionaceae bacterium | reverse complement strand
CGGTTCATACCAATCTAACTTTAATGTGGATATAGACGAAGCACTGGATGATCTTGATATAGACCTTGATGACCTGAGTCAATCTGAACTTATTGAGCTATCTTTATCTGAGTTAAATCTTATAAAAATAGAAAGAAACTCTCAATCTATACTAGATCAATTCTCTCTCAAAGAGTATGAAAAATTAAATGAGGAACTTTGCGAAAAACTTGAAACAATAAAAAAAACATGCACAGCAAAATCACCAATTCAATATGAAGGCTTTGAAGTGGAAGTGAGTTGTGATGGCAGCCAAGATAAAATCGAAACTATAGAGAAGACAATAACTGTTGATATCAGTTCAAGCAGCTCAGCGGGTGCTCAGTCTTTTGTTTTAGAAGCGATGGGAAAAAATAGTTTTTATACAAGCAGTAAGTTTCCAATAAATAAAGTAAGCACCATTCAGTTTGAATCTAGCGCAAGCACTGAATCAACCGCACCTTCTTTTCAAGAATTACAATCACTCGTATTAAAAAGTCCTGATAACTCCGAACTACCACCAAAAGGGTCACTGAATTTTAAAGTAAAAGTTGACGATGAAACTATTATATCATGGCCGCTTTTAAGCTCAAATGAATCAAGTAAAGCTACAACAGAATATCACGTTAACCTTGGTGAAATTTTACTTATGGCTAGAAGCTCAAAATGTCGAGTTAGTGACACACAAATAAACACATTGAAAACATCAATTCATGAAGCTGTAAACACTCTTAGCCAAAGGGCGCTCGATAACCAAAACATGAGCCGCATTACTTCTCAAGAAAATCAGAGTCGCGAAGAGTTGATTGTAGATATATTTAAGGCTCAAGAAATAATAAAAAGTATAGAGCCGATGCTTGAATCAAAAAGTGACACAAGTCGCGAGCTTGTCAAGAGACTAAAAGGAAATACACTACTAGGCTGTAAACTAAAAGAAACAATTAATTCACTATCGATTATCTTTAAAGGAAATGTACAATCACCATATTACATCAAACAAGACAAAAAAAGTCCCTATTCATCTGATGAGTTAAACTGTGATGGAGAGTTCACAGTTTCCCTAGGAACAGGCCTTAGTTGGTCGCTTAAAGGAGAATCAATTCTTGGACCAACAGCTCCAGCTTATGCAGTTGATAATTTGACGGGAAGTGAGCTTATTGGTCAAATTGATACTCTAGTTATAAAAAGAAATGGTCACTGTATAGAAAGCGTACCTTCATCAAAATCATGTAAGGTGGCAAATACAAACATACCACTTGCTGGATCGAGCTGTAAATATTTCTCTTATTTAGAAAAAGATATTTTTAATATTACAGGTATTACTATCGAAGCCAATGAACAAACCATATACAAAAGAGACGGGCTAGGTATAACTTTTGATTCTCAACATACGAACAGCTTTACAGATGATCAAATTTATACCAATCAGCATTGGATAGAAATAATGCAAAGCGATCAATGTAACCAGGTTGACTAAGCTATGAAAACAAAAAAAAATACAAATATAAAGCAAATTCTTAAGACTTTTTTTACTACTTTCTTTATTTTTTCAGCAAGTAACTGCGTACAAGAACAAAAAAGCAACACAGTAAGAACAAACGGAGCCACAACGAATTCTCTAAATAATTCTTCAGACAATGAAGAAAGTAACGATAGGGAAGAACCTGAAAAAATTGATACGAGTCTCTTAAAAATTTATAATGTAAGTATCTCTGACGTTCGACAAAATAACGGAAACATCCAACAGATAGCATCTTTTGATTTACCTTATAACACAGGATACACAACTTTTACCATCTGTCCTAAAGAAAACACTGATCAAGAGTGTTCAGAAGACTATAGTCAATGTGCAGAAGGAGGGGCTTGCGTAACACAAATTGCAAATTATTCAAGGATTATAATTCCTAAACTTTATGCCGGTGAGGTTGAAATAACATTCCAAGCTTGTATAGATGATCGATCAAGATCATTAAATAATGAACCTTGCGGTCCTAAAAAAATAGTATATTATGATTCAAAAAGAGCAAATATTGAAGTTCTTAAGCTTTTAAACGAAGAGAGAAGGTACAAGGAAGCTGCTGCGAATCTTGTTCTAGATTATCGTCAGTTTCTTGAAGAGTGGGAAAAAGAAACTATAAAATGTATGAAACAAAACGCTGACGCTGACAAATTGCTCCAGACAAAACTAAGATTTGTTCAACAGTATATGACAGCCCCATATAACTATACGGTTGATGTTGCATTAGGCTACCCCGGAGTAGAAAATGTCAGTGCAGAAGTCGATGCTTTTAAAACCAAGACTCAAGATTTTTTAGCAGAAGAATGTGTAAACATGACTGAAGCAATTAACGAAGCAGACAAAAAATTAATCGGATGCACATTCGCTGCTGGAGCCTGGGAGGTCGGTAAAATGTTTGCTACTGGAGTTAATCCAGCAACAGCCGTGCAACAAATATCTAATGCCATTCACACACTAGCTGACCCGAGAAACTCTGTTCCTCTTCTTTGCTCTCAAGAAGAAAAATTAAGTGAAAATGATAAAACATATTATCTTCAAATCAACGCCATACAAACAAACTACTCAAAGGTTGTTGAAGAACTAAAAGCTTTGGGCGAGTGGGGTGAGTAGGGTGAGTAAACAAGAAAAAGTACGAACGAAATACACTAGAATATAAAACCTAATACAGTTATAGTAATTTTTTATTATAAACAGACACAAACAATAAGATAAGAGCAAACATGTACAAAAAAGCACAAAATTTATCGTATCTATCTTTAGTCCTAATGGTTTTAGGTAGCGTTATTGTAGATCAAGTAACGAAAAATATTGCTGAAAAAAACCTTATGACTTGGGAACACAGCAAAGATCTAAAGCAATACAGCGGCAAAAGGCTTCACCTACTAACCATCGGTGATCAAGAAGAAAAACATATAGAAAATAACTTCTACCTTTCTTTTAACTTTAACTATGTAAGAAATCAAGGTGCAGCATGGGGAGCTTTCTCAAACCTGGAGGATAAGTTTAGAGTCCCCTTTTTCTATTTTGTTACAATATTTGCTATGATTATAATTCTTCTTTATATGAAAAACACACCAAAACATCACCGCCTAGCCTTCTTTGCGTTAACCCTTATTTTGTCTGGTGCCCTTGGTAATTTTACTGATCGGTTCCGGCTGGGCTATGTCATTGACTTTCTTGATGTTAGATGGTCTATACCTTTGCCTTTTCACCTCAACTGGAACATAAACATGTTCCCTCAAAGCTTAGATTTTTTAAATTTTCATATAAACACTTCAACTTGGCAATATAACTTTCCTAATTTTAATTGGGCTGATTCAACTATAACAATAGGAATTATTTTTTTAATATACGATATGCTAGTTTTTGAGCCTCAGCGGGAAAAATTAAAAGTGAATTCTCCCAAAAAAGAGAAGCTTAACACACAAACTACAGAAAGGGTCAGTGCAACCTAAAATGCCTCAACGTTTACTACGAAACTCTACAGCAAAAGTCGCAGAAGCTTTACAAAGAGCTATTTCCGAAGTTGCAAGCTTGCGTAAAAGCACACTTAGTTCTGATTTTATTCTACTAGCATTGATTGAACAAAAAGATTCCATCATCCTAAAAGTTTTTGATGAATTAGGTCTTAAAACACAAAGCTTAAGAAGGAAAATTGTTGATAAAATTTTAGAAAAAAATATGCAATCAAACCAACCCTTCGACCCTAACCTTATGTCAATGCAAATATCTGAAGATGTCTTGACCCTTTTTGAAGGAGCTGACAAAGAAAGAAAAAATCTCAATGACACATATATTTCAACAGCTTCGTTATTTCTAGCTTGCTTTCAAAATCATATCCCAGCTTCGAAAAAGTTAACAGATTTTGGCTTAAGCTATGCCGAGTGTTTTAAAGCAGTCAAGGACATAAGAGGTACTGCAATTATCAAAGAGCAAGACGGAGAGTCTAAAGCAAGTTTTTTAGATGAGTATACTGTTGACCTTACTACTCTAGCGCGAAAAGGCCTGCTAGACCCTGTGATTGGAAGATCTGAGGAAATAAAAAGAATTATTGAAATTATCTCAAGAAGAAAAAAAAACAACCCAATTCTTATTGGAGAACCTGGTGTTGGTAAAACAGTGATAGCTGAGGGGCTTGCTCAACAAATTGTCAACACTGACGTACCCGACTATTTGTTAAATAGAAGAATTTTATCCTTAGAAATGGGATCTTTGCTTGCTGGTGCTAAAATGCAAGGGGAATTTGAAGAAAGATTAAAAGCTATAAGGGATGAAGTTATCTCTTCTGCTGGAGACATTATCCTTTTCATTGATGAAATACATACTGTTGTTGGGGCTGGACGGTCCCAAGGAAGTCTTGATGCATCGAATATGTTAAAACCGGCTTTAGCCAGGGGACTTTTGCAATGCATCGGAGCAACAACTTTAAAAGAATACAAAAAATATATTGAACCTGATAAAGCTTTAGAACGACGGTTTCAAACAGTTAAAGTTAGCGAGCCAAGCATAGAGTCGGCTATAAATATGCTTAAAGGCTTAAAAGAAAAATATGAATCACACCATCAAATAGAATATAAAGAAGATGCCCTAGAAGCTTCTGTCAAATTATCAAGTCGTTATATTCAAAATCGATTTCTTCCAGATAAAGCAATTGACCTTCTTGATGAAGCTGGAGCTGAAAAAAAAATAAAAATCATTTATACCTCTCCTGAACTTCGAAAGCTTGAAAATCAACGTCAAGAATTTGAAACAAAAAAAATTGAAGCATTTAATCATCAAGATTTTGAACAAATGGCAGAATGGCAAATGAAATTAGCCTCAGTGGAGGAAGAGCATAAAAATATTCGAAAAATAAACAAAAAGAAATTAAAAGAAACCGATAGAATTGTTGAAAAATCTGACATAGCAAGAGTTATCAGTAAGATGACTGGTATACCGATAGAGAAGATGGTAGAAAGTGACATAAGTAAGTTAAAAAAACTAGAGTCTTTCCTGAGCAAAAGAGTGGTTGGTCAAGAAAGTGTTATACACACTGTTTCAAATGCTATAAGGCGAAATCGCTCGGGCTTAAACAAAGAAGGATCACCAATTGCATCTTTTCTTTTTCTTGGACCAACAGGAGTTGGTAAAACAGAACTTGTAAAAGCTCTTGCTGAACAAATATTAGATGATGAAAATAAAATTATTCGTATTGATATGTCAGAATATATGGAAAAGCACTCAGTATCAAAACTAATAGGATCTCCTCCTGGCTATATTGGTTTTGGCGAAGGAGGGCAACTTACAGAGAGAGTCAAACACAATCCTTATTCTGTCATACTCTTTGATGAGTTTGAGAAAGCTCACCCCGACATCTTTAATATTCTCTTACCTGTTCTTGACGAAGGGTGGCTAACAGATGCTGAAGGTCAAAAAGTCAGTTTCCAAAATTGTATTATAATTGGAACATCAAATATCGGTTCAGATCTATTGTCTAATGAAAAGAAACCACTTGGCTTATCAAGCAACAAAAAGGACAACTCCACAGAAGAAAAAAATATTCTTGTCTTAAAAGAACTTAAGAAATTTTTTAATCCTGAATTTATAAACCGTATAGACGAAGTCATAATTTTCAATAGTTTAAATGAAAAAAACCTAAAACAAATTATTGATATTCATCTTGACGAGTTAAAGGAAAGAGTAAATACTTTAGGGTGGAACATCTATTTCACACCTTATGTAAAAAATGTTCTTTTAAAAAATATAGATAATTTAAACTACGGAGCAAGGCCCATAAGAAGAGTCATTGAAGTTTTAATCGAAAACCCAATCTCGCAGTTAATTCTAGCACCAAGAAACAAGAATCATAAGTCTCTTTATATCTCTACAGTTAAAAGTAAAATTTTTATCGAAACAAAAATATGACTCAAGAAAAAATCTTAAACCAATTATAACTATAGAGATAAATCAAGATAATAATAGCCAGAACGTACGATTTTATTTTGTATGGCTGACAAGAAAAAACTAAAATTAGATTCCGAAGAAGCTACATCAGGCGTTTGCGAATAAAGCGTATCATTTGATATCTCATTTCGCCTATAAGAAATTACCGTTGCCTTATTTTTTAAACCGGCAAGTGTGTGCAAATCTTTAAGACTTTCCTCGATACTACCAACTTCATCTATTAAGTTTAAATTTAAAGCTTCCTCTGCTAAAAAAATTCTTGCACTAGCCACCTGTTTTTTTATATTTTCATCTTTTATCTGGCGGTTTGTAAAGACGTGTTTCTGAAATTTTTCACCGATTAGATCCACATTACCTTGTATCATTCGGGCTTCTTGATCACTAGATTTACGAAATGAAGAGTACATATCTTTATATATTCCTGATTTATACACCTGAAAATCAACACCTATTTTAGAAGAAATTTCCTCAAAGTTCGGTTTCATAAAAATAGCACCAACTGATCCAATAATAGCTGAAGGGTGAGAAATAATCTTATCACCAGCTAAGGCAATATAGTACCCACCAGAAGCAGCAACGTTTGAAATATATGTGATTATTTTTTTACCTGATCTTTTCTTATAGTCAGCTATAAGATCAAAAATAGTTTCACTTGCTGTTACAGCTCCCCCGGGTGAGTCAACTCTAAGCAGAACAGCCACAATTGATTTATCCTTTTTTGCTTTATTTAGACGGGCAGCTATATCTTGTACTGTCAATGCAGTTCCCCCAAGAAGGCCTGGTGGTGAAGAAGAAATTTCACCTAAAACATCAAGTAATAATATTTTTTCGCTACCTCCTTTTGAAACCAGATTTTCATGAAACGGTCTTTGGTAGGTCTTTCTCACGTCTAAGCTAATGCAAGAAGAAAAAATTAAACTTAAAGAAAAACTAAGAAGTACTCTATTTTTACTTAACAACACAACCTCCGTTAAAAACTAAAAAACTTGTCTAAGTGTAAACACAAACTGTTTGAAAGTAAAAGAAGAGAATTGAAAAAATAAATAAAAAAACGTCTTAAATTCTTTTTCATATATAGGCAAAAATTTTCCCAAGCAAAAACAGAACAAAAAAAATAACATTATAATTTTACTTTTGTTTTTCATTACGAATCATTTTTTGCCTAGTCCTTTTGTACATTGGCTTGTTCTCTTTCTTATTACTGATAGAATAAAATCAAATATTTATCCCTGAAAGGAGAGACATTATGACCGAGCAGTGGATGTCTATTGTCGAGTTTGCTCGTCACTACCAGATTTCAGATATGACTGTAAGAAGACGAATCAAAACTGGAAAACTTCAAGCTGTTCTTCGTAACGGTAAGTACTACATTGCCCTTCATCAAAAACCCAATCAACAAAATATTTCAAGGAAAACTATTCCTACCGATGAAAGGTCACAAGCCTTTAATATTTCAAACAACACAAGAAGTCATCATTATGTTGAAAAACCAAATTCAAATTACAAAGAAGAAAAAAGACAAATACAAACAAGAAGTTTTGAAGACCATATGATTTACTCAACGAAAAATCCTTTTCAATTAGATGAGTGTATCAACCAAAATGGTTTTATACCTGAAAATACTAGAGAACAATTGTTAACAAACGAAGTAATAAGCTTTGATTCTAAACATTTTTTGTCTTTTTATGAAAAAGCAATTAAAAAAGTTTTAGAGTCAGAAAAACGAACTATTGAAGAATATAAAAATAAGCTCAATCTTCTTAATTCACAAATCTTATTATTAAATGAAAAATTGAGTAATAAATCACAAACAATAGAAAAACTACAAGATAAGATAGAAGATCTAGAATGCCTTGTGGAAATAATCGAGGAAAAATAAGTTCTGTAATTATAAAAAAAATTTACTATAAATATATTTTTTTTTCCTATATAGTTTTCCTTCCAAACGACAGTTGTAGCTACTTTTATATAATAAATTATAATTTACACCGAAATTCAATATATGAGGGCCATATGCTTGATTGGTTAAATTGTTCACCAAAAAAAATCGCAATAATAGGTGATATCATCCTTGATGAATATATAGAAGGCAGTGTTTCAAGAATATCTCCTGAAGCACCAGTTCCTATTCACTGTTCGGAAAAAATTTTTCACCGTCCAGGGGGAGCTGCAAATACAGCTTACAATATTTTAACTCTTGGCGGAACACCCTTTCTCTTTAGTGTCTGTGGCCAAGACCTTAGCGGTAAAGAGCTATTAGAAACTTTAAATAAAAAAAACCTAAATTCGAACTTTATAATCCAAGACCCAGAGCGAATCACATCGAAAAAAACAAGAGTCACATCGAATAACCAACAGATGATTCGTATCGACTCAGAAAAGATAAGTCCTATTACATCAAATCAAGAAGATCAGATTATTGAGAACTTAGGAAAAAATAATTTTGAAGCAATAGTCCTTAGTGATTACGGCAAAGGAGTACTGACACTATCTTTACTAGAGAAAATTAGAAATTTTGTAAAAAAAACACGTATCCCAACACTTGTCGATCCAAAAAATTCTAATTTTAATAGATATAATTTTTGCGACCTTATTACCCCAAATCTAAAAGAAGCTAGAGAAGCCTATTTCTTTTCAAATCAACAAAACCTAGAAGATGAAATTGAATTAGCTAGGTCACTACAAAAATCTTTTCAATTAAAAAATATTCTTATTACACTTGGACCAAAAGGAATGGCATACGTACCTAAAGAACCTTCAGCACCAGTTATATACAAAAAGCCTGATGCTCGAGAAGTTTACGACGTTTCCGGAGCTGGGGATACGGTTGTTAGCGCAATGGCTATGGGAATTGCAGCGAAACTACCGTTAGAGCGGACGATAAAATTAGCCAATATAGCTGCAGGTATCGTCGTACAAAAGTGGGGAACAAAAACAGCCACAAGCGATGAAATATTAAAAGTATTAAATAAAGAAACTCATCCAACAAAAAGCTATCAAGATAAAATTCTAAACTTAGAAAAACTAAATGCAAAACTAAAAGTCGCTAAAGAAAAAAACAAAAAGATTGTTTTTACAAATGGCTGCTTTGATTTACTTCACGCAGGACACCTTTCATACTTAGAAAAAGCTAAAGCATCAGGCCATCTTCTTATTGTTGGTATAAACTCTGATACGTCCATTCAAATGATAAAAGGCCCCTTACGACCAATTGTTTCTTTAGAAAACAGGATGAAACTCTTAGCTGGTTTAAGCTGTATTGACTACCTAATTTCCTTCGATGAAAATACACCTGAAAAGCTAATAGAGATTATAAAACCAGACGTACTCATCAAAGGTGATGATTATACAATACAGCAAATTGCCGGGCATAAAACAGTTCTCAAAAGTGGGGGCGACGTTCAAACGATACCTTTGGTAAAAGGTCTGTCAAGCAGCCATATTATCGAAAAGATTCAGCAACTGCAGAATCTATAGTTTATTTTGTTCCTGCCGATTTGACCCGCCGGGCAAGGTGAAAAACTTTTGTACTAGCCAAATAAAGTTCGTCAGCTTCTCCCCAGATAAATTTTTCGTCATCTTGATTTCTTTCAAACATGTATGCCTCAAGCTCATGCTCACCGCTAAAAGCCTCAAGAATATTATTCGCAATTTTAAATATCTCAGCGTCATCGGCTGGTGAGTTGACTAAACTTTCCGCACCTTTTCGCAAATCTTCTGCAGCCTCTTCCTCTTTTTGCCCATCTAATAAATCAGCAAAATAAAAAAGGGCATCACTAAGTTCTATAACTGATGATTTTTTTTTTCTTTTTTTAACTTGAACCATTTTTAAACCAGACTGTGTGTAAAAGTTGAAGGGTTAGAAATAAAAAACTTTGGCAACTTATATGCCAAAGACATACAAATAGCAAACAACAAGGAAACTAAGGGCAAAAAGAGAGTTAAAATAAGAACTAAGAGTCGATTTTTATAAGGTTAAGAAAGTTTAAAAAAAAACACAGCCCGACATATCTAAAAATTTTTTCTTGACAAAACCCACTGCCTTAAAGTAGAAAGATCACTCTCTTCGATTGGAAGGGCTCATAGCTCAGCTGGTAGAGCAGCACACTTTTAATGTGCGGGTCCCTGGTTCGAATCCAGGTGAGCTCACCATTCGAAAAGTAAATGTCCCCATCGTCTAGCCTGGCCCAGGACACCGCCTTTTCACGGCGGCGACGCGGGTTCAAATCCCGCTGGGGACGCCATATAATATCGTCCAATCTTCTGTTATTAGTATAAACAATCAAAACATATAAATTTTATTTTTCGGAAAGATTCTTATTGGATACAGAAATCATTGTTTTATGATCACGCCAAAGCAAATTCCTAATTAGAAAAATAAAAAAGCTAAAAAATAAAATATTCCTTAATGCCAGAACACTCGCACCATAGAAACTTGGTCCTAAGCCATAGTTTACAATATGCTTTTTATATATAAACGGGAAAATATATGTGGAAAGGGATGAAAAAACCAAACACAAAAATAAGCCTAAAAGAAATGAATTGTGAGAACGATAAAAGCAAAGAGGAGTTAAAGCTATAAACCATAATATATATTGTGGTGAAAAGACCTTAAAAGAAATAATACTCCCCATTATCGTTATCACAGCTAATGATATAAACTGACTTGGAAACACTTCTGCAATAGACTTACTTTTATTATCGAGCTTCTGAAAAAAAAATTTATTCTTATAAGCGCAATAAGGAATTAAGAATGTAGTAAAAAAACTAACCAAAATCATAACTATCGGAGTAAAATCTACAAAAGCTTGTGATAGATTTGAATAAATATTCACAGAACCAAAAGACATTCCTGAAGAAGTGGGATATCCGAAAACAGCTAACATTGATAAAAGTGAACTGTAAAAGGATTCAATTTGAACCGGCCTCTCACTGTGGTAAGCAAAAAACCTAAAACCATCCAATCCATATTTTATATAAAAAGGAAAAGTAACCAGTGTACATAAAAATAAAATATAAAGACCTTGAACTACTGATTGAAAGATAATGGAATGATACTGCTTTTCAAACAACAATCGACGAACCTTGCTGTAAGGAAGAGAACCAAACACCCACAAAGGAAGCAAAACAACTGGTGATAATTTAAAATTGATGGCAAAGGCTAAAAATAAAAAAAATAAAAAAACACTTTTCAACAATAAAAGAGAGGCTAAAGAAGCCATAATAAAAAAAGCAAGAACCAGATCTAAGCGATCATAAGAAACAACAGACAAAGTCAATGTAATACTAATAAAATAAAGTATATGAGCATAAATAGATTTGTGAGGTACGAGTCTAAAAAGAAGAAACAAAAAAATGAAAAACATAATTATTTCAATAAAAAACATTAGAAGTCGATAGTTCAAGTAATACTTTTTTAGAAAAAAAGAAAAATTATTTTTTTTCTTTGAAAGATTGTTAATAAAATAACCCGGTATTAATGTAAAAAAAACAGCTAAAGGAGGATACTCTATATGCTGCCTGTGTGAAAGCTTCTCTTTAGATGATTCGGATTTCGCATGCTTAATTTTTTTCAATATATATTTATTATAAATTGTATATGGTGACTTTTTTGTTTTTTCCCCAATCTGCCAAAAGTAGCTGTATAAAGCGTACGTTTTTACATCACCTGAGCTTAATGGACTTAAATTTATATAGAGAATACGGCTGACAAAGAAGGTGAGAAAGAGAAAAAAAAGGATAAGTGCTTTTTTTTTCACAAAAACTCCTGTCTATAATTATTGTTTATAAACAAGGATATCAGAAAAAAAAAAAATTACATATGAATATGTGGAAGTTACAGCTTTGTGAGAAGCTGCACCAGAAAAAGAAAGACAGGGTAATTTTTACGTTTTCCCTTAGATGTAGAGCTTAGCAAGAAAAAGAAAAGATATTAAACAAGATTTAGAAAGCTTAAGAGCCAATTGTGAGCAGCAATAATGAAAGGAGAGAAAACAAGGCTTATAATAGCCATGAGCTTCATTAGAATGTTTAAAGATGGACCAGAGGTATCTTTCATAGGATCCCCCACAGTATCACCAACAACAGCAGCTTTATGGGTGTCTGAGCCTTTGCCTCCGTGATACCCTGTTTCTATAAATTTCTTTGCATTATCCCAAGCCCCTCCTGAATTCGAAGAAGAAATAGCTTGAACAACGCCTACAGCTAAAGAGCCTGCTAACATACCAGCAAGAGCCTCTACACCAAACAAGGTACCAAAGATTAAAGGAGAGCAAATAACCAATAAGCCAGGTGCAACCATCTGCTGCAGAGCTGCTTGGGTTGAAATGTAAACACAGCTTCTATAGTCTGGCTTTTGCTCACCTTTCATTATGCCTGGATTTTCTCGAAATTGACGACGCACCTCTTTAATCATAGCAAATGCAGCTTGACCAACGGCACGCATTGTTTGTGCAGAAAAAATCATAGGCAAAACGGTCCCAACAATAAGCCCAGAGAAAACAACTGGGCTTAACAAATTAAGAGTTGAAACCTTTGAAGTTGTTAAAAAAGCCGCGAAAAGAGCTAGACCCGTTAAAACTGCAGACCCAATTGCAAAACCCTTACCAATTGCAGCGGTAGTATTACCTGCAGCATCAAGAATATCCGTCCTTTCCCTAACATCTTTCTCTAACTCACACATTTCAGCTATGCCGCCAGCATTATCTGAAACAGGGCCGTATGCATCAATTGTTAGACCGATTGCAATGGTTGAAATCATACCTATAGCAGCCATTGCAATTCCGTACATGCCGGCAAAACTCCAAGACAGAAAAACAATACCTGCAATGCAAATAACAGGAATTGCACTTGATTGATAACCTAAGCTTAAGCCGTATATGATATTTGTAGCTGCTCCAGTTTTTGAAGCTTCAGCAACCTCTCTAACAGGAGCATAGGTGTGAGAGGTATAATATTCTGTGATAAAGCCGATGATTAAGCCCCCCCATAGACCTGAAAGGACTGATATGAGTACACCAAGCTTAGTAACAACGAGACCGTCTAAAACAAAGCTATCGACCATAGCCCATTCGGTAAGAAAGTAAAGTACCAAAGTCATCAAAACAGTAGAAAGCACTAATTGATTTTTTAATGTTTTTTCAACAGAATCAGGAGCATCTGTTGAACGAGCAAAAAAAGCTGTTAGAAGACAAACAGGAACTCCTAAAGCTGAGACCATAAGAGGATAATATAAAGCTTCTAAAGATGATGACACGATTGCAATGGAACCACCTATAACAAGAGCAGCACAAGTAGCTTCAGCCAAAGAACCAAACAGATCAGCTCCCATACCAGCAATGTCACCAACATTATCACCTACATTGTCCGCAATCACAGCAGGATTTCTAGGATCATCCTCAGGTATACCAGCTTCAACTTTTCCAACAAGATCAGCGCCTACATCTGCGGCTTTTGTAAAAATCCCTCCGCCGACTCTCCCAAATAGTGCAACCGTCGAACCACCAAGACCAAATCCAGCAACAACTTCCATGGCTATGTGGATATCTGAGATCAAGTAAGTATAAAGTAAGCAAACAAGAATCAAGCCAAGTACTGCCAAACCACAAAGTCCAAACCCCATAACAGCACCAGATTCAAAAGCAACTTTAAACCCTTGTGAAAGACTTTTTCTCGAATTAATTGTAGTTCGCACATTACCTTTGGTAGCAATACTCATTCCTAAAAATGCACAAAGACTCGAAACCAGAGCTCCAAAAAGAAAAGAAATAGCGGTATAAAGTCCTAAATTAACATCTCCAGGTAAAGACCCCAAAGAAAGCCATATAAGTCCGGCAAAAAAGAAGCAAAAAAGACCAACGTAAGTATACTCCGCTTTCAAAAAAGCCAAAGCTCCTTCATCTATTGCTCCCGATATGTTTTTAAACTTTTCAACCTCGCCTTTACTACCAGAAAGAGGAATAGAAAGAACCCGGCTTGCATACACAGCAGAAGCCAATAACGCTAAAATAGAACAAGCTATAATCAAATAAACAGCAGTCAACAATGAGTACCTCACTTTTAAAAGATTTAAATGCCTACGTATGAGGCTCAAAATAATATAAAATTATTCAAAATTAACTTAATATAATGCAAAGCACTAGGGATGAAAATATTTTTTTTTTTTTTTGGGCTAAAAGGATTGGATGAAGGTTATGTCTTTGTATTTATTTATAAAAACACAAAAAAGAAAAAGTGCCTTGGCGGAACATTCAGCCAAAGCCCTTTCGACTTGAGAGAAGACCCTATGTTTATTTTTTCTTTACTTTTCTCGATACTTTTTTCTTTTTTGCTACTTTTTTCTTCTTTTTTGCTACTTTCTTTTTAACAACTTTTTTCTTCTTTTTTGCTACTTTCTTTTTAACAACTTTTTTCTTCT
>PASJ01000083.1 GCA_002711925.1 Pseudobdellovibrionaceae bacterium | reverse complement strand
TTTTCTTCTTTTTAACAACTTTTTTCTTCTTTTTAACAACTTTTTTCTTCTTTTTTGCTACTTTCTTCTTCTTTTTTTTCTTTGCTTGGGATGCTCTCAGCATAGGCTTCTCCTTCCGTAATTATGAATAATAGTGTTTTTTAAATATTTAATTCCAGCCGGTCTAAAAAAAACCAACTGCTTTTAATTTTCGGCAGTTGAAAAAAAAACTTTAGGCTTAACTTTTTTTTTCGGCCAAAACCACCCAAAAAATTGTTTTTACTATCTTTTTTTGCTAAAAATTTGTCCTCTTTTAATGGAAAATGGAGGCTAATATTAAAAAAAATTTAAATAAATTTAATTACTAGAAATCATTTTACCTGTAGTTTAATTAACTGCGGAAAAAAGCAAGAAAAGCTTAAGGTCAAATAATGAGTTTGAAAAAAACACAATCCTTTGATTTAAAAATCATCAAAACACACCAGCAAAGAGTTCAGAAGTTTCTTGAAAAAGCGAATAAAAATACACAACATCTCTATCCATTTAAGATAATTGACACCTGTAGGCTAGATAACCATCGAATTTTTTCTTTTGAAACCATTGGAAAATTTACCAAACCTAACAAGCTTGCTAATTTAAATAAGTTTGTTGCTCTTATTCCTGCTGCAGGTGCCTCAAGTCGCTATTTTGAAATTATAAATGAACTTAAATATGCTTATATAAAAGATAACTGGAATGAATTCAAAAAAATAAAGCAAAAAATTTTAAGTTCTAATCTCGTTATCCCTTCAGTTTTAAATCATATTTTATCACACGAAAAGCCAAGCTACTCTGATTTTAACAAAATAGATTACATACTAAAACAGCCGAAAGGCCTTCAACCAGCTGTTCATGAGGGCTTTAGCTTTTTACAAATAAAATGCCTAGAAAATCTCAATATGCATACTTTCCTTGGTCAAGTGTACATCAGTCCAATAAACTATGCAGAACAATTCTTACAGAATATCGAAGTTATTTTAAATCAATATCATCAAACTTTACCGACAACCTGCTATGAACAGTCACAAGAAATGTGTACGCTTCGTTTTGACCCTTCTGGTAAGCCAATCAAAACAGGTCATACTGACTACTCTCTTGTCTCAGCTGGTCATGGAGCGCTAATAGAACTTTTTCCAAAAATCAAGAAAGATTTTACAAATGTCCAATCAATTTTTATCAATAATGTAGACAATACTTTTGGAATGAGTAAAAAAGTGAAAAATACTCTTTCTATTTTCTTACAATTTCACTCATTATTATTAAGTTCTATATCAAAAATCAGAAAAAATCTTAATCATCAGGAGCACAAAGAGGCAAGGCAAGAGGCAGAAAAAGTACTGAGCAAACTTGGTCAACGAAAACTTGAAACTAGAGAAAAAATTTTCTTAAGCCAAATATATAACAGTAACGAACAAATATTATGGATGCTTTTATTCAAAGTTTTTCACTGCCCCGTTCCATCAACGCATATCAACTCAATAAAGAAATTGAACGAAAATTACCATAAACCACTCAATACTTTTGGACAAGTACGAAGGTTACCTTCAGACAAAGGAGGAATACCTGTTATCGCACAAAGTGATTGGGGCGAAATGGCCCTTTGTCTTGAAATGCTTCACATCAACAAAAACCAGTGTAAAAAAAATATTGACGATATCAACTACAGCACTCACTTTAACCCTGTTTGCGTAGCAAGTGAAGTACAGGACTCTATTGCAAACTACAAAAATGACCACCCATTTTGGACAATTGTACAAAAACAATGGAAAGACCAAGACGTTTATTATCATGAAACTCTTCTCTATGAGCTCATAGGTAATAGTTACATGTCAAACTTGTGCTTTGTCGAAATACCAAGATTTATGTTCAAACCACATAAGAGTATTTTAAACACAAGAAATAATAATATGTCATTATTACAATAGTTCAAAAGTAAGAAAATATTTCCGGTTAATAAGCTCCAAAAATCTCCGAAAAAAAATATATCTTGAATAACTAAGGAGCAATATAATGTCTCAGATTGAAAAAAAGTTTTTTGCAAAGTCTTTGGAAGAGCTCGGATATGACCCTTTGCTATATCAAAGTCAAAAGATTTCTCTAGAAAAAATGGCTATGATTTATAACTTTAATTTGTCATCTTTACTTGATGCTATCGAAGCCAAGAAGCTTAACGCAAACTATAATTACCAGGAAAATCGCATTTGGGTTGACACCCTTGAAGCTGCTTATTTTCATTACTGTGTCCAAGAGGCAAATAAAGAAAAAGAAGCTATAAACTTTTCAAATAAATGAAAATTTCTCTGTTACCTTTCCTACCCGGTAAAATTGAATCCACTGTTTGGTATGAAAACTGCCCATAGTTAGAAAAAGACTCTATAACTTTATTCAAAGCCTTTAAACGTAATGAATCTTGATAAACGATTCCACCTTTAGGAATCTCAGATTTTTCAAGTTCAAATTGAGGTTTAATCAAAAGAACCATCTGTATCTGATTTTTTTCATCAAATACCCTGATTAAATCTTTAATGAGAAAGGAGATGGAGTTAAAACTGATATCAGCAACCAAAAAATTGACTAGACCGTTACTATTATAGTTTCTAATATCTGTCTGCTCAAGAGAGCAAACCCTTGGATCTATCTTTAGTTTCCAATTTAATTGGTTATAACCAACATCAAGTGCAATAACTTTTTTAGCACCAAAAGAAAGAAGACAATCGGTGAAACCTCCAGAAGACGCTCCAACATCAAGGATAGTTTTGTTTTGAATCTTACCAGATAAGTTAAAGTAATCTATAGCAAATTTAAGCTTATCCCCTCCGCGGCTTACATACTTTTTGATTTTTTTTACAAATATTTTCTCTTTTACAGAAATAAGCTCTCCAGGTTTACTGAATAATCTAGATTCAGAATGAACCAAACCAGAGTAAACATAAGCTTGAGCTTGTTTGATAGAATCACACAGCTTCCTATCAAGAATAATCTCGTCTAAACGCCTTTTTTTACTTACTATTTTAGAAACAGTCATAAAGATTAATACTTAAGAGTTATCGAAATTTAGTTAAAATCACAAATCATAACTTGTCACACCAAAAAATTCAAGAAAATAACTAAACTTTCCAGCAGACTGACCGATAGCTGTCTTACTTGATAACGGTAATTATACAAATGAGTTTAAAATAGAGGTTTACTTTGAATAAAAACCTGAAAGTTATATATTTAAATGACAAATCTTTTGTGTCAAAATTAGATTTATACGCCTATAGAGCTTGTGGTATTACTATATATAATGCTGAAAACTATCTTGATATAGAAACTATAAACAATAAAGAAGCAGTGAATTCTATAATATTTAGCTGTGACTCAATTATTATCAAACCCATTCAACTTGTACAATACTTAAAGAAAACAGTATCCTTGAAAGATATACCGCTAGTCATAACTGGTATTAAGATCTCTCCAGAAATTCAAAAGGAAATAAGAAAGCATGATAATATAATTTTTATTGAGCAACCTATTCCAAAAGATTTTTTCATTGAGAAAATAAAAAAACACATCAACATGCCTTACCGAAAAAAAGAAAGAATTAATTTTTCTATGCCAGAAGTTATAAAAATAAGAACAAAAGACCAATTAATGAAAGGTTCTATAGAAAACATATCTACTACTGGACTACTTATAAAAACAGGTCACTCAAAGTCTTCAGAAAAAGATGTTATTGAAATCACAATGATGATTCCAGGAGAAAAACTATCTTCACATGTTACTTGCATTATCATAAGAAAAGAACAAAAAGAAAAATATACGTATCTAGCCGTCAAATATAAAAACCTAGAACAAAAGATAAAAGAGTCCCTTGATTCATATATGACAGCACATAGCACTGAATTAAAAAAAGTAAAATTTTACTTATAACAAAAAAATTCATCTTTCACTTTTATTGTATCCAACGCCCATGTGCTAGAAAATTTTGTGTATTTTTAAAACTAGAAATTTTCGTATAAGCTATTAAATTAATTTAAAGACTTTATTTGATAAAGATAGGGGACTTTTTGAAGTCGATTTTACAGCTAAGTTTACAGGGAAACTACTGCAAAGCAAGCTGCCCACAAGCTGCGCCAATATCTCGGCCCTTGCTATACCTTATCATAGATCGAATATTATTTTTTATAAGAATACTTTGGAAATTAATTAGTTGTTCATCACTTGGACGCTGAAAATTACTGTTATCAAAAGAGTTAAATGGGATTAGGTTCACCTTAAAGTTTGTATTTTTAAGAAAATTACTGAGATAAACTGCATCCATAGGAGAATCATTTACTCCAGAGAATAACGTATACTGAATAAGTACCGCTCTATTTATAGCCTTTGAGTACTTTTTAGCTTGGTCTATAACCAAAGAAAGAGGGTATCTTTTGTTTATTGGCATAAGTTTAGAGCGTTTTTTTTCATCAATAATATGAAGACTCAAAGCAAGCGAGACCTTAAGGTCTTCTTTTTGCAACTTGACCATACCATCCAAATGCCCAGCTGTTGATACTGCTATCTTTCTTGGAGGGAGAGCTAAACCCCAAGGATCCGTTAAAATTTTGATTGATCTAACAAGATTTTCAAAATTATCTAGTGGCTCACCCATCCCCATAAAAACGATATTTGTAATTTTTTTCAAATTATTCGAAGAAAATTCAAACTTTTGATTTTCTAACCATTCGTTAATAAGAAAAACTTGCCCGACAATTTCTCCTACTGTTAGATTCCGCGCCAAGCCCATACGTCCAGTGTGACAAAAAGTACACCTTTGTGCACAACCAACTTGTGAGGAAAGACAAAGCGTCAGTCGGGATTTTTCTGGCATAAGAACAGTTTCTACTAATTTTCCATCACCAAGAGCAACGATGAACTTGATAGATTGATCTTCTTGAGATGTTTTTAAACTTTTTATATTCGGTGTTTGAACAAGTAGGTTTCTAAGTTTATCTTTTCCTTTCTTTGAAAGACCAGGAGAGTCTCCAGGAAAACGTTTTAAATCTCTATAAACCTGATTAAATAAGAGTTTAGAATGGTTATGGGAAATTCCGAGACCATCAAGAGCTCTAATAAGCTCCTCTCTTGTTTGACTCAAAAAATTAGTCACAAAACACCTTAAATTAGATTAAGTAAAGTTAAATTGAAACATTCAAGCGAAGATTACCGCACGCATTGAAAAAGAGAAAAAAGCAACAGCAACTTTTTGGAAAGGTCTAGCTGACACCCAAATCTTTAATCTTTATAATATAATTAGCTTACTGAACAGTTTTTCCATGCTTTTCTTCAAGTTTCTCGGCAAGTTCGTTGAGCCGTTTCACAAGAGACTGAAGCTCATCTTTTTTACGAATGGAAACTCTGGTCGAATATTGACCTTCGATTAGGTTTTTTAAGAACCGATCGATGGACACGAGTGGACCATAGTAGCGATGGGTAAACTTTAAAACAAGGGAAAAAAGAACAATAGCATAAGTGAAATATAAAGAGAAAACCCAAAAGGCATTTTTATAAAAAACGTCATTTAAAATAAAATCCCACTTAGCCTTAGAGCTTGCAACATTGAAAAGACCCATAACCTGTTCATATTGTGACAAAAAAGCACTCGTCAAAAGAAAGGCGGAACAAATAAAAAAGACTGTCGTAACAAGAAGAATATACAAACCAATGGTAAACTGTTTAAACGGTTCGATAAAAATATTAATTAGCTTTCTCTGGTTTTTTTTTACTTTTTGTTTTGAAGCCATAAGCTCCCCCTTCTTCTACATTGCTCTTTAATTATAAATATGAACTCCTATAAAGATTTTACCCTATTAATAAAGTTAAAGGGATGAAATTTATTTAGGAATTTACGTTTAAGGTACTTTTTTTTAGTTTCATCTTGATTTTTTATTTCAAAAAGGTATCTTGTTGTGGCATGATCGGCCTATCAAGCGAAGCAATTATTCGCTTTGAGTTAACAATCAATATATGTTGGAGCAAAAACATTGCACGGATCTAGACACAAAAGAAAACACCCCAAAGGGCGAAGAAAAGTAGGGCGTAAAAAACGCCGCATGATGCGCAAAAGAAGACAGTTAAGAACATAGTTTCTGTGAAGCTTTAAGCTTCTTTTTCTGCATGCAATCACACATCCTATTTCGCTGTATATATTGGAAATTTCATAGATGTTTGTATTTAGAAATTTCTTTAAGATCTGGGACTGTATATCCTCTCTAAATGAATTTATTCTTGGCACACCGTTGTGTTGCCACCCCCCTCTCAGTTATAATAAGAACTAGGACACAAAAAATATAAGCTGGCGTTTTTAAGGTATAAGGTACAATTTTGGCTTGAATCGAGTCTTAAGAAATTTATACCCGTCACCCTAAAATAAAAAAGTACACTTTTTGCTAAAAGCTTAAAGTTGAATCATTGACAGAGAGAAAAAAATTTAACTTAAATTGCTAAGCTAGCGTGATTAGGGGTTCTAAATGATTGAATTTGTTTACAAACTCAACGAAATTTTACCAACCTGGCAAATTGACTCGATTAGAAACCTTCAACAAATTTCTCAGGCAACACAAACATCCCTCCCACATGTTTTGCTTTTTTTAAATGAGGGCTTAAACAAAGAGTTAGATATAAACTCACAAATCACTCTGGATGAAGCCACCGAAGCAATGCTAATTCTAAGCAAAAAGCTTAAGCCTCAAATCGAAGAACGAGAGAGGCAACTTGCAAACCTTAGAGAAGCATCCGTGCAAGCATACGATAAAATCATGGTTAAAGTCCGCAACATGCAGAGCAATAAAGAAAACTATAGTGCCTATAGAACGTTAGGATATTTCGCCGGTAAGCATGAACAATATTTGCCGCAGGAATTTCTCCTCACACTATGCAATGATATTATAAGGTTAGGAAACAAAGCTCAAGCCAACCTTCAAGAGCTAGCAAAATGGTTAGAAAAAGGAGTTTTAACAGCAGTAAGCGAACAAAGCAAAGAAGGCTTAGAAGAGGCACTAGATCTTATTGATGCTCACAGTGAATATTTTAAAAATCAAAAAACAGGTAAAGGAATCCTTGTCTTAAGTAGACTTCTTGCTGACTTAGAAGAACCTTGCATTCAACTAGAACTTTGGGAAGAATATAAAGCTCTTGTAGATCAGATCTTCTCAAGCAAATAAAAGGTACCCTAGACAAGGTTTTTATTTATCATAAAAAGCCACCGACACTCAAAACTGCCTATTATCAGCTTGCTAAAGTCTTGATACCCATATAAAAGAATCTAGTTTCTCAGGTAGGTAATCACTAACGATATTATATCTAGTTTACAAAGCAAGACGGAAAAATATGAATAATCTTAGGCTTCAATATAAGTTAAGGTCTGATTTTTATGAAATCATAAGAAATTTTTTTAAAAAACGAGACTATCTTGAAGTCGAGACTCCACTAGCTGTATCTTGCCCAGGAACAGAGGTCTACCTAGACTACTTCAGCAGTCATTGGGTAAACTACCATGGAAAAAGAAAGAAATTATGGCTCAGATCGAGCCCTGAAATCCATATGAAGCAAATTCTTACCCAAGATCTGAACAAAATATTTCAAATAGCAAAGTGCTTTCGCAATAACGGTGAGTTTTCAAACTGGCATCATCCTGAGTTTTCTATGTTAGAATGGTATGAAACAAATATATCCTACCGCGATTTCATGACTCAAACTTTTGAGCTTTTAAAATTCACTTACACGGAGCTTCAAGATTTATATCCTGATGTTATCTCATTTGAATTTCCGAATGCCCCGGAATATTTTTCTGTCAAAGAAGCTTTCTATAAGTTTGTTGAAATCGATTTAGAAGATAATGACCCTCAACTTGCAAATAAAGCAAAAGCAAAAAATATCCTTTCCGTCAATTCTAACGATGACTTCGAAACAGCTTTTTTTAAAATCATGATAGAAAGGATTGAGCCTCAACTTACTAAAATCCCTGTTGTTTTTTTGTATGACTACCCACCTTCTCAAGCAGCACTAGCTAAAATAGAGAGTTCCAAAGCTAGACGGTTTGAGGTTTATATCAAAGGGAATGAAATCTCAAATGCTTTCGAAGAACTAGAAGGTCTAACAGAAAACAAAAAAAGATTTGAAGATACAAATAAAAAAAGAAAAAGTATAAAAAAAGAAATCATCGAAATGGACCCCTTTTTTTATAAGTCCTTAGAAAAGGGACTGAAACCATGCTGCGGTAATGCTCTAGGGCTAGATAGATGGTTAGCATTACTGTTGGGACAACCGGGTATAGATAAGGTTATCCCATTTAGAGAAAGTCTTTTTTTAGTTCATGATAAAAATAACTAAGAAAGTGCAATTAAAGAACAAGACAAGAGTAATCGATATAAAAAGAACAAAAGAAAGCCGAAGCGACTCAAGTACTTTAAAAAATATTTAATAACGAAAACTCCTACAATTGCCGATGTAAAGACTCCTAAATAAAAACTTGAAGAAGCCACTCCGTGTAAAAAAGATTTGTAATGCAATAAAGTAGCACCACACATAGGAGGCACACCTAGCAGAAAAGAAAATTTCGCAGCATCTTTTCTATTAAAACACAAAGCTCGCGATCCAATAATTGTAATCCCGCTCCGAGAAACTCCTGGGACTAAAGCCAAAACTTGCAATAAACCAACAATTATCCCATCTTTTAGCGTAAGCTCATTTAATTTCTTATCACTTTTTGATTTTGAATCAACATACCATAAAAGAAAACCAACAAAAACAAGAGGCAGAGCAACCACTTGATGTGAATGGAAAAGACTCTCGATAGAGTCTTTAAAAAAGACCCCTACCAAACCTACAGGAAAAGATCCTAGAATAAGAGCAGGTAACAAAATATCAGACTCAAAAGACTTATGGCCTGAATGGATTCGAATTAAAGTCTTCTGTAAAATGGCAAGCCAATCTTTCCAAAAATAAAGGAAAATTGCACACAAAGTCCCAAAGTGAAGAGCAACATTATATGATAATGGTATTGCTTTACCACCTAAAAACCATGACACGAGTATCAGATGAGCTGAGCTTGAAATTGGTAAGAATTCCGTTATTCCTTGGACAACTCCGAGAATAACTGCTTGAAAAGTGTCTATTGAACTCAAGACAACCCCTTATTTTACAATATTTGCTCGTAAAATACTTAGCATTTCTTTTATTTTAGTTTCAGGTAACTTGCCACAAAATCGAAACAAAACTTCACTTTTAGTCCCAAAAATAAGCACACAATTTGAATTATCCTTCAAATCCCAATTTTTTACAAAAGCTCTGTCAACATCCTTAAGATACAAAGTATGTGGAAACTCCTTCTGACTAGATTTTATCTTTGTAGAAAGAATAAAATTAGGCCAAGAAGAAGCTGCCATATTAACCACAGCAATTGAGGCATACTTTTCCCTAGGAAATTTTTCCTTTTTTATTGCATCTGAAGCCAGACGATTTAGTTCCTTTTGACTCGGTGCTACGTAAAACAAAACATGAACTTTACCAACAAGGTTCGAACTACTCCAGGGTTTGCCATCAACTCGACCTCCACCATTACCTTCCAACTTAAGAAGTGGGGGGACTTCACCTAAAGGTAATTTTTCTGATGCGAAAAGCCCAGGATGAAGCAATGATAAATAAATATAAATTATCAATTTACTTAGACTTTTGATATTTAACATTGAAACCTCCAGTTACTTTCATTTATCATATCGACTATAAAGTAAAGATTTTTTGCTAATAAGCAACTTCTACTTCGAAATATTAAAGAAGATGATGAAAAAATGAAAATTATAAAACTTACCATCAAAAAACTTACTGCTATTAGTTTCATACTTATTATTCTGAGCGGGAATTTTATTCTTATAAATAACCTCCTTGGAGTCAAGACCTCAAAGTGGATAGAAGGAGCCTTTTTTTCTGGCACCATCCTTGCTCTTTTCTGTGCTATTATGTACGTTCTACTCTTTTTTTATGAAAAACTTACGCAAAAAGAGTAAGAAAAATTTCTAATAGCTTTAGGCTAACAATTCAATAAATGAAAAGTATAACATGCAAATAAAATATGAAGATGGAACTTTAATCTTTTCAAACGTTGCGGATGGCAGCCCGATTGTTGGTTTACAAGATGTTATTTACGATAGAAGAACCTTAGAATATAGAAGTCCTGCATCTTTATACCGTCAAGTTATCTTAGAATTAAACAAACATAAAGTCTCAAAAAATGATTATGCCAATAATTACAAAAAACTCGATTTAAAGCTAAAAAAAGCGATTACCCCAAGAAAACACCAGACAGAAGCGCTTAAAGCCTGGCTTGAATCTGGCCGAGTCGGTGTTGTGTCTTTGCCAACGGGTGCAGGAAAAACAATATTAGCTATTCTTGCCATACAAAAAGTTCAGCGCTCCACACTTATTCTAGTACCAACAATTGATCTTTTAAATCAATGGCACACAACTATTTCATCTTTTTTCAACGTCGAACCTGGTCGACTTGGTGGTGGTTATCATGAAATAAAAGAAATAACCGTATCGACTTATGACTCTGCTCGTTTATTTATTGAAAAATATGGTAATCGCTTTGCTTTTCTTATTGCTGATGAGTGTCATCACCTACCTACTTCTCAAAATATTCTTATAACAAAGGCATCTATAGCGCCTTTTCGGCTAGGACTTTCAGCAACTGTTGAAAGAACAGATAGTGGAGAAGAGATTTTATATGAAACAATTGGCCCTAAAGTATATGAGGGGTTTATACAAGATATGGTTTCAAAAGTTCTTTCTCCTTATGATGTCCATAAGATCGAAGTTGAATTAAATAAGTCAGAAAAAGAAAAATATGACCAAGCAAGAAAGGTTTATCTTTCCTTTCTAAAGCAAGCTCGTGTTAATCTTGGTCACCCGGGAGGATGGCAAATGTTTTTAATTAAAGCTAGCCAATCACAAGCAGGTAAGAAAGCACTTGAAGCCTACAGAGAACAAAAAAAGACAGCTCAATATGCCGAAAATAAACTCCATAGACTTTGGGAAATCTTAAATTCTCACAGCGAGGATTCAGCCATTGTCTTTACAGACGAAAACGCTCTAGCCTATAAAATTGGGGAAAGTTTTATTCTTCCTGTGATCACCCACAAGACAAAAGCTGCAGAACGAAAAGAGCTCTTAGACAAATTCCGTAGCGGAGAGCTGAAAGTACTTGTAACTTCAAAAGTCTTAAATGAAGGCGTCGATGTTCCTGAAGCAAGTGTCGGTATTGTCATGTCTGGCAGCGGTGCTGTCCGGGAACATGTTCAAAGACTTGGGCGAATTTTAAGACATAAACCAGGCAAAAGAGCTCTGCTTTATGAAATCATAGCAATAAACACAAGTGAAAAATATGTACATGAAAGACGAAGGCAGCACAATGCTTACCAAAGATCTACTTAGTTTTAAAATCCAAAAAAAAAATATATCTGCAAATTTGATAGAGGCTACAGACCAAGACGTCCTAGAGGTAGCAAATAAAATCATATCTTTTTTTAAAAACAACTTAAATCATAGCTATGAAAGTTTAGAAAAAAGGCTCGCAGACCACCAACCCATATCAAAGAACAGTCAAATATACTTCGGTTTTAAAAAAATACTTTTTGATTTATGTACATTTGAGGAAGTTTGCGAAGAAAATACATACGAAAAACGCTGTAAACTCATAAAAAATGCTCAATTTCTCAGACAAGAAAAACATTTTGAAAATATGAGAGCGTTCCAAGAAAGCTTTGCAAGACAAGAAAACAAGCAATTTTCTTCAATCGCTGAAACTCTTTATAGTGACCTGCCTGAAAGAAAAACTTTAACAAAATTACCGATAATTTCGGCACAAGATCTTATTCACCGATATAATTGTGCACAAATACAAGGTCTACTTTTACGTTCTTCTGATGTAAAAATAGAACTAAAACACTCTTCCATCAGCGAAAAACGTTACCTATTTAAGCAATTAAAGTTTCATCGTTTATTACCTGAAGTTCATAAAGACATAGATAAACAGCTTATTTTTTCTATTAATGGCCCTTTGTCTCTATTTTCACAACAACAAACATATGGTCTTAGAATTGCCAACTTCTTTCCCCACTTATTGAATACAAAGCACTGGGAATTATCGGCTCAAGTAAATATAAAAAATAAAGATGCTAAACTCTTTATAAGCGATCAGTGCAAAATTGAAAGTCACTACAAAAGTACCCAGCCATATATTCCTAAAGAATTTTCAGAACTTATATCAAACTTTAATAAGAAATCTTCTACCTGGAAAGTAAGCTCAGGACAAAACTTCCTACATATTGGCCGACAATCATATTGCTTCGCTGACTTTTTGTTCACAAATAAAACCAATAAAGACATACATTTAGAGATGTTTCATCGGTGGCACTCAAGTCAACTTGTCGATCGTATCAAAACAATAAAAGATCGCGACGACTGCCCACTCATACTAGGAATATGTAAACAATTAAAAAATAAAAAAGAATTACAACCTCTTATAAATGATAGCGTTAAAGTCAAAAAATTTTACTACAACGACTTTCCAACCAGTTCCAGTTTACTAAGGTTTATAAATGAAACCATTAAATAGAAACAATTGAACTTCGAAGATAAAACAATCGCACACTCACTAAAAAAAAATAACTTCGCCTATAAAATCAAACCTTAAAAGCCGACTCGAATAAAACACTACAAATTTTTTAGCTTCAGAAAAAAAAAAAAAAAAATTCTAAATATCAAGAAGATAGAAAAAAAAAACTCGAACAACTAATTAAAAACAATTAATTGATTTCACCTGGACAAGAATAAGAAAAAGACTAAACCTTTCACTTAAAATGCCGAACAGACTCATGGGAATAAACGATTAGATACAAAATCTAAGTTTCTATTGACAAAAAAAATGGATATGAGGACTTTCTTTTGAGTAAGACAAAAGGCCACATAAAAAAAGGATCAAAAAAAATTACTGATTCATCAAAAATACACCTTATGGGTGCAAGAAAAAAGACTAACGAACACAAAGCAATGCAAGAGCTAGAAGGCCACCGTAAATCTAAAGGGCACAGAAGTAATAAGGCAGCTTCGCCCAAGTATTTGTCATTTTTTAAAACTCTAGAAAATGCTCGCGGGACTAATTTGCTCATTTGTATAAAAGGTTATCCTGATCCAGATAATATCGCTAGCTCAATAGCTCTGTCTTGGCTATGCCAGTTCCATAACATCAAAACAAAGATCGTCTATTTTGATGACATCTCTCACCACGAGAATAGGGCGCTTGTCAAAAAACTCGACCTTGACCTCGAACAGGTTGGCTCAGATTTTAATGCTGAAGGTTTTGAGTTTTATGCAATCAACGACTCACAAAATAATCATCTGCCTATTGAATTACCTGCATCATGTAAGTTGTTAACATTTGTAGATCACCACAAGCCTACTGGAGAGGTTGAGGCGGAGTTTATTGATATCAGAGAACATGCCGGGTCAACATCTGCAATATTCACAGAATATATTCAAAAATCAGGCCATAAATTTCACAGTGATAAACCGGAAGAAACAAAAATAGCAACAGCACTGATGCACGGCATCCGCTCTGACACAGATGATTATTTTAATGCATCCTCTATCGACTACCAAGCAAGCCAATTTCTTGCTCCAAAAGTTGATAAAGATCTTCTAACGCTAATTTCAAGACAAGCTATTTCAGCGAAAACAATGGATCTAACTCAAATAGCTTTACAGCACAAAGATATTAGAGAAACCTTTCTCTTTTCCGGAGTAGGGTACGTTCGAGAGGAAAATAGAGACGGAATAGGTCAATGTGCTGACTATCTCTTACATAGAGAGGGAATTGAAACAGTTGTAGTCTACGGTATCGTTGCTAATGAATTTGTAGATGGTTCTTTAAGAACAAAATCTCACACACTCGACCCCGATAAATATATTAAAACCCTTTTTGGTAAAGACCGAGATGGTAAGTGGTATGGTGGAGGTCGAAAAGACAAAGGGGGGTTTCAAATTCCTCTTGGTGTTTTTGCAAAGTGTAGCGATAGAGAGCTACTTTGGATACTGATTAAAAAAACTATTGATGAACTTCTTTATGACTCTATTGGTATTGAGTCCCAGTTTGGCAGAGAGTCAGATATATCATCAGGGAAGCTGTAATCCTCACAAGACATAAAACTTATATCTTATACGCTTGTGTTTGCTTTCCCTCGAAACCTGCTTGCGCTTGAGACCTTTCCTTGAAAGACTTTTGAAGGTGAGCTGGAAGATGTTTGCTAAGATCAACACCTACAACTTTTGAGACCCCTGGCTCTTGCATCGTAATGCCATAAAGGGTGTCAAGAACTTCCATTGTACCCCTTCTGTGAGTTATAATAATAAACTGGAAGTGATCAGAAAGAGAGTCTAAAACACGGTTATAACGACTGACATTTGCTTCATCAAGAGCGGCATCAACCTCATCAAGAAAACAATAAGGGGTAGGTTTTGTCTTTAATAAAGCAAAAATTAATGCTATTGCCGTTAAAGCTTTTTCACCCCCAGAAAATAAACGCATGTTTTGCTGTGCTTTACCAGGAAGACGAACAAGTATTTCAAGACCTGAGTCTAAAGGGTTTTCTATGTCCGTTAAAGCAATATGCCCCTCACCTCTCGGAAACAAGATAGGAAAAAGACCTTTAAATTCATGGTTAAGCTGCTGATATATTGTTAAAAATTTATTTTTAGATGTTTCTGAAATTTCTTCAATTGCAAGTTCTAGAAGATCCACTGAAGATACCAACTCTTCTTTTTGGGCAGAAACAAACTGACAACGCTTATCCAAGTCTTCAAACTCTTTGATAGCCATCATGTTGATAGGACCAAGTTGATCGATCTTATGTTTTAAAGAAGATACCTGTCGTTTAGCATTAGCACTGTTATAATTTTCTATTGGATCAATTTTCTCTATGTTCAAATCTAAATTTAGACTTTCTTGAGTTTGTTGAACCAGATTTTCGATAAATGCAGAAATTTTTTCTTTTTCTGATTTTTTTTCTGCTATCAACTGTATAACAGAGTTTAGTTTTCCCTGAAGCTTTTTAAGCTGCGTATCATATAATTTTATTTTCTTGGATAAATCTGAGTGATTAGACTCATGCTCAGCCAAGGATCTATCTAGATCTTCCTTCTTTTCTGAATAGTCTTTGATGGCTTCTAGGTAATACTTTTGGTTTTGTGAAGCTTCGTGTATCTCACCTTTGAGTCCATGATAGTTTTTATCTAAAACAGAGTTTTTATCTTTAAATATTTTCAACTGTATAGACGTTTGCTTTAAGCTATCTGCGTATGTGGTGTATTTTGTTTCAGAAGTAACAAAACGTAATTTTTTTTCTGAGATAGTTAATTTAATCTCATCTAAGCTTTCAAGAGTTGCTTCTTGTTCTTCTTCTAAATCTTCAATTAAGTTTTTCCTAAGTCTTTTTTCTTTTTCAAAATCATCAATTTGCTTTTTTAAATCTTGGAAAAGGTCTTCAACGGACTCAAACAAGTCGCGAGAATCTTTACTTTCAGACCTCAATTCAACTATTTTTTTCTGACTGTCATTAGCTTTTTCTTGAGATATTTTCAATTCATTGAGGATATGAACTTGATCACTACTTTCTGATGAAATATTGTTGTCGATTTCTTCAATGTCAAAAGCTAATTTTTTTCGCTTGTCATGGGAACTTTTTATGTCTTCATTATAATTTTTTATTTTATCTTTTAAAGATGAAATTTGTTCTTCAAGACTTAAAATTGTCTTTTTTGTTTTAAGAATACTTTCTTCTTCAAATCCTCCAATAGACCAATCACTTGAACTATTTAAAACACCTCCGTTCGACAAGATCAGTATTGTATGATCGGGCATACTTATAATAATATCTTTTGACACAGGCTCTAAACAATAAAAAATCCGAGACAAAATCTGATCAACATACTTATCACTGCTAACGTTCTTTACTAATGGTTGGATTGAAAGCAAATCAAACTTTTCAGCCCAAGATTTCCTTTTGTTATGAAGTTTTTCTGATGGAGGTCCGCAAAATGACAAAGGAATATTTTTTAAATCAAGAACTTCTGCTTCTGCTATAAAATTTTTTGCAGTAGAAAGGTCAGAGCAGACAACTCGCTGCGCCCAGTTTTCAAAAGACTCGATGACTTTTGAAGGGGCTTCTACCTCACTGTCTTCGTTAAAAACAAGACAATCAGTCATAAGGTAAAAATCTTGAAAAGATCCTTTTGATTTTAACTCAGTGTAGGTAGAGAGTTCAGAGTCTCCTTTCTTAGGAGGATTTTTTAAATAAGCGAGATAGGTTGAAAGCTCAATGATTTTATTGTTTACAAGCTGAATATGATCATTAACAGAGGCCTCTTTGTTTAAAAGAGTAGATACCTTTTTATCTAAAACTTTCTTTTGTTCTAAATATTCCGTTATATTTTTCTGACAATTACTAACCTTTATTTGATAACTATCAATCAAGATTCTTAACTGCGAGTAATTATTTTCAAATGAAGAAATTTTATCTAAGTAAATTTCATTTTCTCTTTTTAGCTTAGATCTTTGCTCTTCTATGTGGTTTAGCTGAATTTTATTTGCTTCATAAGACTTTTCATCTTTTGCATAATTGTCTCTATGATCTTTAATTTTATGTTCAAGAGAGTAAGATTTCTCCTCTAAGTTTTGTAAAGTTTGAGATTTCTTTTCTAAAAATTGATCGTGTTCTTCAACGTCTTTTTTAGCTTCTAAATATTCTTTTTCAACAGCATCGTACTGCTCTTGCATGATATTTATATTTTTTGTATCAAGAAGAAGTTCATCTTCCATCTTCAACAACTTTTCGCTACCTGACTCAAGTAAGCTTACTGCATTTTGCAATGCAACTTCATTACTAACAAGATTTTCTCTTACTTGTGCAATGTTTTCACGAATAGAAGCAACCTCTGGGTTAGCTTTTTCTATTTCTGCAATAATCTTTTTTTGCTCTTTTTCTTGTCCGGAAAGATCTCCAAGTAACGAAGCTTCTAAGGTCTTTTGTTCGAGAATAATATCATTAATTGATTTTTCTTTAGTTCTATAACTTAAATAGGACTGGCAAGCAAACTGCTGCTCGGTCTCTTGTAGCTTATCTTGTAAGTCTTTCCATTGCTGAGCTTTTTTTGCCTGGTCTTTGAGATTATTCTTTTGACCTTCTATTTCATTTAGTAAATCTTGAATACGGTTAAGATTAACCCTAGTTGCCTCAAGCTTTTTTTCGGTCTCAAGCCTTCTTCTCTTAAAAATAAGAGTTCCTGCAGCCTCTTCTATAATCTCTCGAAGTTCCTCAGGCTTTGCTTGTAGGATTCTTTCTACCTGGCCTTGCTGTATCATGGAATAACTTCGTCCACCAAGACCTGTAGCAGCAAAAAAGCCAACGATATCTTTTAATCGACACTGTTTCTTATTAATTAAATACTCTCGTTGGCCATCTTTATAAATTCTGCGGCATAAGGTTACTTCAGTTTCATGGCGGTATTCTGGAGGACAATAATCAGAAGCTTCAGAGTTGTCAAAAACCAAGATAACTTCAGCCATCCCTAAAGGTTTTCTTTTTTCTGAACCAGAAAAAATAATATCTGTTGCTTTCTCTCCGCGGAGCATTTTAGAATTTTGCTCGCCCATAACCCAGCGAACAGCATCTATAATATTACTTTTACCTGAACCGTTTGGGCCGACAATACCCGAGATATGCTTTTGATCTAAGCTTAAGGTGACTCTGTCTGCAAAAGACTTAAAGCCATTTAAAACTATTTTTTTTAGGTACATACAGACATCACTCGTTTACTTGGGTCATGCTTTAAACTACTCGCTATTAATTTCTTTTATTATATTTAATTCACTATCTAAAAGAACTAATTTATTAGCATAGAAAAAACTTGACAATATCACGCCACCATCGCCGACCGCAACAGAATAATAGGAACCTTCCATTTTTTCTGAAGATTTAATCTTATAATTATCTTTACTGGGGTCTTTAGGGACTAGAGAAGTTAAGCTATAGTATGGATCTGAGGACATGTCTGGGCCCCTAAAATGATTCACCACGAGAAGATTCTGCTCGATATTTTCAGAACCATAGGAAAGAAGATCAAATGCACCCACATAAGACCTTTTCACGTCATGGAGACTTTCCTCGTAACCAAAATAACGCTCAACATTAAAGTACCCATTTTCGACACCAGCTTCCTCTTCCGCTTTAATCTCAAACAATAAAACATTATTGCTTAACGAGCTGATTTTACCTGAATTTTCGCTATAACCACCTCTTTGAGAAAGATAAAACTTATCACCATCAATGTGAGGAGTAGCCTGCCAAAAATTTGTCCTATAAAATCTTTCGCCCTTTTCTGAGTCAGCTGAACCAGTGTCAAGACTACTGTCTGCGCCTTCTAGGTTAAAATATAACCACTTCAATTCAGATTGTGTCTCCTTAAAACTTTTCGGTAAGCTAACACTGCTGTTTTCTGTCTCGCTGAGGGCCAGCTCCACATCTAAAGTGACAAAATGAAAAAAGCTAGTTTGTTTACGATAGAAAGCATAATTTTCTTCAGCAAACTTATCAGGCATACCGTCTGGCGTGTTTTCGTCTGTTACCTCGCCTTTATCGTCAAAAGTTTTAGTGTCTTGATAGATTTGATCTCTTGCTAGAGGAGATAGAGGAAAAGTAACAAAAAGATAAAGCATCCCTTGACGAAAAACCATAGCTCGTCTCAAAGGGCCTGGGTAAGTTCGTATATGTTTAAGTGACCAATTGGATGGATCTTCATCTTCAAGACTCCCAAGATAAAGTTCTCCATCATAACAAGAAACCGCTATCTTTGTTCCTGTCTCATCTAAAACAGCATTGGCCGGTCGCCCCTCTATGTTCCAAGTTTTTTCCAATTGAGGCTTTTTTGCATTGGAAAGATCGTAAACTTGGATAGTGGCTTGACTATCATCTTGCCCTCCTTCAAAACTTGCCAAGAGTCTTTGTTTGGAACCAGAAGATTGTGCTAGATTATTGTTCACATACAAGCTTCTTCCTAAAGACGGTGTAGAAAATGCTTCTAACTTATTGCCACTTTTATCAACAAGAAGGATAGACCCGTCCTTGAAATCTCCAGCCATATTGGAGTTTAAAATATAAAAAACCTCCTTTTCACTATCTGTCTTAATATCAATAGGCCTTGAGATATCCATATTAATAGCATGACGTTCTTGAACTTCGTTGCAGTTAGAAAGAAGTAGAGCTAATAGTATTAGAGGGATCGATATGTATTTTGCTTGTTTATTCATAAGTCCTTGACTTTCTAAGTGTAGAAACATTATTTAGTCTCATTCAGCTTTTAAGTTGAATTAAACTCACTTAAGGCACCATGATGCGGCTATTTTTTGCTACATAAAAAAAGATGGAGCATCCACTTGTGCTTTATAAAATCCTGCCAGGCTTATTTTAATCATGCTTTTTAGATAAGCAATTAAAAAGAAAGAGTGCTGGTTTTATATAAGCAAAAACAAGCTAATAAACACAGTTTTTTTTAACGCCAGAGAAGGGGAAATACATGGCATCATTAAACAAAGTTATTGTTATGGGTAACCTGGGACAAGACCCAGAGTTACGTTATACTCAAAGCCAAACAGCAGTTTGTACACTAAATATCGCAACAACAGAAGTTTGGTCCAAAGACGGACAAAGGCAAGAACAAACTGAATGGCACAGAGTTATTGTATGGAATAGACAAGCTGAAAACTGTGCCAAATATTTAGCAAAAGGACGAGCTGTATTTATTGAAGGTAAACTGCAGACAAGGTCTTGGGAAGATAAAAACGGACAAAAACGATATACAACAGAGATCACAGCATCTAATGTCCAGTTTATGCCATCATCGAACAATGGCCAGCCATCTTCAGCGCCGCAAGGTCAAATAGACAATGAGCGCAATCCATCATTTGATCAATTCCCGAAAGCCGACAAGGCAAGTTTTGAAACGCCATCATCAGATAACAACTTAGATGACATTCCATTTTAACATGAAGACAGTTTTTTTCTAACTGTTCCTCCTCTCTTTTTTCTTAACCATAAGCTTGAAATAAGTATACTTTTAATCTTTTAAGTCCTTGAATAAAAGGCAGTATAATTTTTATTCAGCAACTTTTTTAAGTAAAATAAGGAGCTTCTGAGTGATGAACAGTAGACACCCTGAGCTTAAATCGTTTATAGAAGTAGAGCAAAACTCGGATTTTCCAATCCAAAATCTCCCTTATGGAGTTTTTAAATGTAAGAATAAGCCAACCCCGCGTGTAGGTGTTGCCATCGGAAGCATGCTTATTGATTTAGACTGTTTAGAATCCAAAGGACTCCTTAAACTCTCACAAAAAGTTTTTCACCACAGCTCTTTAAATGAATTCATCAACCTTGGGAAAGTAGAGTGGGATAAAACTCGCCAGAAACTACGCGAACTTCTAAGCTTTGATTGTCCCATAATTAGAGACAAACCTGTTTTAAAAGAACAATGCCTTCACAAGAGAAGCGAAGTTGAAATGCTCTTACCTATCCAAGTTGGAGATTACACCGATTTTTATTCATCCATAGAGCATGCAAGTAATGTCGGTTCTATGTTTCGAGATAAGAACAACCCTTTACTTCCCAATTGGAAGCATCTACCTGTTGGCTATCACGGTAGGGCTAGTTCAATTGTTGTTAGCGGGTCAAATATTAAAAGGCCGGTAGGACAAATTAAGCAATCAGAACAAACTCCCCCCCACTTACAAGCTTGCGCAAAACTTGATTTTGAACTAGAGCTGGCTGCAGTTATTGGTAAGAAAAGTAAAGTTGGTCAAACTATCAAACTAGAAGAAGCACCATCACATGTTTTTGGCTTTGTTCTAATGAATGACTGGAGCGCCAGAGATATACAAAAGTGGGAATATGTGCCCCTTGGCCCCTTTGTCAGTAAATCTTTTGCCACTAGTGTTTCTCCTTGGGTTATTCCGATGTCTGCCTTAGAGCCCTTCAAAGTAAAAGGTCCACAGCAAGACCCCACGCCATTAAAATACCTACAACACCAAGAAAATGATAAAGCCCACTTTGATATTAACTTATCCATAAGTTTACAAGGTAAAGAACACGAAAGATCAAAAAAAATTTCTCAGACAAATAGTAAGAGTTTATACTGGAGTCTAGCTCAACAGATTACACATCATACCATTACCGGATGTAACATTAATGTTGGCGACCTTATGGCAAGCGGAACCATCAGTGGGCAAGAAAAAAATAGCTATGGTAGTATGCTAGAATTGTCTTGGAACGGACAAAAACCAATTCAAATAGATGAAAACAATAAACGTTCATTTCTAGAAGATTATGATCAAGTTATTATGAATGCTTGGAGTGAATGCGAAACATATAAACTTGGTTTTGGTGAGCTTACAGGTCAAATTCTACCGGCTGCAGAGCTTTAATAAGATCAATTAGAACTTAAACCCGGCTCCTAAATAAACTGAAATAAAATTTTCAACGCCATTATCACTAAACAAAGAATGGTCCTTTAGCTCAGCTTTAAGAAAAAAACGCTTTGAAAAATGAAACTTCTGTCCAAGAGTAAAAGTAAGTGTAGGGGTTATCTGTCTTTCTGGGTCGGGCCGCCCATTTTTACCAACATAATTTTCAAAGTTAGGATCACTAGGACAAACACCAAACTGCTCCTCTTCAAGAAGATAGTCTGAGGGACAACCTAGAATCACATCTTGACTCAGCTGTTCGCTATTTTGAGCTTTTCTTGCTAGACGACCATTTTTAAGGGTTAGTGTTTGGGGGTAATAGTCAGAGATCGTTACCCCACCTCCCACATTTATATAAAAATCAAAATAACTTGTAAAACTAAGAAAAGCTAACTGCTTACCATAAAGAGGGTTCCAAGAATAGCTTGCCGTAATAATCATATCAATTTCTCGAACTCCCATGTAAGTAGGAGCTATACTTGTACCAGGTATGATTCCAGATTCAAACTCTTCACTTCTAAGACCTGCTTCCAATTCTTCTTTACTATCACCGGTAGCACATGGAGTAGAAAGTATGGTTCCAAAAATATTATCGTAGAATCTTTCCAAGCACTCTCTATCAAAACTGTCATAGTTGAACGATTTCAAAAATTCTAAATTTACTCCTGAAATTTCAGACCAAAAATACGAAACGGAGCCACCGACTAAATAAGAATTAATCAAAGATTGGTTTATAACCATCCCTGAATTGAATGCATTCACTTCAATCTTTTTTTCCTTAGGAAATAATCTATTATAAACAACTTGACTTCCTTCACCTGGCAATTTGAAAATAGCTCCATATAAAGATGATGACAATGATGATAAAAATAGACAAAAGATGACACAAATATAGCTTCTTACTTTGATAAACACGCCACAACTCCAAAAATGTTATTATTTATGTTATTTATGTTAACACAAAAATCATGAGCTAGGTCATAGCTTATAAAATACAAAAATTTAAATTCTGATAAAATAACGTGTTTATTAAAGGCTATAAGGGGCTTAAAACTAGGACTTTTTTAAATTCATTATATAAGTTTGAAAATTTTCTTTGATAGATTGGTATTTTTTTTGTGTTTTATCTTTTATCACAGAAAGTTTTTCTTCTCTGGAATAAAAAGAGTCGCCTTTTAATGAAAAATATATTTTTAGTTTTGGCTCGGTGCCGGAAGGACGAATAGTTAATTTTGTTCCCTCACCTAAAAAAAGCTGGATGACATTTGCCAATGGAAGAGGTCCATACTGATCTTTTATATCTTTAGACCTTGCAGTATTTAGAAAATCAAGACATTTTGTAACCTTTAATCCTCCAACTTCATCTGGAGTTTCATCTCTTAACTTACACATAATTTCATTTATATTATCAGCACCGTCTTTGCCTGGTAGTATAAACGTATTAAGCTTTTCTAAGTAATAACCATGTTTTTGATAAAGCTTATCAAGAACATCTCGAAGGTTTATATTTTTATCTCGATAAAAATTAACCATTTCTGAAGCAAGAAGACACGAAATCATTGCATCCTTATCGCGAACAAATTGCCCAACAAGAAATCCGTAACTTTCCTCACCTCCACAAATAAAACTTTTATATGGTTTTCGTTGACCACTTTCATACTGTTCTATTTTTTCACCAATCCACTTAAAACCTGTCAAAGTATTTTCACATGTCACATTATAAGATCTAGCAATTGATTCTAAAAGTTCGGTGGTCACAATTGTTTTTAAAATAATTCCTTGAGAAAGATCTTTTTTTCTTTCCTTTAAACTTGAAAGTATAAAATGGGTCAAAAGACATATTAGCTGATTACCATCAAAACGATGCCAAGTTCTACCAACTTTTTGAGAGATAGAGAAGCGATCAGCATCAGGATCTGTAGCTAAAACAAGATCTCCTTGATGAACATCTCCGTAATCTTCAGCAAGCTTTAAACTCTCAGGATCTTCTGGGTTAGGAGACTTTACTGTTGAAAAGGATCCATCTGTTGTACTTTGCTCTCTAAGAGTATGAATATCATATCCACTAGACTTCAAAATAGTAGGGACAGCTGTTATTCCTGTACCATGAAGGGGTGTGTAGATAATCTTTATTTTTTTTGCTCTTTTCTTATAGAAAGAAAGATCTAAAACCTGAGAAAAGTAATCTTCATCTAATTCACTTCCTACTGTTTTAATCATTCCTTTTTTACAAGCATCACTTGCATCTATTTTTTTAAGCTGACTATAGTCAGAAATTTTATTATAAATTTCTATAATATTCTTGTCGTGAGGTGGAACAAGTTGCCCTCCATCTTTCCAGTAAATTTTATATCCATTATAGTTTGGTGGATTATGACTTGCTGTTATGCAAATTCCAGCGTGACAACTATATTTTCGAACCATAAATGATAGCATAGGAGTTGGACGCATATTTTCTGTTATAAAAACCTGAATATTGTGGGCTGATAAAATTTCAGCACTACCCCATGCAAACTCTTTAGAGTACCTTCTAGAGTCAAAGGAAATAGCAACCTTAATCTTGGTCTTTAAATAAGTCTGATTTAAATGTATTGCTAAAGCTGATGTTGCTTTACGAATATTATATATATTTATTCGCGCAGAACCTGCGCCGATAATACCTCGCAGCCCCCCCGTACCAAAAGCTAAATCTTTATAGAACCTGTCTATAAGCTCTTTTTCACTCTTTTGGTCCAATAATCTTTGAATTTCGCGGTTAGTTTCAGAATCAAAATCTTTAGATCTAGCCCAGTAATTTGCTTTTGCTAGAATAGCTTTCATGAAGTGAACCTTTTGCTGACAGGTACTGAACGAAAATATAAAAGCCTTACGGAAAAAAAATTATCTCGTCAATCAAATAAATCATTCTAAAAAAATATAAAAAAAATACTTAAAATATTTCTTTTTTGAGATACTTATCGTGAATTTTAATTATCTCTAAAATAAAAATTTTACTTACCAATACAAAAATCAGAAAAAACTCGATCTAAAATGTCTTCAACATAGACCTTACCAATAATTTCCTCTAATTGTTGAGTGCATGACCTTATATTAGAAGCAAGTATTTCCTCATAAAGGCCTTTTGATTGATTTGTAAAGAAACTATCTATATCAAAAAGAGCATTTTCAAGAGCAGCTAAATGCCGACTAGAACTAATAAAAGGTTGCTCAGATATTGACTCAACATATCCATCTACTTGACTCACAAGAAAATCCTCTAAGTTTTTAAGCCCATCCCCAGTGACACAAGAGATAGAAAAACCAATGGATGGGTCTTGTTGTCTTTCCTTCTTAGATAGCAAGTCGACTTTAGTTAAAACTTTAACGACAACTTGTTGCCTAGTACTCAAGGTTACTTTATCTATAAGATATGAATCTTCATTCCCTGCCTGTGACGACTTAAGGCAAAGAACAAGGTCTGCTTCCTCGCTCAAGGAAATAGCTTTTTCTACACCTGCTTGCTCAACTATATCATTTGTAGAGCGTATTCCTGCTGTATCGACAAGTGAAATAAGTCGTCCTTGAATCAAAATGTTTTCTTCTAAGTAATCTCTTGTTGTTCCGGGTATATCAGTTACAATAGCTCTTTCTTTTTTTAGTAGGTAGTTCATCAAAGTTGATTTACCAGCGTTAGGAGCACCAATAACAACAACCTTTAAACCTTTACTTGAAACTCTCCCGCTTTGATAACTTCTTATCAAACGCTCTATTTTAACTTTTAAAGATACCATCTCAGAGTTGATGATCTTAGCCTCAATGTGAGACACCTCTTCTTCGTCAGGAAAGTCCATGGCTGCTTCAAGCCTCGATAAGCTTTTAATAGCTTGCTCTCTTAAACCATCAATACAGCTTTTTAGCTTTCCCGAAAATAGCTGTGATGCGGCAAGCCACTGCTGGTGTGAACTTGCATGTATCATTTCATGAACACCTTCAGCTTCAGTAAGATCCATTTTACCATTTAAATAAGCTCTTCTGGTAAACTCTCCAGCGTAGGCATACCGAAACCCTAAGTAAGTTAGAATAGAGATAAGTTTTTGTACGATAAAATCTCCACCATGAAGATGAATTTCCGCTGCCTCTTCTCCAGTATAAGACCTTGGTGACTGAAAAAATACAAACATAGGCTTATCAATAAGGACCTTACCCCTAGGGTCAATAAGTTGAACAAGGCCTAAATAGTTTGGTCTATCGATAAAAGTTTGTGGTTTTTTAATACACTTACTCAAAACACAAAGACACCCTCTGCCTGAAATACGCATAATACTTATAGCAGAAGGGTAGGAAGAAGGGTTTGCTGTTGCAAAGATGATGTCTTGATCAGTTATGTTAGTGTCTTCGTTCTTTTCTTTGTCCATTTTGCCTTGCTCTTGAAGGTAGAATCATCAAACATCTTTTATGGCCCGATCCAACGGATTTTGTATAAACTCTTCGGTCTCTATCCAAAGTCATATGGATTACTTTTCGGTCAGAAGCACTGTGATTGTTAAGAACAATAGGTTTTTGATTCCTAACAACTTTTTCAGACATATCTTTTGCTAAGCTAATAAGATCTGATTCTTTTGTCTCTCTTAGCCCATTAATATCAACACTAAAACGATTTGATAGATAAAGACTGCGAGCTTGCATATGCTTTTTTAATAAGTGCTCTAGAGCATCAGCAAATCTTAACATTCGATTTTTTGTATCGCTAAAACTACTGTCTTGTATTTCGAGAATTAAACGCTCATCTTGAGTCTTTGTTTTTATATAAACTTTCTTCCCAAAAGTTTTTTGACAAATAACAGAACAAAACTCTTTCATCTCTGCAACAACAGAAGCTTCTGGTAATGCTTTGGTTTGCTTTAATGAATTGCTTTTCCTAGTTTTTGATGACTTTTCAAACTTCTTTCGCCAAGCTTTTATTCGAATTTTCTTACAAAATAATCCTAAAAAACCCATTTGTTTATCTAAAACCTCATAACCTATTTGCTCATGAGACACTCCTAGTTTTATTGTTGCTTTCAGCAAAGCCAAATGAAGAGACTTATCTTCAACTTCAACGTTCATTTCTAATCTCCCTTGATAATCAAGCTAACTCTGGGTTCATTGCTATTTTTTTATTTATCCACTGCTGCTGAACTATGGAAACAAGACTATTTGCAAGCATATAAAGAACTAACCCAGCAGGAAGGGTTACCATCATAAATGAAAACATAATAGGCATTATCATCATCATCCGTTCTTGAATTTTATCCATGGAGGTGGTGGGTGTCAGTTTTTGTTGTAAAACAAAACAAAGACCACACAATACGGGTAAAACATAAAAAGGATCCGCAATAGAAAGGTCATGTATCCACCCGGCAAAGGGAGCCTGCCGCAACTCTATCGAAGTAGACAAAACTCTAAAGTATGCTATGAAAATAGGAATTTGTACAAGAAATGGCAAGCAGCCCTTTAGTGGGTTTATTTTTTTCTCTTGCATAAACCTCATTGTTTCTTGCTGCTGCATCTTCATATCGTCTTTGTATTTTTCTTTTATTTTATTCATCTCTGGCTGCAGAGTTTTCATTCTAGCCATTGAAATAGCTGCGCGGCGAGTTAATGGATAAAAAAGAACTTTTAGTAAAAGCGTTACAATGATTATAGCGATTCCCCAATTTTCAACAAAAGAATAAACAAACTCTAAAGCAGAAAAAAGAATCATGGAGATCTTACTGAAAAAGCCTAGGTCTAAAGTACTTTCAAGCACAGGGTCATAGGCTTTCATTAAACTCGCTGTTTTAGGCCCAAACCACGACTTAAAAGACATTTTCATCGTCCCCATGGGTTGGACTAGACCTTGGTCAAAATTATTTGTAATCAGGTAAGCGCAAGAATCCGAATTTTCCGTACCAAGATTTTGTATACTGAAGTTAACCTTTTCGGCTTGTGGCAAAAGAGCTCGAAGAAAATAATGATTGTCAAACCCAAGAAAATTTAAATGTCCTTTTTGCCCACTAAAAAGAGGCTTTGTACTGTCCTTTTTACAAGATTCTTTAAAATCTAAACGATCAGCTTCACCATTATTCATAACAACAAAAGACTGACGAGCAGAAGATACACCTGGCATAAAACTGCTGCTTACTTCTTTAAGTAAAAGCTCTTCTTTGAGAAAAAAATGAGATACAAGCCTAAGAGGCTTTTCTCCTACATTTGTCCAAAAAAAGTCAATATCAACTCCAAAACCTTTCTTATCAACACGAAACCTGTGTTCAATCTTCCAAGGCCCTTCGTTTCTATAAAAAGACAACTGACCATCGCTACGGCGAACTTCATAGTTAGAGTTTGGGTTTTTAAAATTCTTGTTTGAACTAGCATAAAAAGTTAAAGGAGAGTCAAGCAAGGAGTACGTTGATGTTTGACTGTCGTCTTTGAAGCTTTTTAAAATAACAGAATCAAGCCCCCCTGTTTTTTGATTGAAGGTATATCGGACATCCTCATTTTCAACAGTGAGCTCTTCTTCAGAAACAAGAGCAACATCTGATCTAAAATCAGATTCACTTTCTTTTATGTCAAAATTTTTTTCATTGTCATTTTGCTCCGATGGGGGTGGAGCTTCAGAATGTTCCGTTTGTTGTAAGTTGGTTTTGAAACGATTTGGATACTTCTGTGTTAAATAGTTTTCATAAGTAATATAAAAAATAACACAAACTATAATACCAATTATGCTACTTCTATCCATATTCAAGGTTTGTCTATGCCTCCAGGGTGAAAAGGGTTACATCGCAGAATACGCCAAACTATTTTACTTAAAGCATGTCCAAGAGAGTATTGATCCAAACAGTCAAGAGCGTATCGAGAGCACGTTGGATAAAATCTACATCTTGGAGCAAGCAAAGGAGAGACCAAATGAGTATAAATTTTTATAAGGAGCACTAAAACTAGTTTCAATACATGTAACAAGGCTATGACTCAGAATTCATATTCAACCGCTCTAGCTTAGCAGCTAACCTTTGCAAACCAGCAATCAGCGAAGAGTTCATCTTATTATAGCCAGAAAGAAGAGAGTTCTTTCGACCAACGACAACGACATCTTGTTGTAGTTTGGCTACAGAATCTGGCAACGAACGAAGCAACTCGCGCAACTGCCGCCGAACTCGGTTTCTCTTTACGGCATTACCTACTTTTTTTGAAGTTATAATACCTACA
>PASJ01000082.1 GCA_002711925.1 Pseudobdellovibrionaceae bacterium | reverse complement strand
TTTGTTCAAGACCTAAACGATTTTGTTCAAGATCAAGACTTTGTTGCTCTTTTTCTTGGGCAATATTTTTTGCCTGATTTTCCAAGCTCAACTTCTGTAACTTTTCACTTTGTAGACTGTTTTCAGTTTGAAGTGTTCTCTTTTCTTTTTCTAAGTCTTCTTGCTGCCTCATAAAAACCAGCTGCTTTTGAGTGGTTTTTTCTTGCTCCAAGCGGTTTTCAGCATTGATTTTACTAATCCTTATTTCAATTTCAGCCATTTCAAGTTGATGTCTTTTCATAGCTGTTTCGTGGTCAATTGAATACTTTTCAAGCATGACACGAAGCTCCATAAGTTCTTGCTGAGTAGCTTGTAACCTGTCCTTTAAATTTTCCTCTGTGGCTTTGTCTGATTTTTTAACATTTTTTGATAAATTTTCTAAATCTTTATGCTCTTGTATCTTGATTTTACCAAAAACAGGTTGTGTTAAAAAAAACATAAATATCAGATTTTTAATAATCATTTTCATAGAAATAAAATCCTAAACTTTATTGATAATAATTCTTTAACCATAATGGCTTGAAGGCGACAATATATGACTCACAGCTTATTTGCAACCCATTTCCAAGACACACTTTTCTGGAAAATTATCTTTCAAAAAAGAAAAATTATTTTATCAATGAAAATTATTTTTGATCCTATTAAATATATATTCTAAGTAACTATTTTAATTAATAGTAATTTTCCATATTTTTTTATTTTATAATTTTAACTAAAAGGTTTTGCCTTGAAAAAAGAAATCATAAAAAAACTTTTTTTTCTCACCTTTATTTCGATATTTTCCGTAAATGCTTTGTCTTTTATCTCAGTAAAAAAAAATGCGACACAAGAAGAAAAAACAAGAGAACAAGTTGCAGAATCATTAAAGAACAAACTGGGTGAGTTAGAAAACATAAAACAGAAAGACAAAGGATATTTAAATGAAGGATCTAAGTTTGTTGTCAAAAAACTTATTGCAAGAGGTGGTCGCGGAGCAGTTTACAAAGTAAAAGTAACAAAATATAGTAGAAGATTTTTTCGAAGAGAATATTTCTTTTTTGCTGTAAAAAAATTATTCAAACCAGATACTGATAAGCATGATAACTTTGCCCAACAGGTTCTTCAAAGTTTCTCTCATACATCAAAATATTTTTTGAAAAAATATGGTAGAACCGATAATGGAAAATATGAAATTACTGAACTGGGTCAAGAAGAACTCAAAATGAGATTAAATAAACTAGATTTTTTTTGGAGTGACAAAAGATCATTTAAAGAGAGAGGTTTGATTTTTAGAGAAATTTTCTTTGCTATCAAAGAACTCCATGATCACGGATTGATTCATCTAGATTTAAAACCTGAAAATATACTTATTGATAAGAAACACTCTATAAAAATAATAGATCTCGATGAGATAAAATCTATTCATCAATTAAATAATAGTTTTGTCGGAACCCCTAATTACATAGCTCCAGAACGAGTTATAAAAAAAAGATATAAAAAAAGAGGTACTGATAAATATTTAACGAAGATAAAAATGATTGAATCTACAAAAGCAGATATTTACTCACTTGGCATCATGCTATTTGAATCTCAAAGATTTAACAAAGATCTTCAAACAGAGAAAACACTAAAAAAAATGTACTGGAGATGTTGCAACAAGAGAATGAAAAAATTAGGTAAAAAACCTGTCATTGACACAAAAATGATGTTTTTTGAAGACACCCTAAAATTAGACCTAAATAACTATCAACGTTATAACAAATCTCAAAAAATAGCCCACCATGACTTTGTCTCTTTTATTAAGAAAATGCCTCAAAGAACTACCTGTGAATCTCTTCTTCAAAAAGAATACGAATTAATTAGTAAAATGATTGATCCAAACTATAAAAAACGAATTGAAATCGACGAAGTTATAAGAACCTGGAAGATCATCCACCCAAACTGAAAGCAGTTATTTTTTCTTTTATAAAAAAATTATTGATAGTATATCAACTTGCAATTTACTATAATGCTTGTTAATATCTATTATATTTTCATTTCTTATGGAGTTCTTGTGAAAACCTCAGACTGTCTAAACTATCTCGAAACTCTACTTAAAAGTAAAAGTATCAAAGACTATGCTCCTAACGGACTACAGATTTCAGGCAAAAGTGAAATTAAAACTTTAATAACTGGAGTCACGGCTAACGAAGCATTAATAGACGCTGCTATAAATGAAAAAGCTGATGCTATCTTAGTTCATCACGGCTTTTTTTTTAAAGGTGAAGAAGCTGTTATAACAGGAATGAAAAGAAATCGAATTGCAAAATTATTAGCTCAAGACATTAATCTAATTGCATATCATCTCCCGTTGGATTTTCACCCTGTGTTTGGAAATAATGTTGCCCTGGCTGCTATTTTAGATATTGAAGTTGAAGGAACATTCTCATCCGGACCCTGGCAGCAAGCAGGTTGCTTCGGATCTTTTAAAAAAGATTTAACACCCGAAGAGCTCGAAAAGTGTATTCATCAAAAATTATTGAGACGTCCACTTCACATTGGAGGTTCTCAGAAAAGAATAAGAACCGTTGCTTGGGCAACAGGAGCAGCACAAGATTATATTGTTGAAGCATCAAGATTAGGAGTTGACGCATATATAACAGGAGAAGCATCAGAGCGAACTTGTCACTATGCCCGAGAACTTAATATTCACTTTTTTTCTGCTGGACACCATGCAACAGAGCGCTATGGAGTTAAAAATCTTGGTTCACATCTAGCAGATAAATTCAAAATTAAGCATAAATTTATTGATATAGAAAATCCTATTTAACTTAAACTCTACTAGCATACATCATCACTGGTCCCCTGTTCAAAGTCTTATATCGGAATATTCTTCACCTCTGTTGGGATTTGTAAAATATTTAAAGCATATATTAAATTTTCATTTATTTCAGCTATATACATAAAATACAATTTAACAAATCTTTTATTTTGTGCATCGAAAATTATATTTTGGTAGAATATTTATATATTAGTTCTCATCTGCAATCAGTTATTATTAAATTTTCTTATAGAGGAAATTTTATGAAAGGTTTCTTCAATAAAAGCAATCAAGGCGGTGCACTACTTCAGGTTATTATAGCTACAGCAATTACAACCACTTTAATTGCAGCAATTACTACTTTTGAATCTATGCGACGAAGTCAACTTAAAATTTTTGAATTTGAAAAGAAGAGAAATGAAATAATTAAGCATCTAGAAAATAACCTTGTAAACCGTAAGAATCTACTTGCAAGTTCAAAGCTTAAATACCTATCGAATAACGATATGCTAGAAAATTGTCTTTCAGATTATGACACGACATGCTCAGCAAATAATTGGTATGATTTTGTTCTTGTTGCTGATGAATCAGTGCTTCTTGAAGACCCTAGTCTTTATAGTAATTGTCGCAATAATGTGACAAGAAGAGGATCCGTTGATTATCCAAATGATGCTGAATGCTATTTAGGTGGACGATATCAAGGTGGTCTATATGTTTCTTATAATTTCAAAGGAGAAAGAGGTTCTAGTTTTTCACAAAAAGAATATCCACTCCAGGTAAATGTTATGTTTTCACCTGTATGTCCAAATAATCAGTCATCTTGTAATATTGCAAGTAGTATACTTTTAAAATATACTTTAACACATTTTCCTGGTCCTGAGTTTTATAATAATAAAAGGGTTAATATTAATAAAGTTTTTAAAGTTTATCCAACAAATGAAGATTATTACCTTGAAGTTGCACAAAGTAGAATAGTTGGTCAGATGTGTAATGAAGGTGCAAAACTTATGAAAATAAACGACAAAGGCCAAACAACTTGTCAATGTATACTACCTTATAAAAATAAAATTAACCCAAGTACAGGACAACCTTTATCAAATGAGTTTGGTCAATTATGTGACAAAACTTTATCATCTTGCCAACAAAGTGGCGGTATTATTAATGGACAAAATCAATTCGGTGACGTTGAATGTATTTATCCAAACGCAAAAATTGAAACCTTCACCCCATACATAAATACCTCAACCTCAACCTCCGCGGGAAAATCATCAATTAATTCACTTTTGACTAGAGTGCTTGGTGTGACGACTAACAAGATCGATTGTACCAAGTCAAAAGATTGGACTTGGGTAAACGGAAGCTGGACTATTGATCGTCCAGGAGGTTGGATATCATCTATTGTAAATAGGTGTTCTTCCTCTATTAAGTTTGTTAAGAAAACAAATGAAAATCCATTAATATCAGAACAATTATTTATGGGCGTTATGTTAGGAGGCTTCGGAGCTTATTTACTTCTTGCCGTTGCTATAGCCTTTTATACAGGACCAATTGGCCTTGCGGTTTTAGTAGGTCTTTCAATACTTGTAACAGCTGCTGTAATAGCTACAGCGGTTTTATATTTCATGGGAGTCGGGGATAAAGATTGGTGGTTAAAAGCGACAGCAGATCCAACCTATAATGATAAATGTCTAATACTTAAAGAGAAAGAATGGCCAAGTGGTGGAAGAAACCTTTGGTGCCCTAAAATAAGGTGCTTTTGGCAAGCTGAGTGCTCGTGGTATAAAATCTATTGATCTTCGTTTTTTTTATGCTAACAGTTTAATCAAACTAATCATTGATCAATAAAACTAAATGAAAATTAAAATAGATTTATCTCAAACATATAAGAATTTTTAATTATGAAAATCATTTAATATATCTATTTAAAGATTTTTTAAAAATTTACCTCATAAACTTTATGAATTCCTAACCCTTTCATATCAACATTCTTTTCACAAAGTGTAAAGTCTGAAACCATTGATTCACTCACAGTACCTTGAATTTCTTTAAATGTTGAGGAATGAAGAAGGATACTCCCAGGAGGACAAGAACTTTCAGTCCTTGAAGCTATAGTCATAGTCGGGCCGAACAGATGGTAGGCATTACATGTTATTCTTCCCAGTAAATCTCCTGTTGCTAAGCCAATTCTAGCTGACAATCCATTATACTCAATTCGAGAAAAGACCTCTGAAGCGACTTGCTTCAAATATTTTGCGGCATTGATTGCAATAATGACTTCATTTTCTTTTTTGGAATAATTATGATGAGGCCCGCCGACAAGAGCGACAAAAGAATCACCTGCTGTTTCAATAAACCTTACATGTGGTGTAAATTTTATTTTAATGTCATCAAAAAGTCTTCCAAACAAATCTTCATAAAGCTGAAAGCATTCTTTAGGGTTATGGTTTTTAGTCCATTCAGTTGAATTCGCTATATCAAGAAAAATAACAGTTCCTACTTTAGTTTCAGCAACAGACTCGGGTACACCTTTAACTAATATTTCATCAAACCTTGGACTAATAGATGCTGTACTACGAAAGAAAACATTAACAAACAAAAATCTTTTCTGCGACCTTTTTAATTTGGGGAAAAAAGAACCACCTTTTATAAACTTTTTAAAATGAAGTTCACCAAGAGACTTCGAACGCCTGGACGATATGGACATGCTTAAATCATTTTCACCCCCCAGACAGCTCAACTCATAAAAAAATAAAATAAAATAAAAAAATATTTTAATGAACATTTCATCACCTTGCTTGTAAAATTTTATTATTTTTTCAAAAAATTTCGTAATTGATTAAGAGAAATTTCTTAAAAAAAATTACTCAAAAAAAAAAAAAGTAAATCATCAAAAAGGTGTAAAAATCAGGTATTTAAAGAGAGGAAAAAGATATTAAATATAAAAAAACAACTAAAAATATCATAAAATTTACTAATTGTTAACAACAGGCCTATCAAAAGTTACCAGTATAAAGTAAGAGAAAGAAAGAAAAGTGATAAAAATATATGAAAGTTACTATATATAAAAAGATAGACTAGGAAGCTTCTTGGATTTTGTTAATTTTTGCAAGCATTTGCAGAGTTGACTTAGATTTTGTCTTTTTTAAAATATTTGCCCGATGAGCCTCAACAGTATGAACACTGATGAAGAGTTTTTTAGCTATTTCTTTACTACTAAGTCCAGCATGAAGCTCTTTTACTATCGACTTTTCTCTTGGAGTAATTGCAAGATCATCGATTACACTTAAATCAGTTTCATGGCGACAAGCCTTAGGAAGTAAATTTGTTGAATTAAAAGCTTTATAAACAAGATCAAGAAGATCTTGGCTTTTATAAGGCTTTGTAATGAAATCTAAAGCACCTAATTTCATACATTCAACAGCCATTGAAATATCTCCATGACCAGTGATAAAAATAGTTGGTAAAAACTTTTTTTGTTTAAGAAGTGTTTTGTATAATAAAATCCCTCCCATTCCAGGAAGTCTAATGTCACAAATTAAAAGACCTTTTTCTTCACCAGTATAAAAATTTAAAAAACTTTGGGCAGAAGTAAAACCTTTCACCGGTCCAAGCAAAGCAAGTAGATCACATAAATTATCTAAAGATGCTTGATGGTCTTCAATAATAAATATTGTTTTTTTTTCTTGAGAATTTTCATTTATCTTAGAATTCATCTTATACACCTTATTTAAATAATTTATTTTTGAGCATTAAAATTTTACAGTAAAAAAATGGCCAAGTCAATATTTTTTGATTTTAGAGAAAGTCACATTAAATTTAATACACTGAAATAGCTAATTATATTTCAAGACGCTTAGTATGAATCTACTAGATTCAAAATAAGCATTAAAAATAAAATCCGACAAACATAATAATAAAACAATGAGTGAAATAGTTTTGTGGCAGTAACTTTTGAACCTATTTTATTAAAATTAAATAGTTTTTTAGATACTCGAAACGATTTTCATCTCATGTTTACTTATCTTTTATCAAATCTTAATTTTTATCAAAATTATAAGCTATGATATAATGAATTTGAAAAAAAAATAAAATAAAAAATGAGATGATAAAGATGCATACTTCTGATTTTGCACGAAGTTTACTGGTTGAGGAGTTGGAGAAACGCCAAATAAAAAATTCAAGATATTCCATGCGTGCTTTCGCTAGAGACCTAAAAATATCGCCTTCAAATTTATCTGAATTTCTATCGGGAAAAAGATTTTTCTCGCAAAAAAATTCCGAAAAAGTTGCTTTAAACCTTGGGTGCTCTAAAGAAGATATAGAACAATTTATCTTGAGTTCACAAATCAACCAAAATTATAAAAGAGATGATGAAAAATCTGTATCAAGCTTCTTTCAGTTTCTATCTTGTTGGTATTACTTTGCGGTTTTAAATTTAGCTAAACTTGAAGAAAATCAATCAAACACACGTTGGCTTTCAAAAAGACTTGCTATAACTGAAGCTCAAGCCAAAGAAGCGCTAAGCATATTGATCAAAATGGGATTAATTACTATTGCTGATGGGAAGATGATAAGAAGTTCTCAATACAACTTATATAAATATACAAAAATCCCTAAACAAATCCTAAAACGTCACCACTCAAGTATTTTATCACAAGCTGGTTTGTCTCTTGTTAAAGACCCACTTCAATTAAGGGAAATGAGGTCTATTATCATTAAAATTAATCCAACAAAAATATCACAAGCAAAAGACATCCTTCTAACGTACAGAGAAAAAATAACTTCCTTCCTCGAACCTTCTGAAATTGGTATTCCTTATATTTTATCATATCACCTGTACCCCATGAAAAAACAAAATGTGTTTGAACCCATAACGGGATAAATAATTATTTCGGGTGACAAGATGTATGTCCTGTTTTTTATTGTTTTTGAGTAAAATATTTTTTTTAAAAAAAGAAAAACATTTTAGTATTTCACACAGTCACTAGTGTTCTATAAAAAAATCATAAATCCAAAAAAATCATGTAGATCATCAAAACTGTTTTGCATTATAAAAATACCGTCATTTTTTTTATATATAAGTGAGGTTTTAGATGAAACTAGCATTAATAATTGCAATGGTTTTTTCAGGAACTATGTCATTTGATCCAGATGGCATTAATGGAAAGAATAAATTTTTTTCAAGACTAGAAATGAAAAAAGGAATGAACCGGAGAACTCAATATCTTGCGTCCATTGAAAATGGAAGACTATCATTTTTTAGTAGAGACTCAAATTCAGATGAAAATTCTGATTTGATTGATTTATCCCAAAAGTTTACTCCAGAGGGAAGATGGACAATTTCTTTTGAAGAAGATTCATTTCAAAATGATTATATTGCTATCGATGTTACTTTAAAGATGGGTTACTTTCATGAGGGTTTACAAATTTTTGAGGGGAACTTACTGACATCTAGTCGAAAATCTGAAAACCGTTTTGATAATATTGTATTTTTTAAAAAAAATAAGAAAGAATATATTGCTGTTGTTGATGATCACACAAAATTAAAGCAGTTTGAAATTTTTGAAGGTAAACTTGAAACGGACCAAACGTTTAAAGCAAAACCTTTAGATAATAGTCCCTCAAGAGAAATTCTCGTTCTAAAAAGACTAAATTAAAATACTTTTTAAACATTTCAAAATCAAGAGGATCATAAAAGATATGAAGATTTCTTTTAGTGAAGTAAAGAAAAAAACAAAAAAGATAGTTATTTACGCTCTATTTTTTGTAAACTTAGGTGCTATCTCTACAGTAGCTCAAGAAAATGAGAGCAACCCTCCTTTATGGCCTGAGTCTTCCGTTCTTATTTTCGACAGTAACGACGAGAAAATGAGTGAGAAAATCATACTTAGAACAAAACATCTAACAGATCGACACACCGGTCATTTTTCGAAAGATAGAGTTGTTATTCTATTAAAACCCGGTCTCTACCTGAATCAAGAAATAAATGTTGGCTACTATACTCAAGTTCTTGGCTTGGGAGAAGTGCCAGCTGCTGTGACTTTTGCAACAGCAAGAGGAAGAGGTGTTTACTCTGACGCTATGGACCAAAGGCCTGGTGGAGCAGGAAGTCTTGATACCTTTTGGCGAAGCGCCGAAAATTTTCGTCAAATAGGAGACTTGAAATGGGCCGTGTCACAAGCAGCACCGTTGAGGCGCATCATGGTGAGTAATGATCTTATACTCCATGATAATGGTTTGTATGCCAGTGGAGGTTTTATGGCAAACATACTGATAAATGGTCATGTTCTTATGGGCTCGCAGCAACAATGGGTCACAAGAAATTCTCAGATGGCATCAACACCATCAGAAATTATGCGAGGCGCCTGGAGTCTTGTCTTCATAGGAACAAGAGGCAACCCCCAAAACACTAACCAAGCAAAAAATACAGACACTCACTGTGCCCACACAAATATTGAACTGACCCCTGTTGTTGCTGAAAAGCCATTTATAACAATAAATTATGACGGAAAGTACCATCTTCAAGTGCCTCAAGTAAAAAAAGAAAGTGCCGGAGTTGAGCATATCATAGATAAAAATACGACAACGATCCCATTTGAAAAAGTTTACGTTGCTCGTCCCAATAATACACCTGAGTCTCTTGAAGAAGGTCTTCATCTAGATGAGAGTTTTAACACAGAGATTATTCAAGAAAAACTTGATATGGGACGACATGTTGTTTTCACACCTGGGATATATCATTTAACAAAACCACTTGTGGTTTCACACGACAACCAAGTTCTTCTTGGGCTAGGCTTAGCAACTCTTGTTTCTCCTAAAACGAAAGACCCATGTATAATCGTAAGTCCAGGAAAAGAAGGAGTTCGTGTAGCAGGCCTAATGCTTGAATCATCTACTGAAAAAAATGAAGATTCTTTAAAACCACTTCAAGAAGACCGAAAAGAACAAGAAAGTCTTCTACTTTGGGGTTCAAAAGATACGAAAGATCCTGGAAAAAATGAAAATCCTGGCGTTTTAAGCGATATTTTTATCCGAGTGGGAGGATCTGAAAGTGAAAACAGTTCCTGTAAGACGATGATTCAGCTTGAAAGTGGTAATGTTATAGGTGATAACCTTTGGCTTTGGCGAGCAGATCACACAAAACTAAGACATGGTGAAAAACCAATAAAACATCATACCATAGATGGTGCAACAGAAGACTACCATCTTGTTAGAAAAGGTGAGTATCAGACTGATCATGGAATCGTTGTGGAAGGAGACAATGTTACTATGTACGGCCTTGCTGCTGAACATATGACGAAAGATGCTGTTATCTGGAATGGTGAAAATGGTCGAACTTTTTTCTTCCAATGTGAGTTACCATACGATGTGGATCAAGAATCTTTTGGAAACCAGGGATACACGGGTTATAAGGTAAATGAAAAAGTTAACACACATGAATTACGAGGTGCTGGAGTTTACTCTTTTTTCAGAGATTTTCCCTGCATTGTAGAGTCAGCATTCCTCTTACCCATTGAGAAAGAAAATGTAAAGTATCAAAATATATTTACTCGATATCTTAATGGATTTGGTGGAATTCTTTATGTTTTAAATAAAAAGGGTTCAAGTACAGGATCTCTTATGTCAAGAATTCCGTAATTTTTAATTCACAAGTTGAAGAAGAACAATAGGCATCTCATAAATAGAGTTCGTATCTGGATTTTCATTTACGATAGATAAGCTTTCAAAAGAGTCACCGGAAGAGTTTTTCATAGCTTTCACTCTATGGGTTTTTTCTTCGATATCTTCAAAAGTTTTAACAATAAGAACTTGGTCATCTTTTTGTAATGTGTCAAAAACAGTAGCAAATTTCTTAAATGAAATTTTATCGTTTCCTTCCGTATTTGTCACAACAAAAACCGTTTGAGAATCATCAAAAAAATCTGCATCGGGGTTCATGCTTTGAATAGGTTCTGAAAGATCAAAGTAAGAAGAGTCAACCATAAAAAAACTTCCGACTTCTTGTAGTGAAGCAACACACTTTGATATTTCACATATGGATAATTTAAGCTCAGCTTGAGTTTTTATATCACTTGATGTTACTTGGTTTTTCCCACCTTTAAATTGACGACTTGTTTTACAAGAAAATAAAGCAGTTAAAGTAAGTAAAAGTAATAGTTTATTCATTTTATATCCTTGTGATAATTTATTCATTGACTAAAATAATTGTAGCGAATTATAGAAAAAATGTAAATAAATCTTATAAATATTTCATTTACCCTTCAAAAGTCGAGTTACGAAAAATCATTTGAGAGAATCTAGTTCATCTATCAAAGCTAAACGCTTTTGAAATAAACTTTTTAAAATGATAAGATCTGTCTCCAAAAAAGAAAAATTATCTTCTTCAGTAAGCATAAAAGTTTGAGCACTTGCATAGATACCCCAAGATGCTAAGGCTATTTTTGAAACATTGAATCCAATTTTTAAATTTTCAGATGCTACTCCACGCTTTAGATTAGAACCGACTGAAGATGGTACTTTAGAAATAGATGCACTTGTTGTATAAGCGCTTTTTTTAGGTATTGTTGTTCGTGCTGGAGTAGTAGGTGGTGTTTTAGGACTATTAGCAACACTTTCCATATTAGTTTTTACTTTTTTAGCATTGTATAAGATATTACCCAGATTATAGACACTTTTCAATACAACAAGAACATTCAACCCTAATAGAGTACTTGCTAAAGCAATATTTTCTTTTTTTTCTTTTTGGTATTTTTCATTTACTTTATTCATTTTCCCTATGATTCCCGTTTCTTCAAGTTTTTCTTCTTTTTTGATGATTTCAGCTCCACAAACAACTGAATCTCTTGTCGTTCTGTAACTATAAAGACCACTTTCTTCTGTTGTCTCATGAACGTCTTCTACACATTCAACATCAAGTTCTGCTTGTGATTTTACAGAATCTTTTCCTTCTTGATTCAAGTTGAAACTATCTTGATTGGCTTGAGATTTTTTTTCTATTTTTTCTAATAATTGCTCAACTGTGCAACGATCATAATTTGTAGTTCCAGGTAGACTATTATCACTTGTAAGAGAAAAACCATCTTGTTGAAGATTAAGAGATATTTCTTCGTTATCACTGTAGTTTTTTAAATATTGATTCAAAAAAACTTCTGATCCAAGTGTTTGAAGTGATTTTTGAGTCTCAATTGTATCCACTTGACTTTTTTGATCGAATGTATGTTCTTGTATTTTCGTATAAACTGTTCTTAATGTACTTTCTATTTCTTTTTCTATAGTCCAAATTTCTTTGATTTTTTCATAAAATATCACAAGATCACTTGGTATAGAACTTAGTTGTGAAAAAAACTTATGACTTTTTTTGCTGCAGTATACGGTAAAATCCATTCCTTTATCAGAACTTGCAACAAATATTTTTTTCAAATCTTGACGATCTTCAAAAACAGATTCTTTAACAAGCTCTTTATTGACACACGTTTTTATTTCTACCGAAAAAGATTCGCCTATTAATCTAGGATCTTTTATTCCGGTAAAATATCCCAAGGACTCATAACATTCGTCAGGGTCGCGAATCAAGCAAGCACTATAATAAAAACTCTGACCATAAGGCTCAAAATCATCTATGTCTTCTTGGAGAGAAATAAAAGGAATTTTATATAGATCTTGACCATATGGAAAACTAACATCTGAAAGCATGAATGAAGTGGGAACCTGTAGATTGGAAGGATCAACTTTATCAAGATCGCCAACAAGAGGAAGGCCCTGACAAACATCATCATATTGATTCTGATCTTCTACGACAGTATCTGAAAACATAGAAGCATTTAAAGAACTCGAAGGTATATCATTCTCATTTTTATCTTGAATACAAGAATATTGGAAAAATAAAAATAAAATTATCAAAAAATTTTTCATATTAAATTCTGACACTGATAATGGTAGTTTTCTATTCTTTCGGAAAAAACAAAAAAAACATAAGGTTTTTTATTTATTTTAATCTTAAAGACAAATGTCCGAGACATTGCTCTTGGACACTCTAATAAGTGTATGCACCCAATATTTAACGCCTTTTATTACTAGCTTTACAAAAAATAGTGCTTATGAATAATTTCTTTAAACTCTTAAAGACACTACAGCCTAATATGAAAGAACTAGAGATGATTTCAAAAAACTATAAAAAATTTATTTTTCCAATTTTATTTTTCTCTTTCAGTAGCATTTCATATGCTAAAACATACCATTACTCAGTCACCTTATACAGTAAGAAATGCTATCTAAACATGGAAAAATCACCTTCTATTTCAGCTCAAAAGGGAGACACACTAATATTTCATATGGATGATCCAAGCGTAAGAAATCGTGATTTTACTGTTAGTGAAAAAGAAAATAATATGGAAAACTATAAAGGTGTCAGAAAAGACAAGAGAAAAAAAACTGTGACTGTTACAATTAAAGATGAAAATCCAGAAGTTTTATATTACTCATGCTCTCGTTATCAAAGTTCTGGCTCGACGATTCTAATTGGAAAATAGTGTGTTTCTACCGTTAAAGCCATTAAGTCTTTGTTGTTTCTTTTGGAATAAAGAATTTTAAATTGTTTTTACGTCAAAACGAATATCAAAATCATCTTTAATAAGTTTATCTTTATATGTATCAAATATAGATTGGACTTTATCGGTAAAACCTTTAGTAGATTTTTTTGATTTGTAGAGGATTCCCCATAAAGTTCGATCTAAGCTTAATTTCCCCGTTGCGGAGTACTTTCCATAACTATCTTTTTCAATACTCATGGTAAATGTAATATTTTGACTTTTATTTTTTATTGTCATAACTCCTTTTACACGATAACTTTTAGCTTTAATTTTTGCAATGCTTGTGCTTGAAAAGCTTGCGAACTTATATTTTTTCGTATCGAAGAAGTCTTCGTTGTGAAGGTGGTTTTCGAGTCGTTTACTTCGAGAGGGGTCTTTGATATCAGTATTTTTGATACTTTCCATATTCATGTTAATACTGAAACTTTCTAACTCCCCTTTTGAAAAAACAACACTACCAGACTCTAGATCGACCAGACCACTGTGAGAGTATTTAATATAATCACCTAAGCCCTTATACCCTGTCCAGCTAATTTGACTATTTTTTTTATCTAATAAAAATTTTTGAATACTTGAAGTCGATCCACTTGGTGTGGGTTTTTTACCAGCTTGAAGAAAAACACTGAAAAAAACAAGAAAAGACAACAACAACGAGCTTAAGGGATTCATATTACTTCCTTTTTTTTTATTAATATCTATCAAATTTACCTTTTTATGGCCAAGCTTGTCAAAATTAAGTAAGTGAAACGAAAAGGGCGTTGAAATTATTTTCATTTATTCTTAGTAAATTCTTATAAATTCTTGACAAATGATAAGAGTATTAATAGTCTCTCCTGCGATAATCAGAATCTATAATTTGGGTAAAAAAACTATGATAAAAATTCTATATTTCACAATAACTCTTAAAGCTGCTATATGCATTGGAGCCTCTTCTCCGAAAAAATCACCAAAAGGATCAAATCTTTGTATAAATGGAAACTATTTATATGACTGGGATGAAGATTGTAAAATTCTTACTTTAGTTGAGTCTGAAGATAGTATCTGCAGATTCAACCAGGACCGCAAAAACTGTAAATTTTATCACCCAAGCTTAGATAAATCTTTGAACGCAAAAAAGTTAATAGCTATTTTGAAAGTTGAACGAAGCAGTTCTGATTATCAAATGTATTTTTATAACAAGATCAAACTTGAAGAAATCATAAGTGAACTTGGAATAAAAAATCGTTCAAGAATTTTTAGAAGAGAAGACTCTTGGTTTAGTCTTTGCTATGAATACGAGAGAAAGTCTCAAGAAAAGATAAGATTACAAAGAGTAAATAAAGAAGAAGAAGAAAAAGAAAAAGAAAAAGAAGAAAAAGAAAAAGAAAAAGAAAAAGAAGAAAAAGATAAAGAAGAAAAAAAAGCTCAACACTTATTAGGATCAAGCCTTTACAAAATTATCTTCGAATCAAATTGAGTTCACAAATAACAAAGATAACATTTTCTTTCGCTAAGCCTATTCAGAAATTGATTTATAACACTGTGTATGATGAGAATTCGAGTTAATAACATCGGGAGTGTCGTCATTCCAAAAATCAGGAACATCATCTATATTGCCTTTAAAAGAACCTTTTAGAAGAATATGAAGATTATAGTCTAAATCAGAGATTTGAACTTCATTAGTTTTAGTACTTTGTGTGTGGGCATGATAATGATGACTGTAAATATCATCATCGTGACTATGTTCATGTGTACCAAAAGATCCTAATGGATCTATTTTACCTACCATATCAGTACAGTTATCATTATATTTACCATAAAGTGCTATTCCATCATATGAGAAACCAATTAGTGGCGGATGACTAAGACAACTTCCATCTGAATCTATGAAATCATGATCATTGTAGAGATTATAGGGATTTAAATTAAGCCCATAACTGTCAGCATGATACTGTAGCTCATGATCTATTCCAACGTGTATTCCTGTAAAAGTAATTTCTCCTTTTTCTTGGGCAGGGACAAGTTGCTCATTGAGAACAGGGTAAATAGGAACACCATTAATTGCTATTCCAACTGATGTAGTACTTGCATGATTGTAAATAGTAATTTCTGATTCTGAACATTCATTACTACTACACAAGGAATTTACCATTTGGTTACGATTAATATTCACAACTGAATGAACTTCTCCGTAATCTCGAAGTGGTATTTTAATAGTTTTTCTCGCAAGCTTTGCGTCTCTTACAATACCGGCTACATCATCCTCTCCAGGAGGAGAGGTTGTATCAAACAAACCATTCGGACCTTCTGAAACTCCATATGTTTCAATGATCATAAAAGCATGTGGACCATTAGAATTTGTTTCATCATAAGTGAAGTAAACATAAGGAACAGAAGGTTGATGAATAATATCAGGACCCCCTTCAAACATATTATTCACAAAACTATCAACATTTATTTTTGAGTTTAGAAGAGAGTCTCTAAATGCAAGATAAACTTCAGGATCATAACGAAGGGAAAATTCATTCTCTTCAAGCTTAGATTGAATAGATAGAAGAATATCTTCTTGATTATGATCAGAAAGAGAACCACAACCTGGATCTGGGATTATTTCAGGATTATTTGTAACAACTCGTTCGTGGTGAAGTCGTTTATTATTTTTTCTCGTTAGTCCATCAGAATTAAAATCACCTGGTATATTTAAATCAGGACTGACTAATTTATAGAGCTTAAGACTGGTACCCTGATTAATATCTTTAGAAATCCACAGATCAGCATCTTCAGTGATTTCGTCTACGACATCAAAGTTATTGAAGCTATAATGACTTTCCAAAAATAAAGATCCTTCTTTAATGGAAAAAGTCACAAACTCTCCATTATCGTTTCTATCTGATCCCCAAGCATTGGCAAAGAAAAATGGGTTATCACCTGCTTCGTATGACAAACTAAAATTTTCATGAAGAACACTTGTTAGTCTAATATTGCTATCGTCATCATTATAGACATTAAACACCGCCGAGAGAAGGTCATGATGTGTTTCTAATGAAACTTTATATTCAACTGTTCCAAAACCTGAATTATAGTCGATTGTCAAATACTGATTTAAATTATTTTTAATCAATACTTTTGTTAGATCCTCAATTTTATTTTCATTAAATTCTTCAACCTCTAAATAACCTTCATCTAGATTTTTATTTAGGATATCTTCAAATTTTGCAGGGGTAGTAACAATATGTTGTTTCATATGAGCTGTATCATTAGATGAATCATCAAAAGCACCATCTTCACCTTCATCTGTATCGGAGAGTGGAGTTTCTACATTACAGATACTAGTGTTATTAGTACAATCCTCACAAACGTCTCCCACACCATTATCATCAACATCTTCTTGATCATGATTAGAAACATATACACAATTATCGCATTCATCCCAAATTTCGTCAGAATCAGAATCACTTCTATTTGGATTAGAAGTTACACTTTCTGAATCGTCAGGATCACAAATTTCACCACATCCTGGATAGATACAAAGATTTTCATCTTCTAAGGTTGCCTCAGGAAGATAGTTACATGCATCTACATCCCTACAGCCAGGAAGCTCAAATTGAGCATTCTCTCCACATAAATCGCCACAACCTTCAGCACAAAAACCATTTTCATCAGAATCAGCGTCGTAAAGATTACCAGTGCCATCAGAGACATCTACTTTACCATCCCTGTTTTCGTCTGGTAAACAAAACTCACAATCTCCCTCTGGAATGTTACATATATTCTCATCACAAAGAAAAAGATTGGAGTTTGAATTGTTGCTAACATTAGCAATATAAGAGTCATAATTACATGCACTAGGATTACAACAAGCGGTTTTTATATTTATACAATCATTATCTTTATTATCTGGACAAGGGTCACTAAAATCACACCAACCGTCAGAATCTCCATCTTGACCATCATTTTTGGGATTTGGAGTAATTGTTTGAGGCTTTATAAAATCATGGATAAAACAATTCCCACCGGGACATCCTGTCAAATGAATATAACCAGCTTGGGAAAAACTCATACCTTCTCCAACATCATTATAACCTACTTGCTCCGAGTTCTCGTAAACGTCGATAAGATCCCATTGATTAATCGATGTTGACTTATAAATATTTAATTTATTAAATCTACCGTCGATTAATGCAAGCAAAGTTCCACTTGGATGAAGGGAAGAACGATAACCAAAACTATCAAGACCATTTAAATTTACATCTGTTTCCCTAAGAATCTTATGCTTATGAACAAAACCATCATCACTGAGCTGGTAAATCTCAACGCCTGATTTTGATCCAGCTATAATAACTTTATTATTGTCTGAAATTTTTAAAGATCTTGAGAACTGTTCATTTTTTACTGTACGTTCAAAGGTTTGTTCTTTTTTATAGTTATCGACTGAAAATTTATATATGAAAAATTTTCCACTATCAGTAGCTCCTCCTTTATCCCAATTCGGAACACCAAGAAGAAGATAATTCATGTCATCACTTAAAGTCATTACATTACCAAGGCCATCTTTAAAGTTATCTCCTTCAAATTCCTCAACTTTGGTATAGTTATCACCAGTTCGTTTAAAATAAGTCACACGCCCTTCTCTGCCCTTCCTTGGCCTTGCTTTCTTATCAAACTTATCTTTATTATATTGTGATTCTCCAACAAATAATCTACTAGCATCTTTGGAAAGTAAAACATTTACATGATAGTTATTGCCCCCAAAACTTTTGCTCCATATTTTTTTCCACGTCTTGTTTTGCTCTTCTTCAAAGATATGAGCTTTACCATCGGCTTTATCACCAACAGCTAATGTTTTACCATCAGAGGATAAAGATACTGACCTAACCTTTTTATTCTTAAATTGATCCACTTTGCTAACCTGTGTCCACGTTTGATTTTGATGATCAAAGTCAAAAATATATATAATACTCGTATTACTAACTATAGCTTTTCTAAAACCATCTTTCGTAACAGTTGAATAATTTCCTATATAATTAGAATTATTTGGTGGATTAATTTTTTTCAGTGAAACATCTACTTGGGAACAGTCGTCACATTCATCAAAATCTTCATCGGAACAACTCATCATATTAAATGGATCAAAGTCATTAGCGTCATCAACTTGATCATTATCATCATCACTGTCACAATCATCAGGTGTTCCATCATGGTCAAAATCTCCGCTATATTGATAAGGGTATTGATCATCACCATTTAGACAATGATCACAATCATCGTCACCATCTTGACAATTTATAAGATCAACAATATTTCCTTGGTAACAAACTTGAGAATCTCCAGGAACAAGACAAGAATCGTTATCATCAGTAGAAAGTATGTCATAATTACATGCTGTTACATCCATACATCCAGACACCTCGACCTCATCACAAACTCCATCATCATCCTCATCATTGCGACAATCTCCATTGCAAAACCTATATTCTTCTCCAGGTTTCGTACAAGTTGAAAGAACAGAAAGACCTTCCTCTCTTAAGGAAGTAAAAAGAGTGGTTCTATGATGGTCTTCTATTACAGTTTTATGTGCAAAAATAAAATTAACCGAACCAGGAAGCTCAAGTGTTGATGTGAATCCATCATTTAATTCAATAGGTTTTTCAGGATTTTTAACATTGAGAGCTATTACAGAAGATTTCGCAGCTAAATAAATAGTATTACCCGATCTTGAAAAGTGATAAACATAATTGTCGGTAACTTTTTCAAAAACTGGTGTAATATTTTCCAAAGAACTAAAATCTGAAAGATCATCAATTTTATAAATTAAGAATTTATTTTTTCCTGATACATAAAGATAATTATCTTTATATTCTGCAAATGTAACCTTATTATTATCAATATCACCTTTCAATTTGACGTAATCTTCATCTTTTATTAGATCAATTTTAACAGCGACTCCACCTGAATCAGAAGAAATACTATATGTATTAAGATCAACTATAACAACACCTTCAGATAAATCAGAAAGGATTGCATAATCTTTTCCTTCATATGTGGTAATAGTAACTCGATCTGTTGAACTACCTGGGTAGTTTAATCTTAAAAATTGTGGTTCGGTTGTTCCAAGAAGGGAACCATCTTCAGATATAAACTCTTCTAGACTATAAATATGCAAACCATGGGTGTGATCTGCTAGATAAAGATGATTATTACGTATAGTTAGACCTTTTGGTTTGTCTAAGCCATTTTTAATTATCAGTTGCTGATTATTTTTTTGATCATAAACTAAAAGTTTTTCTTTCTCATTAGTTGCAAAAATATAACGCCCCTGATGAACTACCAGGCTTTGTGGATGAAAATTTTCTAAGCTTTCTTCACCATTTAGACTGGTGGTTTCAGTATCACTTTCCGCTGGAACACTGCCACAAGATCCAGAAGTCCAGGAAACGACACCATTTAATTGGGCCAGACAGGGGTTACTATAATCTTTATTATCACAACCGCACACTGGTTCATGGTTCGCACCACACTGCATGTATGGATTAGTAGATTCTTGATCAATACATTTATCTTCGCCTAAGCTTATTTCTTCTATTTTATCAATCGCACCATTTTCATCTATTTCATAAGTTTCAATTGAGCTTGAGTCGTCTTTTTTTACCGCTAGATATAAGATATTTTTTTCATCATCGATAAATAGCTCACTAACTTTATGAAAAGATTGAAGTCTCTCTTCTTCATATAAATTAGGTGTGTTTTTCTTTGAAACTATACCTTCAATTTGAAACAAAGATCCGTGATCTTTTAAACCTCTCGAAGATAGTAAGTATTGTCCATTGAGATTATAGGAATCATCTAAAGTCAGTATTTTCAAATTACAAGAGTGTTGCCGATCAAAGTAAGTTAGAAAATAATTATTCTCATCTTCTTTTCCTTTTAAAGGATCTGCTATAGGATGAAATTTTATTACATCTAGACTGGACTCTTCAACATATTTAAATCCTGTTGTTAAATGATCTTTTGCTAAAAATTTTTCTTGACCATCTTCATAGATTTTTTTGTTTTGTGACAGATATAAAGAACGACTCAATTGATGGACATCATCATAATCAACAAAATCAATCTCATCTTCACTATAGTTTTTCAAAAAATCAACGATTTCTACGTCATGATCTTGAGGCAAAATAAAATCATCTAAAAGATGGCAATCATCACCTTCACATTCACATGAAAGGCAAGCGTCACCAGAGCATACCCCTTTAATATCAAGTTTTTTATCACCAGCGTCACAAAGACCATTAGGTGGAAAATCACTATCATGACCATCTTCTAATAAGTTATAAGTTCCACTCGAACAATCATCGCAAGTATCATGATCATTATCACTACAAACAAGATGATCTTTAGGGTCTCTATCAATATCATCAGTTACCAAATCTCCATCATCATCATCATCACAATCATCTGATATCTGATCATGATCGAAATCATCACTGAATATTAACTCTCTCCCTTGTTCCTCATCTTTATCTAAACAAAGATCATTATCATCATCGAGATCGCAAGCATCTCCTTTTTCATCTCCTTCTATATTTGTTTCTAACTCTTTTTCTTCATCAGTATTTTTTTGAAGAGGATTATAAACTGAGATACAATTATCTTCGGAATCAATGAAATCATCACCATCTATATCTTGATCTATTGCTGCAACAAAATGATTGTCAAAATTTTTAACCTCTAATTTTATTCCATTATTTTCTGCATCAAAAACGAGTCTGACATTATCTTCATCACCACCAGTGAGTAATCTGACTGGCAAAGATCCTTCTTCTAAAAGATCTAACTGTTGACCATCTGGGCTTATAAATAGGACCTCTTCTAAAACTAATTCTTCACTAGTGGTTGATACTTGGGAAGTTTCTGTTTGAGATTCGTTATCTTCTCCAACGCTATCGTCTGACGTCAAATTAACCGAAAGGTTTTGAATTTCTTGTGACAAATCAGAACCGCTGTCTGAAAGACTCTCAGTAGAATCAATAGCATTACTCTCTAGAGAGTTTTCTTGACTTTCCAAACTATCAGAAAATTTAAACAAAACGATAAATTTTTCACCGTGAAAATGTGCGAAGTATTCTTCATGTTCTAGATTTTCATCTAGTAAAGTACCATCTGTAACTTCAATGCTTGTATCATCTAATTGCGTTTCATCTAAGGAGGTAGTCACTAAAGGATTTATCCTCTTTAAAGATCCAGAATCTTCTACTGATATGTTAAAACTATACTGGTCTAAATAGTACTTATCATCACCTACAGACAAAAAACTGGGGTCAGCAGTCTCTTTTATAAGCACACTTATTTGATCTGATACATCTAATGTCGTACCATCGACATAAATATTACCTTCCTCTTTGTATAAGGTTCCGGTCTTTAAATCTCCTGTTTTTAAATCATAAATCTTAACTTCTGGGTTACCTTGTGCTCCATTTACTCCTATCACTAATCCTTGAAAGTAGTTATTGTCACCACAATCTATGCTACCGCCAGCAATAATCGCACAAGTTGTTGGATCGCCAGCATCACATTGTCCATCACCATCTGAATCTGTTCCATCATTATCTGGATCATAGGACCCATTAGAGCAATCATCACAAGAATCATCATCTGTATCAGAGCAAATTTCATTGTCAAAGGGCTCGGTATCAAATGAATAAGCATCTATTTCATCAGTGGTCATAGCCTCATAACCTAAAGAAAGTAATTCATCTTCCTCCACCTCCATCTCAGCACAAGAATCACCGGAAGAATCAACGGAACAAATAGATAAAATACCCTCATCAATCTTATAATAACTATCAAAAACACCATCACCATCATCATCAGGATCGACTGAATCACAAACACGATCTTCGTCATTATCATCATATACACTATCGTCACCATCCGCGGGACAATCACCACATAATTCTTCAATGTTATCTAAACAACCATTTTTGTCGTCATCGGGGTCACACTCATTACCTATGCCGTCACCATCCATATCGGGGTCACACTCATCACCTATTCCGTCTGTATCTAGATCTTCTTGTTCTGAATCTTCTGATTCTGGATTTGCTATAAGTGGACAATTATCATCCTCATCGAGCACACCGTCAGCATCATCATCATCATCATCATTATTACCAGTACCGTCACCATCTGTATCTAACCATTCGTCTTCATTACCAGGGAATGCATCAGTATTGTCACCAACACCGTCATCATCAGTATCTGTAGTTTCTGAAGCATCTAATGGGAAATCATCGTAAATATCAATAGTCCCATCACCATCATCATCTGTGTCTAAATTATCACCAAGGCCATCACGATCTGTGTCTAACCATTCAGATGGATCATCTGGAAAAACATCATAATTGTCACCAAAACCATCACTATCTGTGTCTACGGATTCTTTCCAATCTAATGGGAATGCATCAAAACTATCTGAAACACCATCATTATCATCATCTTCATCTTCATTATCACCAACACCGTCACCATCAGTATCTGTAGTTTCTGAAACATATTCTGGGAATGCATCAGCATTATCACCAACACCGTCACCATCAGTATCTTTAGTTTCTGAAGCATCTAATGGGAATTTATCCACTTCATCATCTGTGCCGTCACCATCTTTGTCTGTCTCTTGGGAATCTGGTGTTCCATCATCGTCGGTATCAGATACGAAAAGTTCGTTTGAAGGGAAAGCATCAGCGTTATCACCAACCCCATCACCGTCATTATCTTCAGTTTCTGAAGCATCATCTTGGAATGCATCAGTATCATCACCAACTCCATCACCATCTGTATCTAACCATTCGTCTTCATCACCAGGGAATGCATCAAATACTAAATCTTCATCTTGTTCTAGTAAGCTATCGCACCTTTCCTCTCCTAAGGTACAATCACAATAAGTATCACTATCAGCATCATTGTTCTCATCATATGGACAAGTATCAGAATCATCACCTGTGCCATCACCATCTGTATCTAACCATTCGCTTCCATTATCAGGGAATGCATCAAAAATTAAAGGATCAGCAGAGTTCTTCACCACAAGAGTACATTGATTATCACCCAAAGTACAAGCACAATAACCATCATCATCATCATCATTGTCATTATCATATGGACAAACATCACATGCATCAGGTATATCATCTTCGTCTTCGTCAAGTGAATCATCAAAGTCTGGACATTGATCATCTTCATTATCACCAACACCATCACTATCTTCGTCATTAGTTTCAAATTGATCCCAGTAGAATGTGTCATTGGAATCAAGCACTTCATCACCATCACAATCCTTATATTCATCATCTATCGCTAAAAGTAAATCTGTAGTATCATCACAGTCTTCACCTATCACTAAAGAATTACCACCTGGATTTGATGTTGTTACACCGTCACAATCGTTATCATACTGATAGTCGCCTTTTGACGCATCACTATCATCACAGTCATCACCTTCTGTAGTAGAAGTCGTACCTGGATAATTTGTTGTTACACCGTCACAGTCAAGATCATTTTCAGAATATTGGCCTGTATTACTAGAGTCTCCATCATCACAGTCATCGTCTTCTGTAGTAGAAGTCGTACCTGGATTAGTTGTTGTTACACCGTCACAATCGTTATCATCTGCATAGTCACCTTTTGACGCATCAGTATCATCACAGTCTTCGCCAACGTCTATTGCATCAACATCAGAAGCAGCAGGTACACCGTCACAATCATAGTCATTTGTAAAGTCGCTTCCACCAGATGACGTATTGTCAACACCACCTTGATCCGTTTTACTAGAGTCTGCATCATCACAGTCATCATCTACTGCAATAGAAGTCGAACCTGGATTTGATGTTGTTACATCATCACAATCAACATCAAACTCAGCACCTACATCGGTAATACTAGAGTCTGTATCATCACAGTCATCATCTACTGCAATAGAAGTCGAACCTGGATTTGATGTTGTTACACCGTCACAATCATTATCATACTGATAGTCGCCTTTTGACGCATCAGTATCATCACAGTCTTCGCCATCCTCTATTGTATCATCATCAGAAGCAAGTACACCGTCACAATCGTTATCGTACTGATAGTCGCCTTTTGTATCATCACTATCATCACAGTCTTCTTCATCTG
>PASJ01000081.1 GCA_002711925.1 Pseudobdellovibrionaceae bacterium | reverse complement strand
CGAGCAAACTTTCCTTTTTGAGACCAATTGGAAACTTCCTCATGGACATAGTTAAGTTGCCGTAGGAAGCCACAAGAAAGCTCGTAACAATCTGTGTAAAAATTATCATCCTTAGACTCTAACTTACCCCTTAGCTGCGCTCGACCGATTGGTGTTCCAGGTTCATAAGTTAAAGAATATAAACTCAGGTGTGGTGGTCTTATAGATGCTATAGTATCTAAATCCCTTTGCCAGTCTTCAAGGCTTTGGCCTTTCCAACCATAAATGAAGTCTGTACTGTAATTAAATGAATGCTTTTGTAAGATCTCAATTGACTCTAATGACTTCTTTGCTGTGTGTGCTCTTGTTAAAAACTTTAATCCGTTGGTATTAAAAGTTTGAATACCAAGAGAAACTCTATTTATACCAAGACCTTTCCAGATCAGAAGTTTCTTTTCATCAAAATCCTCAGGATTTGCTTCAATGGTAAACTCATAGTCAGATTGTAAAATATTTTCAAGATAAGCCGCTATTTTTTTATACTCTTGAGCGAATAAACCAGGGGTTCCTCCCCCAAGGTAAACTGAAGACAAAGAAATCTGATTGGGTTTAAGATATTTTTCTCGCCATAAAAACAGTTCTTTTTCTATAACATGAAAGTAACTTTTTACGAGAGAAGAGTCCCATTTTGAAGTTTTAGAAAAATCACAATAATGACAAATTTTAGAACAAAAAGGGATATGGATATATAAACCAAAATCATTTTTTTTTGATTTCACGAAAAAATATTCTCCCTAAAAGTCTTATCCAAAAAATAATGATTAAGACCAAACGTTTCAAACACAAAGCCTAAGAACAATACGGCTCAATGTACTTCATGAGAAGTTTCCTTGGCCCATATAAGAATCCTAAATTTCTTAGGATGGTATATGTCCCTACTAATTTTCTATCTAAGAAAACGGCTTCTCGCGGGGGGGGTCTTAACTTAAAAGTAAAGATAGCACCCTTGGCTTTTTCAGTCAAGCGCTCGATCAAATCTGTACGCTTCCAGTCGTATGGGTACTTACCAATTGAAAAATTTTTCCCTTCCTCACTAGAAAATTCTTCGTTAAAACCTTCAGTTACCTCAAAACAAATCTCAGTAAATAAATCGAGAGCTTCTTGAGGGTCATCTTCATATAAAAAGCCTAGACTCTTACCTGAAGTAACACAAAGATCGTGATTTTTTTGAAGACATGAAAAAATTAACTGAGCAAATGATGAAATATACTTCTTGGAAAATTTCCTCACCGCACCAAAATCTAATAGAACAACTTGATCTTCTTTATCATCGTAAGAGCTAAGTCGAACTTTATAATTACCGAAATGGGGATCTGTTTGAACTGTTCGTAAAACAAATACTTCTTTTAAAAAAAGATCTAAAAAAGAAATCGCTAGTTTATTTCGTCTTTCTTGGGAAAGATTCAAAACTTGAGGACTATCAAGAGAAAAACCTTCTTCGTAGGTCATACATAAAACTCGTCGACTAGAAAAATCTGAAAAGACTTCTGGAATAACAAATCGTTTATCGTTATTAAAAGCCTTTTGGTAAGCCTTTAATGTTTCAAACTCCCTTTTATAGTCAACTTCATAGTGTAACATCATTTTTATCTCTTTATAAATATCATCAAAGCCCTTATTTCTGCTGACCAAGCCGCTTAACAAAAGAACTTTCTTCAATACTTTTAGATCGCTATCTATTGCCTTATCAACTCCAGGATACTGAATTTTAATTGCAAGATTTAATTTTTTATCGAGAAATTTCCCCTGATAAACTTGGCCAAGAGAAGCTGCCGCTATGGGTTTCTTATCTATATAAATTTTATCTAAAGTCGTTTGATCAAACTGTAAACGAAGAACCTTTTCTATTTCTTTCCAAACTATTGGCTTGGACTCTGATTGTAAAGACTTGAGAACACTATTGACCTCTTTAGGAAAAAAATGCTCACCATAAACCGACAGCATTTGTCCAGCTTTCATAATACTACCCTTCAACTTTTCAAGCTCTTTAACTAAAAAAATTGCTTGGCTTTTCAAAAACTCTTCTCTTTCAGATACACTTGGACTACGTAAGTTTAGAAAATTTTTTAATTTGTAACCTGTAAACCTAAGTCCAGACTGTAAAGACAAATTTAAAAAAGAAGCTCCTCTTTCAAAAGTTTTATGAGCAATTCGATCTATTTCTTTTTTGGCTTGACTTTCCTTTTTAATTTTATCAGACATTTTATTTCCTATTTGACTTTAAACTTATTTAGATAGCTGGTTATAGTTGACTTAAATTTTGAAAATTTATCTCTAAACACAGGAAATATTTTCCTATGAAAAATTGATATCTTTCTTTTCTTATCATTGTATCTAACAATAAAACTAGAAAAAATTACTATGAATCAATTTTTTGAAAAGACCGATCATGATGAAATTACACTTAATAAACCTTATAAATTCGTCATCACAAAAAGATGAAAAACCTCACCCTTTACCTCCCCCAATTGAAAAAGAAGATCGTCGAAGAGAAGAGCGTCATAACGTACAAGAAAAACATATGACATTTCGAAGCAAGGAAGAGATATTTTCAGTCAATGATGTTTCAAAAAATGGGTTTAATGCAAAAGTCTCAGAAAGAGCCTTCGGCGAACTGAAGCCAGAAGATGTTTACTTATGTAAAATTAGATATTTAGGAGAACAATATACGTTCAAAGCCTGTGTTAAGTGGAAGAAAGACAAAAACGTCGGTTTTGAGCTAACCGAAAAAGATCATGAAATTAATACTTTATTTGTCAGGCTGACCTTACCGATCAAAATCGGAAAATCCTTGGTTGAAATTGACTATGATAGCTCTTTAATAAGATCAGGTACTACTCATCGCTACTCAGGACTAGACCATACCAACATCTACTTGAGTGTTAGTGAGCGAAATGAACTCCAAGCTTGGATTATACAGCTAAAAAAAAGAATTCTTGTATGGCAAAGTAACGAGAAAATCTATCAGACACTTCTTGCAGATGAGAATGACTTAGAGAATATTGATAAATATTTTCTACTTAAAGCACCAAACAGCTCATCAGAGCCAACGAAAGAGCACACCCTACTATGTCTCGATATTGTTGAAGCCAGCAAGATCTCACATAAAGAAAGTATCCGGGCTTCACTTGAATACAAAAAGTAAACCCCAAAAAAACAGTAAAATATAAAATGACTTTACCCTTGATTTTAACCGAAAGTGGTACTATATTTCAAAGATCAAAATAGACTAATCGACAAAAAAAGATCCCCTTATACTTATGAATATAAAGAACCAAGTCAAAGTTAAAATATCTTCTATAGCCAATGGTGGTAAAGGAATATCCTATCATCAAGATAAAATTGTCTTTGTTTCCAATGCCATACCAGGAGATGAAGCAAATGTTGAAATTATAAAAGAAAGTCCCAAATGGCTAGAAGCAAAACTTTTAGAAATTCCTTCAAACAACCCAAAACGAGAAAAAGCAAAATGTACGATATATAACGACTGCGGAGGATGCCAATGGTTAGGGGTCGATTATAATTTCCAAACTGAGTTAAAAAAATCAGTCCTTGAAGACATCTTTAAAAAAATTGCAAAACACCCACTGCCATCGAACTTTAAACTTATTAAATCACCAAAAACTCTAAACTATCGTAACAAAGTTACACTACGTGGACAAATAGATGTAAAAGGTCAGATACACCTTGGCTTTTTTAAAAAAAACACAAGGACTCAAATCCACACGCGACACTGTAGTTTAGCAAGTGATAACATAAATGATTTTATCGATTTTCTTTACTCACAAAAAATAAAAGGAAAAGAAGGAAAATTCAGACTTGAAATCAGGGACCTTCCGTACGAAAAGAAACAAAATCTTTTCGTTACACTACATGCTGTTGAAATAAAAGAACTGGAAAAAAAATTTCTATCTCTTATCAAACAAAATAAGAATGTCTTGTGGGCAGGGACACCAAAAGAACTCAATGAAGTCCCCTTAGCCATTCAAGACAAGCAAAGTCAAATAAATTATCACACACACCCTGCAGCATTCGAGCAGATAAATACAGGTCTTAACCATGAGTTACGAACAATTATCAAAACAAAAATACTCGACTTAAAAGTTACGAGTGTACTTGACTTATACTGTGGCTCAGGGAACTTATCTCTTGCTTTATCAAATTTTTGTAAGTTCGTTGTGGGACTTGAAGTTAACAAGAAATCTGTAGATATTGCAAATTTCAATGTCAAAAAAAATAGGCTGAAAAATATCTCGTATAAGGCCGTAAATGTTAAAAAGTACCTTGAAAAAGAGATTGAAAAGTGTCAAATTTTCGATGCTATTATTCTTGATCCACCAAGAAAAGGCATCAAAGAAGATCTTTTACCTTTACTAAAAATTGCTCCTAAATACTTATTTTATGTCAGTTGCGACCCGGCAACTTTAGCTAGAGATATAAAAACTCTTAAAACTCATTATGATATAGATCAGGTTTATGGATTTGACTTTTTTCCACAAACCTACCACTTAGAAACATTAACAATCTTCAAGAAAAAGTAAGAAATTAAAGGAAAAAAGTACTGAAAACTATAAGTTCAAGCCTTAATAAATCAAACGTATTGGGAAAAATGGATTTATAGTATTATGAAACGAAAAAAGATTATTATAAAAAATATTTTTTTGCCATTTCAGCTAGACTCACTTGCCTTATGTGAGAAGCTTGACCAGCCTGACCAAAAGATATCATACGAGCTTTAACAACTTCTTTCATAGCTTCTCTTGCTGGTTTCATGTAGTAGCGAGGATCAAACTGTTCAGGGCCCTCATGAAGCATTTTACGAATAGAACCCGTAATAGCTAGACGGTTATCTGTATCAACATTAATTTTTCGTACCCCACATTTAATTCCTCTTTGAATTTCCTCAACAGGGACTCCGTAGGTTTGCTTTATTTTTCCGCCATATTTATTAATTATATCTTGCAAATCTTGAGGAACAGAAGATGATCCGTGCATAACAAGATGTGTGTTCGGACATTTTTTGTGGATAGCCTCTATACGATCCATAGCTAAAATTTCTTTGTCTGGTTTTCTAGAAAATTTATAAGCTCCGTGGCTCGTTCCAACCGCCACAGCTAAAGCGTCAACATTCGTATGTTCAACAAATTCTTTAGCTTGATCTGGATCTGTCAAGAGCTGCTCTTTATCTAGCTGACCTTCAAAGCCATGGCCATCTTCTTTATCACCAGTACCTGTTTCTAGTGAACCTAAACAACCAAGTTCCCCTTCAACAGAGACCCCTTTAGCGTGAGCTGCATCCACAACTTTTTTCGTAACGCGGCAATTATATTCAAAATCACTTGGAGTTTTTGCATCCTCAAGCAAAGAACCATCCATCATAACTGATGTAAAGTTTTGTTCTATAGCTGACAAACAAGTTTGTGGACTATTTCCATGGTCTTGATGCATAACAACGGGAATATCTGGGTACAGTTCAACGGCAGCTAACATTAAGTGACGTAAATAAGCATCTTGAGAGTACTTTCTTGCACCTCTTGAGGCTTGAATAATAACGGGACTATCCGTTTCTTTTGCCGCTTCCATTATAGCCTGAATTTGTTCCATATTATTGACATTAAAAGCTCCCACACCGTAAGCATTTTCAGCGGCATGGTCTAAAAGACATCTCATAGGTATCAAAGACATCAGCTTTCCTCCCTCGTGTAGTTACACATAAAAAATAATTCAAAATTAACTTACTACTTTTTTTATAAGGGAGAAAATAAAATAGATAAAAAATGATGTCCGCCTTAATTTCCAGAACTATTTATTAAAGCGTGTAGAAGACTAGAAAAGTGGTTTTTAAAAACTTTCAAACTATTGATTACACGAACGAACAGAGTCAAAAGTCGCACCAAGAATTCTTTCTTCAGTTATTGTCCAAATATCCGCAGGACAACCGGGGTTAACGGTATTAGCGTCAGAATCACCAGAGGTGGCTGTTGCCGTAAAAGTCGTTGCTGCAGCACCATTAACCTCGTAACAATATCTTGACTTACTACTACAAGGTTGAAGCATGAAGCCAAGTTCATTAGCCTCGCACGTATTACTACAAGACCCTCCTTGATAACCATGAGGCGCCATATCTGCATAAGTGTCATAATCACCTTGATAGCTAGTTTCAAGAGTATAAATATATGAAAGGTTTGTTTTTGCTTCTGTTTGTCTTGCTTTTGCTTGAAAAACTCTAAACCTAGGAATAGCTAAAGATGATAAAATCCCGATAATTGCGATAACAACCATCAGCTCCACTAAGCTAAAGCCTTTTATATTTTTCTTATTTATTTTCATGACTTTGTCTCCCGTCCTACATTTTTATAGAAAAAAAAGAATACAAAAGAATATCGGTATTACTCGTTTTTACTTTAGCCGTTATAAAGAAAAAAAATATTAAGCACTTATTTTTATTTGATTTTTAAAGGAAAGCTGCCAAAAACGCATAAAAAGAAAACATAAGAAACTACAATGAAACTGAACTTGTAGAGGAAATTTTTTCCCAACAAATCAGTGAAAACAAGACAAGAAAAGCTAGCAATGTAAAAGTGTAACCACCTTTAAAAGTAAAAGCTAAACCCCAAACATCAGACAACGCTCCGGCAATCGCATTACCCATCAAGACAAAAAAACCACAAACAAGATGAAATATAGCAAAGGCTGAGCCTCTAATAGACTTAGGTGTCTTTTCAGCAATAATCGTTTTTATAGCCCCTTGGGTAATACCCATATGGACTCCAACAAATACTAGGCCGATAAACATTTGATTAATTTTATCAATAGTTGAAATATAGTAATGAGTAAAAGCAAAAACTCCCACCCCAAAAAGAAGAACCCATTTGGCAGAACATTTGTCAACTAATCTTCCCGCAGGGATCGTAACAAATGCATGGGCAAGATCCATAACGATAATAACAAGAGGTAACATGGGCAAAGAAAAACCAATTTCTTTTGCTTTTAAAATTAGAAAAGCTTCACTGAAACGAGCCAACATTAAAATGGAAACAAAAACGAGAAAAAACCAATAAGAAAAGGGAAGTTGCTGTATATGACTTTTGCGAAGAAGAAAGGTCTTTTTAGAATTAAAAAATTTTTTTTTCTCTTTTAAAAATAGTGCTAAAACTACAGAGAAGCATCCTGGTATCATTGCAAGAAAAAATATCATCTTATAATGTTCACCTTGAAATGATAAAATGAGCATTGCAATCAATGCACCAAAAGCAGCACCCCCGGTATACAAACACTGCCTCAAACCATAAGCTCGTCCATAGTAAGCTTGAGAAGAGACATCAGCGATATATGCGTCTGTTGGTGCAGAACGAACTCCTTTGCTTAAACGATCGATAAATCGAGCTAAAAAAATAGTAAATAATCCGCTTGATAGAGCAAAAATTGGCTTACTTAAAACACTAAAAATACTCCCCCAAAGAATAAAAGGGCTTCTTTTTTTTATTAAATCGCTGCCAATACCTGACAAAACCTTTGTGACAAAAGCAGCTGCGACAGCAAGACCTTCGATCCACCCAATTCCAGTATGTGTAATACCAAGTTTTTCAGACATGTAAGTAGGCAAGATGGAAAAAACCATCAAACTCGAAGTGGACCAACAAAAACTCATCAACGAAATTATCCAAAGGGCCTTTCTCTGCTGTTTTGTTAGGATGTTTTCGGTCATGTGCTTCCTGTTTCTCTGGTTTTTAAATAAGGCCGTATGCTTCATCTCCTCTTTCCTTAGCACATGACTCATGTGACCAAGATAGAGCTAGACGAAAATGTTGCTCTTGTATAACTTTTGACTGATCTAAATCAGCTAAAGTTCTTGCAACCTTTAAAGCTTTAGCAATCCCTCGATTACTAATACTTGTTAAGCCGAAAGCTGAAATCATTCTTTGAAAGCTTTGGCTACTCAGTTGAGAAGCTTCATGAAGCTGCTCGGAACCTAATGAACAATTATAATCGACTTGGAGGTGCTCATTTCGCTTGTTCGAAAACGCTAGAGCTAGTTCAACATCGTTTCGCAATTTTTGCGTTTGAGTTTTCTCATCATTTTTTGAATTCATAGAACTCGAACGAACAAATAAACTTGATCTATCTACCATAAACTCTTCCATATTTATATGAATATCTATCCGATCAATGATTGGACCCGATATTTTTCTTTTATAGTTTAGGACCTTAGAGGTTGGACAAATGCATCTTCGCCGCACACTGCCAAACCAACCACAGGGACAATTATTTGAAGCTCCAAGTAATACAAAGCGACTTTTCCAAGTGACTTTACGCCTGGCTCTAGACACTGTAACGTATGAGACCTGAAGAGGCTCACGTAAAGCTTCTAGCAAGTCCCGCCTAAACTCCGGTAATTCATCAAGAAATAATATTCCCCCGTGAGCTAAAGAAACTTCGCCTGGACATTCTGGAACTCCAAGCACAGCTGCTGAACTTGCTTGATGGTGAGGAGCTCTTAAAGGCGGAGAACCAATCATTAACTTATGACAAACATTTGCCTGAAAAGCACTGTGAATACGAAGACTTTCAATATGGTCTTCAGCTACCATTTTAGGCATAATACTTGGAAGACGTGAACAAAACATTGATTTTCCACTTCCCGGGCTACCATACAAAAAAAGACTGTGCCTCCCACAAGCTATAACGAGTGCTATTTTATTCATAGTTTCAGATAAAATCATATCATCAAAGTTTGGTTTAAGCTCGAAGGTACCTGAAGCTTTTTCTCGATTGTCACTAATGGTCAGTGGCAATTTGGCAGAAGCCTCCTCTTGAAGCCAAGCTATGATGTCTTTTAAGTGCTTAAAAGCTAATACTTTTAGAGTTAACGGACCATCTTGACGTAAATTCAATAAAGCCGTGATTTCATCAAGGTTTTTATGGGAAACGACAAGGCCCTCTAGACCATTTGACATAGCAAGTAATGCTGAAGAGATAGCTCCTTTGACAGGCCTAAGTTCTCCATTAAGGCTTAACTCAGCAAGAAAAAGCCATGATCCCAGCTTCTCCTGCTTCAACTGTGTATTAGAAAGACAAGCCACACAAAGAGCAAAAGCAAGATCAAACTGAGAACCATCTTTTCTAAGTTCTGCAGGCATCATACTAAGAACAACTTTTCTTTGGGGCAGTTTAAAACCTATTGCTTCAAGAGCTGCTTTTGCTCGTTCAAGGCCACTTTTACACACGTCGGTATGACTGCCTATAAGCTGCAAACCGCTGAATCCTCTCATCATACAAGCTTCTACAGTAATCAAAGAGCAGTCGGTTGCTTCCATATGAGCTGTTTTTATCTGAATTGACATATTTAAACGATTCCCTTGATAAAATTTGAACACTAGAGTATCGAAACTAAAGATGTATAATGACTTTCATGCCAGCAAATGATAAAGCATAATGCAAAGTTTAAAGAAAAGCTTAAACCCTTAAAAAAAATGTGAAAAAATCACACCGAAGATATAATTAAGAAGAAAGCCAAGAAAAATATGGAAAAAAATCTAATCCTCATTGATCCAGCAAAAGAAGCAATATCTGCTGCAATCTACAAAGCGTTATGCAAAGTAGACAAACCAGAAAGTTCAATAATACCAAGCCCAAAGGAGCTTTATACCATTATAGAAAAGCCACCTGAAGCAAAAATGGGTGATTATGCTTTTCCTTGTTTTTCGTTTGCAAAAATTTTAAGAAAAAATCCGAATCTCATAGCCAATAGTTTGAAAGATCTTATCGACAAAGAAAATAAAGATTCATGGCTTTCTAGCTGTAAGGTTTTAGGAGCATTTTTAAATTTTCATACCGACAAAGCATATTTAGCCGAACATGTTTTTTCTAAGATCCTAGAAAAAAGTTTAGCAAAAGAATTCAGGGAAAACCAAAACAACTTTGAAACATCTATTATGATCGAGTTCTCTCAACCAAATACCCATAAAGAATTTCATGTGGGCCACGGCAGAAATGTTTGTCTTGGAGACTCAATCTCTCGTCTTCTAAAACATGTTGGGTATAAAGTTACCCCAGTTAACTATATAGGTGATGAAGGCACCCACGTTGCTAAATGTTTGTGGCAAATAAAAAAGAAGAATGAAAACCCACCAAAAGAAAATTATGTTAGGTGGTGTGGAAAAAAGTATGTTGAAGCAAATGAAATTTTAAACGAAGCCAATGCTACTGATAAAGAAAAATTTACAAAGGAAATTTCTTCTATCCTCAATAATTTAGAAAAAAAGTCTGGAGATGATTATCAGCTGTGGCAAGAAACACGCAAACATTGCCTCACCGACTTTAATCGAATTTATGACTGGCTCGATATATCTTTTGATCACTTTTTTTATGAATCAGAACTCACAGAAGATAGTCAAAAAATTGTTGATGAATATATTAAGAAAGGACTTTTCAAAGAATCCGATGGTGCCTATGGAATCGACATGGACAGTGACAAACTTGGTTACTTTATGGTTAGAAAATCAGATGGCACCTCACTCTACATAACGAAAGACTTAGCTCTTGCCCGAAAAAAATTTGAACAATATAATATTAGTAAATCAATTTATGTTGTTGGTAGTGAACAAGAACTCCATTTTAAACAATTATTTAAAGCACTAAATCTCATGGGATTTAAGCAAGCTAAAGACTGTTACCACCTTAGTTACGGGCATGTTGTTCGTCCTGAAGGAAAAATGTCATCAAGAAAAGGTAACAGCTTTACCTTTAATGATTTAATGGATATTCTTCTAGAAAAAATCCAACAACGCTTAGATAAATACAAAGAAACTTGGAGCGAAGAAAAATTAAAAGATACAGCCCATAAGCTAGCAGTTGGATCAATAAAATATGGGATGTTAAGCACAGACCCACAAAGACAAATTATTTTTGATCCAGATGCTTGGACATCCTTTGAGGGTAATTCAGGACCATACTTGATGTACAGCTACGCAAGAAGCCAGTCCATTCTTGAAAAAGGACACTGGAGCCACGAAAATGACTTGGATAAGCTAGGCCTTTACATTAATGATCCCGTTGAACACGAATTATTAAGATACTTTTATGATTTAAATGAAGTTATTCTTCAAGCCTCAAAAGTATATAAACCCTCTTTTCTGGCACACCACCTCTATAATATGTGTAAAACGTTCAATAAATTTTATGCTCATATACCTATACTAAAAGCTGGAGAGAAAAAAGAAAAAACAGCCAGACTGGCTCTTGTCAAAACATTTTCAGTTTGTCTTCATCATGGTTTAAATCTTTTAGGTATCACTCCACCAGAAAAAATGTAGATTTACAAAATCTCCTACCTTTCAAAGGAAAAGATCCTTATACTATGAAAAAAATTAAACGCTTGATAAAAAAAAATCCTCTAAAATCAACAAGCTTACTTTTTTTATTAGCGCCCATATTTTACTTTTTTGTAAAACAACAAACGTATCCCCCTCATGAACGAGTAGCTGAAATAAACGTCCAACTCGAAAGAAGTGAGAAGCTGAGGTTTTTTGTTTTAGGAGATACGGGAACAGGTGACAAAAATCAGTTGAAAGTATCAGAATGGATGGAAAGAAGGTGCGAAAAAATAAAGAAGTTAGATGGAATACTTATGCTTGGTGATAATTTCTATAACAGTGGTGTTGACTCAGTAGATGACTTACAGTGGCAAAATAAAATAGTAGTTCCTTATGGTAGAAAATGTCTTTCACAAGCGAAGATATACCCAACACTCGGAAATCACGATTACAAGAAAAACCCAGGAGCGCAAATCAGCTACACAGCAATGAGTCAAAATTGGTTCATGCCTAACCGCTACTACTCTTTAAACTATCCATCCCTTTTAAAAATTATAGCATTTGATTCAATTTTTCCTGATATTTGCTTTACTAAAAACGGCTGCTCTGTAAATTTCTTATTGTCTCAAATTTTTTCAAATAACAAGCTACCGTGGACTTTTATCTTAAGTCACTACCCCCTATCGAGTGCAAGCAAAAAAAGAGGAAATTATTCAGGTAAAACTTTTATAGCAAAAACACTAAAAAAGATCTTGTGTTCTAAACCTTTAATTTGGTTTTCAGGTCACAGTCACCATTTAGAGCATAGAAAAATAAAAGATTGTAAAATTGAAATGATTACTTCTGGAGCTGGAGGCGGTCACCTAAGCTTGATTGACCAAAATCAAAAAGAATCTATTTTTGTAAAATCTTCTCATGGTTTTATTGAAGTAGAGGTTGATAAGAATGAACTTAAAATGAAGTTTTTTTCAGAAAGTCTTGAACCAATCTATGAAAAAATCATCACTAATAAAAAATAACAAACCTAATGAATTGTGACTATGAAGATCCTTTTCAAAACTTTCAATAACTCTTAAAGGTTTACATACTTAATTAACTAAGTAAGTAGACAAGTGCATAATTTTTTTTAATTTTCTCAATTTTTAATTTTATCATATTTTAGTATAATATAAATTGGGACTAAAACACATCAGCTATTGAAATAATCAGATTCAACCATAAAATAAAACAAAAAATATCATCAAACAAATTTAAAAGAACATAACCTCAGAAACGATATAAGTAATTTCATTAGCATAATTTTATATGAATTTTTATAAAAATAAAATTATTGAATTATGTCGAACATTTGTTTAACTATATGTATTATCTCAATAATTAGGGCTGACACCCAAAATACGTAATGCTTATGGTATGACTTATTACATGAGGTGAGGTCAAACTTGAACACAGTTATGTTTTCTTTTAATAAACTTACAAATCGTGTAGATATTAGACGAATATTATCTTTAATGACCATAAATATATTTACACTTTTACTCATACCTTTTAGCTTCACCGCAAAATCAATTGATCATGCGCCTTTATCTGAAAAACATGTTCATTTTTCCAAAAATTTTATAGAAGAAAATTTTAAAACGAACGGATCTTATGATAAAAATAAGATAGACATATTCCTCGGACATTTATATCTTGAAAGAGAAAATCTTAAAGATGATATATATGAAACCAAAGTTTTAGAAAAAATAGAGCTTGATATAAAAAAACCAACAAAAGCACGAGAGAAAGGACGACAAAAAGCTCAAAATGAAAACTCTGAAATGCTCTATGCTTATGACTACTTTCTTATTCCAAAAATTAAAAATATCTTAGAAAAAGTCAAAAATAAAATAGAACCCCAGACTTGGGATGACTTAATAGATGAGTTTATAAGAGGTTACATACCGTTTTTCATACCTAATGGGCATAGAAATTTTTTCCCGAGAGATATGGATCTACCTCATGTAATGACTCATCTTTTTAAAAGATATCATATAAAAAAAAATAACAAAAAAAAAATAGAAGCTAATAATCTTCAAGTTTACCCAACAAATCAAGACATAATATCAGAAAAACTAGGTTATAATGTTCCTTGCGGTCATTATCTTAGTAATAATGAAATACTAACTTTAATGCATCAAGACTTTGATATTTCTTTAATTGATCCAGGTATAAGTCTTCTTTGGAAAGATAAGAAAGAAGAAGAAAAAATTGAGTATAAAAATCTATTTCCTCAAGAAAAGCAAAGGGTTTATTTTAAAAAAGTAATTTATCGTGGGCACAACTCATCAAAAATAAGACTTATATACCAAGATGGAAAAAAAGAAGAAGAGTTAAAGTTAAAGATAGGTCAGGAAGTTCACACAGAATTATTTACAAGCCGACTTTTTAGACAATTAGGTTTAAACCAAGATGTTATGCAGTACAGAGACAAGTTTAAAATTTACCTTGGAGATATACAATTTCATCAATTTAAATCATTATTTACAAATAAATACGGCATAGATGATTTTGTACGCTATGTAAGTGAACATGGAAGAGATGAGCATGGAGATTGGGTTGTCTTTGAAGATATTCTCCTTGAAACAAGAAAAATAGCGGAGCAAAGAGTTTCTCCTGTTGACATAAGTAGCTGGGATCTATTAAACCGAAGAGAGTATCGAAGTCTTCTACTTCTTTGGGGGTGGGTTGGTCTAAACAATACAAAATTTGCAAATTTCAAATTTTTACTAAAAGAAATTGATAATAAAATCATACCACAGATAAGAATGCATGACACAGGTCAATCTTTAGGAGGACCTACAAGTTTGCGAGTACCGAACAACTTTTTTTCGTTACTGCTGTATGAAAGGGTTAATTCTTTTCCTACAAGTTTTTTAAAAGTCAACCATAAAAAAAATAAAATAAAAATAAATTGGAATGATCCTAATCATCTTAAAAGATATTTTTCGACTACAACGTGGTGGGATTTAAAGTGGATGGCTAGAAAAATATTAGCGCTTAAAAGTGAAGATATAAAAAAACTTCTTTATGATTCAGGGATGCCAAAAGAAGTTGTTGAAATTTTTTATACTAAGCTAATACAAAGAAGAAATGAAATATCAAAATCTTTTTCACTAGAAAAAGAGTATCCTCCTATTAAAACTACAAAACTCGATGCAATTAACATAAAAGATGAAAAAAATCAGTATATAGTTAAAAAAGGGCATCTAAAGCAAACTTACTTTAAAGGTAAAAATACTATTTTTCAAACTCCAGATGGCTGGTCAATAATGATTCCTAAACTTTTAAGTTTCAATCTCCCTGTTAACAAATGGAGAGAAAAACAAACTGGCCATGAAGTAAGTACCAATATTAGAGGTATCAGAGACCTCAAGTTTTCTTTATCTAGTAATGAAAACATTAAGCCGAGATCAATAACAACACTTCCTCTTGGATCAGGTGTTGAAGCTATTATGTCCCGTCATGTTGATGTGAATCAACAAAATCAAAATGCTAACGGTAAAGTTTTAATGTATAAAATTGAGGATAGCTTGACAATTAGATTCTCTATTGACTCTCCTTTGTTAAGAAAAATTATTAGCCAATTTAAGTACTTTGGTGCTGATTTGAGTATTAAATTCTATGAATTTACACTTGAACACTCACACTATGAAGATACCGTCAAAAAAGCATATTTCAGTTCTTTTAACCTTATTAATATCTTTTATGACTTAAAAAAATTTTCAGTAGAAAAACTGAAACCACTCGAAATGATTCGCTCATACCATAATTTAGGTTTTGACATGGAAGCTGGAGCCGGCTTATATGCAACAAAACCAGTGATAACAAATGAGATAAGTTTTTTCTCAGGTTCAAAAAAGATTATTTCTAATTATTTTCTAAGGGATCAATTTGGTCAACTTCATGTTTTTAAGGACAAAGCTAAAAGGTTGATGCTAGGTTTAAACTTTAGCCTTCTTGATATAGATTTATTCATTGCACAGATTCCTTTTTTTAGGACTCAGTTTGGTACTTCTCATTTTAATAATAATATTATAGATTATATTATAGAGTTGCCAAATAAAAATAGAGATACTATTTTCGAGCAACTCGATGAGACTAGAAGAGCAAATGAATATGAAGCTTTAAAGGTCATCGAAAAAAATATTGAACCAGAAAAGTCTCACCCTCTTGTCAAAAAAAATTATCAGATAGAGTCATCAGGATCACTGTCATCTCTTGCTTTAGGTGCTCTTTTCACATTTAATGTTAACAAATCAAAAGAAAAATCAAGATCAAAAGTAATACTTCCAAACAATGAAACGAAAAATTTTTTCCGACTATCTAAAACAAGAAATAAATTTATAGGTAGTGACTCTAAAAATATTCCAACTTTTGATGTTTTTCTTTCAAAGAGGAAAAGAATCAGATCCATAATTGAAATGGAAAGCAAAGAAAAAGATGATTTCGTTCTAATCGTAAGAACAGAAGATTATTATAGAACAAGAGATAGAAACCAGCTGTTACTAACTATCAACGATTTAAACAGAAGATTTTCTATAAATAAACAACAACTATTTTATAGAAATTTTTATATTCCAGAAAACGAAAACATCAAAGACTACAAAAAAATATACGCCTTAACTCGAACTTTTATTAAAGGAAAATCGTTAGCTGAGTCATTAAAGCTTACTGCTGAAGAAGATTTATTAAATTCAGCTCAAAATCATTTTAATTTTGGACAAGAAAACTATAGTTCCATATCTTTGAGGCACAAGTACATTATTGATAAAAAGACGAAAGCTCTTATGAAGTATATAAAAAAGCACCTTCCAACATTAGAGAAAAATACGAATCAAGATATTTCTGTAGAAAAATTATGTAAAATTTATCAAAAAATTATTGAAAAGCTTCATATTGAAACATATGGACTCAATTTTTTAAAGGATCTTTTAGGTGAAGAAAATATTTTTGTTATGGGTGAAATAGCAGGAATATACCCAAGTTTTACCGTTACACAAGACTTGCAACAACAGCAAAAAAGGCGTTTTATTGGGAAAAGCTGGGGGAAATATAACTTTATTCCACCGATTCAACACTACTTAAGAAACTCACGTATGATACCTCCTTCAAACCATATTCAAAAGATCATATCTGACGACAAAATCTTTGGGTATCTTGAAACTGCACTTTCACCTGACATTGAGCCATTATACCTAACTGGATCTCGTTTTTAATAGCTTACAAAAATATAAGCTAAAAAAAATACCACACCGAAAAACCAAATAGAATTTATCTAGATATTAAATTTTTTTAGAATTAAAAGAAGGTAATCTAATTCAATTATTAATATTAGAAATATTATTCGATATCATCATGGTTGAATTCAAAACAATTCTCTACTATGGGTAGCTCTTCTAACGGCTCTTTTGTTAAATCCGACTCTTGCTCTCCAGTATAACTTAAAAACGAGTGTCTTGTCACTATTTCACTGTGACGTTTTCTTTTTCCAGTTTGTGCAGCATGTATTTGATTGGCTTCTGAAGAGCTAAGATCTCCCATTGAAATAGACTCTTTTTGCAATTCATTATTTTTTTGGATCAAACTTTCTTTAAACCTGTAGATTTCCACCAAAGCCTTTTGAAAAAATTTTAATTTGTCACTCAAAAAAGATAAAACCTTTTCATTAAAAATTTTTCTGTCTTCTGTTAATTTCAGTTCTTGTTTTTGGGAAAGTCTTATTTTTTTTTGTCCTCTATCTACGAGCATCTCATTCAGTACAACAAGTTGTTCTTTAGCAACAGAATAGACACTTTTATACCTTTGGTAAACTTCTTTTAGTTCTGTTTCTAATTCTTGTATAACTGCTTTTTGGCTTTTATTTTCAGCCTGATAAATTTCACAACCAGAGTCGAAGAAACTGCTAGCCATTGTAGACGAAGGAGAACTTACTCGAGTCAATTCTTGTTGATAAATTCGTTTTAGTTTTCCGTAAACACACAGTTTTTGACTCAGAAATGACAAAACATCCTTTAATTTGAATTGTCCACTTAAGCAATAAACACTCTTTTCTTCATCACTTAAAACTCTCGCAAAGAATTTTAAGTCCCATTGTGTGAATTCTTCTACTGATTCATAATTTTTTGCATAAAAAATTTTATTCTTAATATCTGCTATTTCATTTTCAATTGCTCCTAATTGGGTCAATTTGTAATTATACTCTAAGATAGCCAGTTGGGATCTTTCGTCTTCTGCTGCGAGAAGGGTATAATTAAAAAAAATTGTTAATATTAAAAACTTAAAATATTTTCTATTCATCTTTTCTTTCTTTGATTAAAACAAGAGTGAATATTAATTTAATCACATAAACCTATACTTTTTGAGGAATATTTCTAGAGAAAATCTGTCTAAAACTGAGTTCATCCTTGTGAAAAACGAAAAGTCCAAGGGAAAAGAAAATCAGTGAAAGAAAAAAATCTTGTCCTACTGTTTCACCTAAGAAAATCCAACCGAAAAAGGAGGCGAAAAGTGGTGTAACAAGACCAGCAAATGACATGAAAGTTGCACTATAGCTTTTAAGAAGATAGCCATATAAGTTATAACAAATCACGTTGGAGATCAAACACATCCAAAATGTATTGCGAAGGAAAAGGTAGGGCTCCATAACAGGAAAAGGCTGCCAATTCTCACCAGCACAATAAGAGTGTAGCATTGCTAGGCACCCACCTAAAAGCATACTGTAACCGTTAGCAACTAAAGTTTTGACTTTTGTCTCTTGTAAAACTTTTTTAAGTAAGATCCACCCAAGAACACTACTCACAACAGCTAAAAGAATAGAAAGCTCGCCAAACGAAAAAATACCGTGCTCTAATTCGCCGGAATCTGTAATCCAACAATCCCAAAAACTTGGTAGAAGCCCTAAAAAGCCAATTCCCAAACCCAGGTACTTTTTGAGGCTTAAAGATTCTGAGAGTATAAAGTACGAGAAAAGAGCAGCAAGAAAAGGTGATAAACTATAAAGTAAACAAGCTTTTGCAGAAACCAAGTGTTTTATACCCCAGATTTCAGCAATGTTTGTCAGGTAAATATTGAGAAATCCAAGGGCAAAAAGTAATAAAAACGATTTTTTACCAAGTTGAAGCTGGCTTTTATCTTTAATACCTTCGTAAGAAAGAAGCAATAAGCCGGCAAAAGTCATACGTGAACCAATAAGAAAAAATGGCTCGCTGTAAGAAAGACTAGCCTTTGACAAAGGAAATAAAAGAGCAAATAAGGCGTATAGTAAAAAAACTAAAAACATAATAATTCCCAATATTTCTTCAATTCTTTATTTTTTATACACAAGCTTTCTTCTACATCAAGTAGTAAAATCTACTTTAAATATGAGAAAATAAACCCGGGGATTAAAGAGTATATATACCTGAAAGCACACTGTAAGGAAATAAAAAAATAGACTTTAAGGACGAAACACAACCATAACAACAATAATAACCATTAGAAAAGTTGGAATTTCATTAATAAAACGCAAAGATCTTCCCGACAAAAAACACTTATCCTTCGATAATTGTTTACAAATATGTGATGCCCAAAAGGTAGTGAGACTTAAAGATGTAATACAAAGAAACTTCACTTGAAACCATCTTGTATAAATTAAGCCATGATTAAGATAAAGCATACTCAAACCAGCAGCCCATGAAAAGAGCATTGCTGGAATTGTAATGATCTCAAGAAGTCTTCTTTGCATAAGCTTCAACAGTGAAATAGAATGTGCCTCAAAAGGATCGCACTCAACATGATAAACATAAAGCCTAAAAAGATAGAGAATTCCAGCCATCCAACTGATAACGGAAACAATATGTAGACATTTTAAGCTAAGATAAAAGTTTGCACTCATATGGGTTCACCAAGACTTATGAAAAAAAGATCATACAACAAAATTAACAACTTTTCCCGGTACATAGATCTCTTTTCTAACGGTTTTATTCTCTAAATGTCTTTTAATAGCATCTTCAGCTTTGGCTTTTATTAAGATTTCTTCCTTACTTATTTCTTTTGGGACATCGAGCCTTGCTCTCATTTTTCCGTTTACCATCAGTGATAGCGTCATCATTTCTTCCACTGTTAAAGCATCATTGTATTTAGGCCAAGGCTCATAAGCCAAAGTTTTTTCATGCCCAAGAAAGTTCCATAGCTCTTCACACAAATGAGGAGCATAAGGAGCTAAGAGAAGAATAAAAGATTCAATACAATTTTTATTTAAACTCTGGCTTTTATACATCCGATTTAAAAGCTCCATTAACGACGCAATGGCAGTGTTAAACCGAAGATTTTCTGTATCTTCAGTAACTTTTTTAATTGTTTGATGTAGTTGCTTTTCTAAATCACTTTCGAGCACACAATCTTTTATAATAGGGTTTCTTAACCCTTTATCTGTCACAACCAAACGCCAAAGTCTTTTTAAAAACCTATGAACACCTGAGATACCTTTTACTTGCCACGGTTTAACTTGTTCCAAAGGGCCTAAAAACATTTCAAATAATCTAAGAGAATCTGCTCCCCATTCTTTCATAACGTCATCAGGGTTGATGACGTTACCCCGACTCTTTGACATCTTTTCACCGTTGGGGCCAAGTATCATACCTTGGTGTACAACTTTTTTGAAGGGCTCTTTGGTTGACACATAACCTAAATCATATAAAACCTTGTGCCAAAATCTAGCATACAAGAGGTGAAGGTTAGCGTGTTCGGCTCCACCGACATAGAGATCTACAGGCATCCAATACTTTTCTTTTTCTACTCCCCAAGCGTTTTTAGCGTTTGATGGGTCTAGGTATCTTAAATAATACCAACAAGACCCAGCCCATTGAGGCATAATATTCACTTCTCTCGTAAAAACTTCATCAGCTTTGGTACAGTTGATCCAATCTTTCGCCTTTGTTAAAGGTGGTTGACCGTCTTCACTTGGTTTATAGTCTGTAATATCAGGAAGCATGATAGGTAAATCTTCTTCTGACAAAGGGTGAGCTTTACCATCCTTATCGTGTACAATGGGAAACGGTTCTCCCCAATAACGCTGACGAGAAAAAATCCAATCGCGTAAACGATACTTCACTGACTTTTTTCCCAAGCCTTTTTGTTCTAACCACTCATTAATAGTTTTTATGGCCTCATCTTTTCTTAAGCCATTTAAAAAATCAGAGTTGATGAGTGTTCCATCACCCATATGAGCTTGTTCTTGAATATCTTTTTCTTCCCCATCTAAAACTTGGAAAATATCAATTCCGTATTTTTTCGCAAACTCATGATCTCTTTCGTCATGGGCAGGAACAGCCATAATTGCACCCGTTCCATAACTTAAAAGAACATAATCGGCTATAAATATTGGTAGCTTCTTTCCGTTTACAGGGTTAATTGCAAAAGCCCCAGTGTTCACTCCATGCTTTTCTTTATTTTTTGCTGTTCGACTTATATCTGATTTACCAGAAGCTTCTTCTATATATTCTTCAACACCATCCTCATAATCATTTGTCGTTATGCTCTTTACTAAAGGGTGCTCAGGCGCCAAAACACAAAAGGTTGCCCCAAATAAAGTATCTGGACGAGTTGTAAAAACTTTAAAGCTTTGGTCATGACCATCAATGCAAAAATCTACTTCAGCACCTATATTTTTACCAATCCAATTTCTTTGCATCTCTTTCGTTGACTCAGGCCAATCAACATCATCAAGATCATTTAAAAGACGTTCTGCATACTCAGTTATTTTAAGGACCCATTGTCTGATAGAACGTTTTTCAACGGGATAGCCTCCGACCTCAGAGTGACCATCAATAACTTCTTCATTTGCTAAAACGGTTCCAAGTTTTGGACACCAATTAACAGGGGCATAAGACTCAACAGCGAGGCCTTTTTCATAAAGTTTTAAAAAAATCCACTGAGTCCATTTGTAATAGTTTGGATCGGTTGTATTAACTTCGCGATCCCAATCTGTTGAATAACCAATACTTTGTATCTGTTTGCGGTAGTTATTAATATTCTTTTCAGTTGTAACCTGAGGATGCGTCGATGTTTTTATTGCATACTGTTCCGAAGGTAAACCAAAAGCATCCCAACCCATAGGGTGGAGTACATTAAAACCTTGCATCCTCTTGTACCTAGCAACAATATCAGTTGCTGTATATCCTTCAACGTGCCCAACATGAAGGCCTGCACCCGAAGGGTAAGGAAACATATCTAAAACATAATACTTTGGCCTATCGTCAAAATCTGGTGAAGAAAAAGTTTTATCATTTAACCATTTTTTTTGCCACTTACCCTCTATCTCCTTAAAGGAGTAAGAAAATTCACCACTAATTGACATACATAAACTTTCTATAAACATTAAAATTAAAAAAATAAAAAACCCTTAAGCATATGCGGGCTCAATGAAAAAATAAATAAATTAGAAAAATATGTAGCAATATCAAGTCCAGACAACAGGAGCTTTTAAATATCAAAAACACAACACATATTTAAACTTTTTTCAAGAACCTCGCTACCAAGTTCTTTTGGGGATAAAGGGCTTGATATCAATCCTTTAGATACACTTTGTAGCACACCTCAATGCTTTTTCACTAGAACATAATTGTAATGAGAGAAAAAATATGGAGAAATCTCAAAGAAACTCTGACATTTGCCAATAACTGATAAAAAAATCGCTGATTAAGATTATAACTAAGGAAATAACCACAGCTTTTGTAGTAGATTCCCCAACCCCCTTTGCTCCACCTAAAGCATAAAAACCATGATAACAACCAACTGAAGAAAAAACAGCCCCAAAAAAAACAGCCTTCTGAAGGCCTTCTACAACATGCTCAGGATATGTTATCCACTTAATATTATTAATAAATATACCAACATCAACATCATAAATCAAAATACTAACTAGATAACTCGCCAACACACCTGCTAATAAAAAACAGCCTGATAATAATGGCATAACTAACATTGATGCAATAATTCTAGGAACAATCAAATATGAAATAGGATCGACAGCAGTAACTTTTAAAGCATCTATTTGATCATTTACCCTCATTGTAGAAATTTCGGCAGCCATAGCAGAGCCAGCCTGTCCTGTAACTAAAAACGCTCCAATAACCGGAGCTAACTCTTTTGCTATTGCGAATGAAGCTGCAGCACCCACCATAGACTCTGCGCCAAACAGGTGGAAAATATTTCCAAACTGAAGCCCGAATACAGCACCAATCATAATGGCAGCCATAATAATTATCCAGAAGCTACGAACACCAACAGCTTCCATATGTTGGATAACTTGAGAAATATTTACTCGCAAAGAAAAGATTCTCTTAAAACATTGAAAAAGAAAGACTAAATATCGAACCGTTGAGCTGAAAAAGCTCATCGTTATATAACCTATATCTTCTATGAACTTTTGTGCAAGCACCGTTACCTCTTAAATAAAAACTTGATCGATAACTTAAAGAGAGTTTTAACCCACAAAAAAAAGTATCAATAACAAAAAATCCCTTTATGACAATTATGGCATAATTAGAAAAAATGAAAAGGCTTTAATAGAAAAAAGACGCAAACTCTAATATTTCGAAATAAAGTATTGCTAATCATGATAAAAAGGGGCAAAAAAAAAGGCCTAATGTGAATAGACAACTCTACCGTTTAAGCCTTGTACTTTACGAAAATTACTTGAATGGACCGACTGAAATAATTCAAGCTGAGGCCGAGATAAAGAGACTGAAGATTTTAAAACAATCCACTCAACATTTTCTGTGCAAGGAGGAACGGTCAAAGACCCCTCATAAGAAAAATAAGACCTGTCTTTAGGAAGAAGATCTTGTAAATTCATTTCACCAAGTATTTGTAACGGTGTCTTTTCAGCAAGAAGAATATAATCCCAAAAATATTTGAAATTTGATTGATCTACATAGCTTTCAAGATCAAGTAAAACCACAACTATTAAACGATCACCTTCTTCGTTTTGATGAAAAAACTGTAATTCTCCAGGATAATATTCATTATCGACCTTATGCTCACTTAATGAATGAATATCAAAAAAAAGTAAGTTGTACTTTTGCTCTTTGTAAATTATATAATTTGAGCTATTATCGTTTGGTAATAGCTTAATCGTATGGTCTTCGTTAAGGATAGAAAGAGATGATAAACTATAAAAAAAGCTCAAAAATTTTTCATTCCTTAATTTTACAGTCTTCGAATTAATATCAATGGGAGATTGTCTCTTTCCTTCACTACAAAGACTATATTCCTCTTTTAAAGAAGACCAGTTTTGCTGGCCTGATGAACCTGTATAACTCCAGTTTCCTCTTTTTAAAATATCTACTTCAGCTTTTTCAACCTCAACCCTTTGCGGAATTGCTTTGTCTTCATATTCACAAGAGGAAAAAAACATTAAGAAAAAAAGGTGAAAGATATATTTTTTTTTACAAAACATATAACCTATATGGAATCAAAAAAGTTTAAATTAAGTATTGCTTAAAAAGTAATATTATTTCCAACCTTGATTCTCTCTCATTCTATTACGACTGATACCTTTAGAAGAAAGATCGGAAACTTTAATATAATAACTAGACCCAATCAAAGCCCATTCCCCCTGAATCTCGACTAAAATAGGCTCTCCTTTTGTGTAGGAAAATAATTTTTCTCCTTGGGGACTACTATAAACTGGAACATTATCGTATAAAGTATATCTCACAACTCTTCCTGACTCTAAGGGTAAAAGTTCAGATTTAACATCAGAGTCTTCTCCTTGCATAGGCGAATATTCAGAATAATCTTCCTCAACTAAAGAAGCCTCCTCTTCTACATTTTCCATATTATCAAAACCAGTAAATACATCTTGTGTTTCATCACTAAACTCATTGTTTAAAGACTCCTCATTACTAGGTTCAAACTCCTGATTTGACAAACTATCACTTTGATCTTCTAAAATGTTCTCATTATTATTTGAAAATAAATCATTGTTGTCCTGAGAAAAATTTTCTTCATCTGAAAAATTTTCGTCCTCATCATCAAATGAATTTACTACGTCATTTTCAATATTAGTACTCTCGTTCATAAATTCGCTGTCCTCATCTTCGTTAGAAAACTCATTTTCTTCGTTAGAAAACTCATTTTCTTCGTTAGCGAAATTCATTTCTTCATCTGCTTCGTTATCATCCTCACCCAAAAGTGTATCTAATTCTCCAATCTCTTCCTCGTTATCTGACATTGGATCTTCAAGGTCTTCACCTCCAGCACAAAAAGTTAAACTTAAAGCTAGGATTATCTTTGTTATTAAATTAAAAACTGAATATTTTACTTTCATTTTCACCTCACTTAACTATTTCTTAAACAAATATCAAAAAAATTATCGGTGTTAAAAAAAATAAATTTAGCTTAATAAAATTTATTTTAAATTAAAAAGAAAAGAGTCTAAGCTTGACTCTTTTGAGTTTATAAGAATAATTTTTACTTATTCGAATAATTCATAAAAAATTTAATAAAAATCTTGAATTTTATATAAAAAAAAACTAAAAGTATTAATTTCACTTAAATAGATTGGAAATTTTCATGAATATTAAAGATATAGAAGATATATTAAGTCAAACTTTTCTCAAAAAAGAGTTTAAAATTAAAGATTTAAGCGGAACAGGAGATTACATTCAAATAGATGTGGAATCCGACAAATTTATCGGGAAAACTTTAGTTGAACAGCATAAGATTATTTACCAGGCCCTTGGAAATCATTTAAAAAAAGATATCCACGCCGTTGTTATAAACACAAAGGTGCCACCAAAATCTAGTCTATAAGTCATATGACTCTAATTTAGCCAAACAATCGCTGGGCCTAATTTTCCCATTTTCATCTTTTTCACATTTAGCAGTACTAAAGTCAGGATCGTGGGTAAAAAATAATAAATAATTATTTGCTATTGCTAAATCAATTATTTTCTTTTTTTCATCAATTAATTTTTCTGGAAATCTATCATACCCCATAGTAATAGGAAGGTGAAGCCAGAATCGACCAGGGATCAAATCGCCGCAAAAGAGAAGAGATTCCGACTTTCCATCAATAATAGTATGCATTTGACCGGGGGTGTGTCCTGATGAGAATCTAAACGAAATTGAAGGATCTATAAAAGCCCCACTCGAAGTTTCTTCATTATCATTAATAAGAAACAACCGTCCACTAGCACTTAGCTTTTGATGTAAACCTGGAATAAATGAAGCTCGGTCCCTTAAGTGAGGCTGCCTGCATCTTTCAAATGCAGTTTTACTGGTAACAAAATTAGCATTGGGGAATAACAACTGATCATTACCACCGATGATTTCTTCATAGCTGGGTAAGATCCCTCCTACATGATCGAAATGCAAGTGTGAAAGTATAACCCAGTCAATATCTTGATGTTGAATATTAAGTTTTTCTAGGCTTAAAAGTAGCTCATTTTTTTGACTGTTTACTACACCAAATCTTTCAGCTAACTTAGGCTCAAAAAAAGCACCAATCCCTGCTTCGCAAAGAATTTTTTTATTTTCAAACTCAAGAAGTAAGCAACGGCAGGCCAACTCGATTCGACCTTTTTCGTCAGGTTTGATCCACTTTTCCCAGACAGCACGAGGTGCATTTCCGAACATTGCTCCCCCATCAAGTTTTTGTCGATTACCTTCCAATGAGTATATCTTCATTTTTTTCCTCCTCTTGTCTTACACTTCAAAAATTTTATTATCAAAAAATTGTTTCATAAAAAAAACTCTTAAAATCAAAAAAAAAAGCTCTATAGGTAAAAATTACCCTCAGATAAGCATTGGAAAATAAATATAATATTTAACATTTATTTTCTATGGTTTAAATTAACTATTTTACTAAATTAATCTTCCTCTTTCTTCCAGTCGATATTTTTATTCAACAAGATAACTCACGACAAGAGACAAAAATGAACATTAAAAAAATATTGTCTATTTTATCTATGCTTTACTCATTGGTAACTTCAGCCAGTTATCTTCATCTTGTTGAAAGAGAAGAGAATCAAGAATCATTAAAAAAAATAATTCTACCACCTAAAGAGTCCAATACTTACGATGAGTGGCAATCTGGAGTTTACTCGAAATTACACAAAGAAGGAAAAATAACCCTTAAAAAAGCTGTAGCTTCATACTTAAATAAAAGATATTACCACGAAAAAATTAAGTTTACGCCAAAAAAGGAAGAAGATGGTTTTTTTAACCTTTTCAACAGTCAACAAACTATGACTTTTGATACACACCTGGGCCGCAGTAAAATATGTGATTTAGAAATAAAAGCAATAAAAAGGCAGGATGGATCAATCTACATCATTGGTAATGATCAAAACTTTCATACCTATGAATATATTCCAAGTAAATGGCCTTCTTTAGAACTTTCAAGGAAACGTGTCATAGAAAATATAAAAGAAAAATTTCATTCTGATTTTAGGATAAAGGTAAAAGATAAGTGCTACCTTAGTGAGTCGAAAGAATTAAAACCTGTGTGGATATTTTCTATTCATCTCAATGGGCTACCTTACGAATATTACGCTGATGACAATAGGCTCTACAAAAAGGAAAGAAAGTTTTTTCACCTTGATGGCGTAACCGGAAAAACTCAAGTTTACGAGGAAAATTCGACAGATTCTAATCTTGTGGAGTATGATATTCAACTTGATGGAGATGGAACTCTAAAAAACTCCTTCTTTGAAACATTTACAAACCCAACATCAAAATATGGTCACGAAAGAGCCTATTCAAAAGATCACTCTTTTATTTACACCCCCTCAGACACCGAGTTTAATGAAGTTTCTGTCTTTACCCATGCAAACAATATGTTAAGCTATTTTAAATCGATAGGGTATGTTTGGGCCGAAACAAACAATATTATTCTAAATATTTATGCACCATCAAGAGGTTCAAACGGAAGAAATAACGCTCTTTATGTTCCAAGTAATGAGTCCTTTAACGGTAAAACTTCAATTAATATTGGTGATGGTGATGGTCATGATCTCCAAAATCTTTTAACAGATACAGATGTTGTATCTCACGAGTTCGGTCATCATGTTCAGTATCGCACATTAAAAACAGCAAGTGGAGAGTCTTTAATTCTCCACGAAGGTATTGCAGATTTCTTTGCTTTTGCTAAGACAGACGATGCTTGCCTTGGAGAGTCGATTTGTCCAGAAGGTTCGGATTCTTGTTTCCTCATCTCTGAATGTTTAAGAACTGCTGATAACAACTTGAGGCTTAACGACTCCGATTATTCTAGCATGACTCCACACCATAAAAGTCAATTATTATCTGGAATGCTGTGGGATCTAAAAGCAGACCTTGATTTAAACTACTTAGCAAAGCTAACCCAAAAATCAATTGATTTTTTAATTGTGGATAGTGGTTTTTATCACTTTATTTTAGCCTTAATGACAGCTGATGAATACTTGGGACAAGGAATGAATTCATGTAAAATTTACGATGCAGCTATCAACAGAGGCTTTGGCACAATGCTAGAAAACCTAGATTGTAAAGAAGTTTCTCAATGGCCTGAAGATCAAGAAACAACGGAAAATTTAAGAGACGAAGATGAGAAAGAAGCTCTTAAAAAAAATGAAGCAACCTGTGGATCCATAAGTAAAATAAATAAACTACCATTCACATTTATTCTCTTCTCTCTTCTATTTCCTTTTCTGCTTATTTTGTGTTACCAATCATTTGGTGTTGCGTACTCAAGACGAACCTAAAGTATAAGAAAATCGAAAATGAACGTATCAAAAGAAAAAAATACAAAAAGTTACTATGTTGATGTCCACGCTCACCTAACTCATAAGGACTTTTCTCAAGATTTAGCGGACGTGATCCAAAGAGCTGAAGACGCTAAACTTGCTTCAGTTGTTGTTAATGGCCTGGAGCCAAAGTCAAACCGCGAAATTCTTCTGATGTCTGAAGCAAACACAATTATACATGCAGCATTAGGAATTTATCCAATTCACGCTGTTCACACCCTATTAAGTGATGACTTTCCCCACAGATGTGAATCTTTCAATATTGAAGAAGAGCTGTTGTTCATAGATCAACAAGCTGCTACAAAAAAAATTATTGCTGTAGGTGAATGTGGCCTTGATGGCTACTGGCTTGATAAGTCTACATTTTCCCAACAAGAATCGGTGTTTATTAGATTACTGGAGATAGCTTCTAGACATTCCATCCCTGCAATTATTCATTCTAGAAAGCTTGAAAAAAGAGTTTTTGAAATCTTAGCTTACCATGATATTGAAAAAGCCATTCTTCACTGTTACAGTGGTAAAACGAAGTTAGCATTGCAAATGGCAGAAAAGTATAATTGGTGCTATTCAATCCCAGCGAACGCATATAAAAATGAAGCCTTTCAAAAACTTCTTAAACTTCTTCCAAGGGAAAAAATTCTGACTGAAACAGATTCTCCTTATCTAAGTCCTGAAAGAAATACTAGAAATGAACCTGTAAACGTGATAAAGACAATAGCGTTATTAGCTCATTTGAGAGGTTGGCAAGAAAGTCAAGCAAGATTGACGGTCTGGAATAACTTTAAGCATGTCTTTAAATTTTAACATCTAGTACTTTTGCTGTATTAAAGTAAGTTTTAGTAAACAACCCAAGAAAAGAGACAAAAAAACTTTAAAAAAGATTAGTAATATTGAGAAGGTTGAAGGAATTGAACGAAATATCCGAACATAAGTTTATAGGTGTACACATATTCGGGGAAATGTATGGCATTGACTCAAAATACCTAAATGATTGTAATATTTTAAAAGAAGCTCTTGAAGATGGTATTAAACAATCTGGAGCTACCCTTTGTAGCATGCAGGAAAAGTCATTCTCACCCAGCGGAGCAACACTTTTAGCACTCTTATCTGAGTCACATGCGTCAATTCACACATATCCAGAGTTTAATGCATTATTTTTCGATGCTTTTACTTGCGGTCAAACGTGCCGTCCCGAAAGAATAGCAGAAGCTCTCATAAAAGCCCTTAAGCCAAAAACACACAAGCTACATAAAAAAACCAGAGGAGATGAAGACTTCACAAACCCTCTTGACTCAGAGGAAGTTTCTCTAGAAGCAGAAAACCTACATGATGAAATCACATGCTGATTTAAACTCACATGTTTACTTCTTCTTTGACCTTGCCACATGAAACTGATTGTTTACATTTTTACCGATTATGGCTTTAAGACTAGGGTGACCCATTTTATCATAGAAAATTTTATAACTGTATGACAAAAATTCAAAATGCTTTCCCCTATCAACAATCTCACCAAAAGCGTCTAGAGAACCTATACGTTCTTCAAAAGCATCATGTTCTCTACTTTTGTAAATAATTGCTCTATAGACGGAAGGAGAATCACCAGTACTAAGATTTTTGGGAACCAACTGAACCAGATAATCACCAACCCAAAAATTTTCTGCTTTATGTATACTACCCAATAAAATAAAATCTTTTTTAGTGCTGAATTTATAATTTTTTGTCTGGGAATCAAAAGTTACAAGCTCATAAGAAAATTGAATTTTCAGTGGCTTACTTTCATGGCTATCTGAGGAAAAATTTAGATCAACGTGATTTTTAAGGTTTTCCAGATTATCTTGATTTTTCGCTTGGAGTAGAGAAGAGCAAGCAATCATATTCACTTGAAAAATAAAAAAATATAAACCTAAATAAGCTAGGTGATTTTTCATAATTAACCTCTATTGATTAGAAAAAAAAAGGATTTTTCAAAGAAATAAATAAAAATTATGAATTCCTCTCAAAATTTCAAATTAGCAAGTTTCATTCTATCTCAGTCCTATATTCGATACACTTTCTCCTGAAATATATCGCTTAAACCAATCAAGAAATGAAACACCCTCATGGTTTAATTCATATAAATAGTTATAAGGAAGGATACAATGATCATTACCAGGGTAAGTATAAGTCTTAAAATTATCTAATGATTGAGTAAGTTTTTTCATCGAAATATTAAGTTTCTTCTCCCAATGAGAAGAGTCTCCTCCCATTATTTCATAAAAAAATTTTTGTATCTCGTCTTTTTTCATATTAAACTGTGAAAAACTAGAATGGTCATAGTAACCGGCAACACTGAGATACATATGATCTAAAGTTAAATCAAACCAATCATTTATCTCTGGGTCTAAACCTGGTACCCAGTCCGCAGCAAAACGAGAAGCTTGCCAGTTTGGGAAACTATTACGGAAAAAATTATCCGTCACAATTCCAGCTCCACTATCAGCTAAGTGATAAAAATTAGCTTCTGGAAATAACTCTTTATAATGAGGAGCCCAGTAAATTGAGCCATATGCACCAGCACTGCAACCAGTCATAAGGACATCACCAGGAGATTCAAAGTTATCAGCAACCCAATCTAAAACCGCTTGAGAGTTTATAGCTCCATAGTGTTGAATCGAAAAAGACTCTCCACTATCTAGTTGGTAATTGACACTATTACTCCCCCAATGAATATCACCGGTACAATAGGGAACAATAACATGGTACCAATCTTTAAGCGGGTTATCTGGATTGTTTCGATTATAAACACCTTCCTCACCATTTCTTTGACGTTCTCTTATAAACTCTATCGAATCAATGAATGTTGCCCCGTCTTCAGAACAAGTCTCAGCATTCCAACAAGCTCCTCCACCCATAAAATCAATAACGACTTTATTTGTACGACCCGGGTAAACAAAAAATGAGAAGTCCTCACCTCGCGCACAAGTCGTTGCTCCCCCTATATTTATCTCGTTCCATGCTCGAGGCAAGTTATCAGGAAGAGAATATAATGACTCCATTGAACAAACTATAAGAAAAAATCGAAGTGAAGAGAAAATTAAAACCATAGCTTTATTACTCATAATAGCCTTTCATTTTGAATTCAGTTATTTATTTTTAAACTTAATCATAAAAAAATATTAAAGTTTATGTCAAGGGGACTTGTCTGTAAAAATAAAGAATCTAGATGGAAAGAATCAAACTACTTTTGCTTTAGAGGAAGATTTAAAAAAAAAGATAAATAAAATATTCTTGCGAAAGAAATACTCATAGGTAAAACTACTAAGACTTATTTGACACCAATTCCAACTTCTATCTCACTGCCATTTATACCACCTTTAAGCATCTTAAAATTTACATTATCCATATTCTTAACTTGATTAAGAAGTTTAATTGCGTCAGCAGCATTATTTAATGGTTCTCCATTAATTTCAGTTATAATATCACGATTCTCAAAACCAGCTTTTTCAAACATACTTCCTTCATCAATCTGATCTAACATAAAACCAATCACTTGATTATTTTTTATAATTGGCTCAGCACTTGCCTGCATTATGATTGTACCGAGATCCTTTGTTAAAATTTTATCTCTATACTCGCTTGTTAACTCTATTGTACCGGAAGAACCTTCAAATTCTCGAGAAAAACCTTCCTCTGAAAATTTACTTGAATAAATCTTTTTGGGTTTTTTAACTCGATTCTTTTTTTTCTTGGTTGAAATATCTGCAAAACCTCTTTCAGCAACAGCTAACTCTGTACCCTTTTCTTCAATTACAACGAACTTCTCGTCAACCACAGCCAACAAAGGATGTTCAAGCATATCCATACCTGCTTTTAGAGCCTTAAGTTGGCTTGTTTCATCATTTTTAATTAAAATAACATTTTCAGCATTGGGTCGACCATCTAAAGACGCTTTTTGAAGAATACTACCCACAAATGTAAAACCTATTTTTTGAGGACTTTCTAAGGGGAAAGTTGAAATATCTAGACTAGTATAATCTATATAATTACCTTGAAGAATAGGAGCCAACAATCCCAAGAAGATGGCAAGTGATATAAAATGATTTTTCCTTTTTATTCTTTTTATCATCTCATTAATACTTTATACATCCAACATTAAAGGTACTTTCGGCTATTAAAAATAAAAATTAAGAGACTTCTTCTTTTTTCTTTTAGAATTTAGAAAAAATTTGATAAACTTTAAGTTATTGTAAATTAAGTGGTGAAATTCAAATGACTGAATTTAAAAAAGAAATAAAAAAGACTTTAAACAATAAAATTAGTCAACTTAACGATATTATTGCTGATATCGATCAACTTTTAACAAAAATGGAAACAGACTATTACCGCGCATGTATTTTCGGTTCCGCTAGAATCGAGCCAAATAGTGATGCTTTTAAAGAGGTTTACCAACTTGCGTTCGAGCTTTCATCTCGAAATGTTGATATTGTTACAGGGGGTGGCCCGGGCTTAATGCAAGCTGCCAATATGGGAGCTAAAGACGGCGGGAGCAAGTCGCGTTCTATTGGTATTGCAATAGAATTACCATTTGAAGCTTCGACTAACGCCCATCTCGATGTGAAAAGACACCACAGAAGGTTTTCATCCAGATTAGACGAATTTATTAGAATAAGTCATGCTTTGATTATTACTCCAGGTGGGATAGGTACACTTCTAGAACTTTTTTACTCATGGCAATTACTACAAGTTAACCATATGCAAAAAAGACCTGTTTTTCTTGTTGGAGGAGACAAAATGTGGCCCGAACTTATTGACTGGTTTAAAAAATGGCCTTTAAAACAGAAACTTATATCTCCAGAAGACCTTGATTCTTTGATAATATGCGAAGACATACAAGATGTTATCAAAAAACTAGAGCCAGATATTCAAAAATTCTATCAAAAAAATACAAAGTAATTTCTAGCATCATGTTTTTATTTGTTTTTCTAATCAAGTCATAGTTTCTAATATAAAAATTGAGTAAATTTATTTTACTGACTTTAAGCCTTTAAAACTAAGAATACAAAAAACATAACCAGTTATATCAAGGACTTATGGTGTTGGGGCTTGAAATGTCCCGCTGAAACTGTTATACTCTCATAAAACTTTGGAAATAAAGCATATTACCTAACTTAATATAAAATAGGGGTGGGAAAATGAATAATAAAAAACTGAAAACAAGAAAAACCTCGGGCATTGGAACCACAGCATTTTTTTTAATTTTCTCCATAGCAATTTGTTATGCAACCCTTTTGTATCTTCAGCCTAAAAGAAATAGCTTATACACAGAAATACCAAATGCAGTTAATAAAATCGAAGAAAAAGACTTTGGACAAAAACAAAGACATAAGGTTGCTTTCAACTGGGATCATAAATCAAAGCAAAATTCTTCTCTCAACAAGCCAAACACGGCTACGATGAAAAAAATAGAAAAAGAAAAAACAACAGACTCTAACACTCAAAAACAACTGAAAGAGGCTTTTGATCTGGTCGATACAGGTCGCCCAGAAGAAGCACAAAAGATTTTAGAAGACATCTTATCAAAAAATCCAAATAATGAAGAAGCACTAGAGGAATTGGGTTATATTTATTTAATAGATTATAAAGACACTGCTCAGGCCCAAGATTACTTTGAAAAGGTTTTAAGAGTAAACAATAACAATAAACTAGTTATCTCGGACCTAATCAGTATCTATGAAAAAAGAGATCAGCTCGATAGTGGAATAGGTTTTTTTGAAACACTGCAATCTTCGAGCCCTGATGATCCGACGATGAATTTGGCTTTAGGAGAGCTGCACGAGGCAAACAAAAATCAAGATAAGGCAATGAGTCACTTTATAGACGCTGCCAATAAGTCATTACAAGCTAAAGATCAAATGATTGTTGCTCAAAAATTTTCAAAATTTGGTCACGATGACAAAGCTGTAGAGTATTATGAAAAGACCGAACAAATGGCAGCAGAAAGCCTAAAAAAGAATTCGAACGGGAAGCCAAATATTCAAGATAGGAGCTTACTTAGCTTCAGTCTATACAAACAATATGAAATCTACAAGAATAATGGCAATACTGAAAAAGCTGAAAAGATAAAAGAAAAAATCCAAAATATGAGTAATAAAAATCAAAACCAAGTTAATTTAAATTAAGTAACTCACCCTTCTTATCATCGCTTTCCAACAAGAAAATATTTGGTTTATCAACCTTTACGTTATCTTCAGCAACTAAAAATAATTTTTCCTCTTCTAAAACAAGTAAGGCTTCTGCTTTACTTATTTGCGAAGGAATTTTCCATATTTTAACTATATCTATCTTGTCTTCGAGAAGATCTAAATCTTTAATTTTAGCAATAAAATTACATTTTTGAGATAAAAGATATAAATTTCCTTGCGGACTACTCACCAACTCGCTTAGATCACATGCTGATCTAAGCTTTTTTGGTAAAGCCCAAGTTTTACACTTTTCTAAATAAATTTTAGGACTTATTTTGAAAGGCTTACTTATTGTCGAAAGTTTATCTTTTGAGTAACCCTGACAGCTTTTACTCTTTTCTGAAAATTCGCTAATGGAAGGGTCACTTCTTTCTTTTATAGACAAAAGATGGTTATTATTTAGAAGAATAAACCCTTCACCCATACCGTTTGAATTGTTATGACGAGTTTTTTCATCATTAAAATTTAAATTTATTGTTGAAACTATTTCATTTCTACGATGATTATATAAGAAAATTGTATCTAGCTGCTCATGAAGTATAAAATGATAACCACTATCGGTACTATGAAGAGCTTCCCATTGAGTGGTAAATAAATTATGCATTTTTTTGCAATTTATATTAGAAGCAACATTGCAAAATATAAATTTATCTATTATCGCTTGACTGAAGTCAATATAATTTATCTTATCTATACCGTTACTTGAAAATTCAAATTTGACAATAATTGGATATTTATCACCAACTGCATAAAATAAATCTCTTCCATCATGATCACGAATCTTAGATAAACCTGAGATCTCTCGTAGAGGAAGAGTATATTTAGACTTGATTTTCAACTCATCACTATCAGTAAATAAAGTAGATTTCGTCTCACTTTCTTTAAACGACAGTATGAAGACAAAAGCAACAAATAGTAGAATTAGAAAAATTTTATAGTATAATTTTTGAAAAATTTTGATTTCTACCACTAAATGAGTCCTCACAAATTAACTTATTCTTCCATTTGGAAAAAAAACATTGATATTAGATTCCGAATCTTTTGTTCCTAACTTATCAAAGAGTATTTGAAAATTATTTTTGTCTAAGTTTGATATATTATAAACGTAAGAGACAATTCCATCATATTTTCTTGAACTTACAAATTCATATTTTTTTATGTTTGCTGACTCCATTATACTTTCAACTGATTTCACACTTTCTAATTTTTTTGTATTATATGTTAAAACGGCAAAATTTTTACCTAAGATAAATCTTGGAATTATTGAATTTCTTATAACAGCAAAAGTCAGAAAAAGTAGAACAAGTATAGCACCTATTAAAGGATTTGAAATCGCACACGTTATTGAACATGTCAAAGAAATAACTATAAAGGCTATGTCTTCCGCACGTTTAACCGGTGAGCGAAAACGAACAAAAGAAAGGGCACCAAGTAAACCGACAGAGAGGGGTAAACTGTGCTGAACTATCCAAAAGATAGTCATCAAAGAAGGTGTGAGAAGAACAAGACTTCTTGATAAACTAGCATCTGAAGGCTCACTTTCGCGAAAGTATATGTTATAAAGAACATTTAGTATCACTCCAAAAAATAAAGAAATCACAAGTAAAAAAAGATATTGATTTAAATCAACTACACTGCCATAATTATCAATCATATTTTGATTTATAAAACTAATATCGTTCATATTCTTCATTAAAAATCTCCATTTAACTTTTGAATTCCAAGCATAAATTTTGAACATGATATTTGAGGTAAAGCAAGAAGTCCATAGAAAGGTAAGTTTGGTCTATGCTCTAAGGTTTTAATTTCAAGAACATGATAATCTAATTTCTCATAATCTTTTCTCTTTGAAATACCATTTGCTGGCGAAAAAAATTCAATATTTGTATCTAACGTCATCCTAAAGTCAAATGCCCTATAACGATATCTTAGATATTTTACACGAACAGATGGAACAATAAGACCATAATTCTTCGACATATAGTCAATAAAGAAAAAATCTGTATCGTTTTGTTTAGTTGTCGATATATCATCCCATATTGGGAAAATATTCTGAGTAAGAGAAATTTTTTTTATTTTTGATTTATACTTATTGACAGTAGATAGATTTTTTATTTTTAAATGTACCTGGTTATAAGAATCATTACCGTAACCTCTGATTCTTATTTTAGTCTTATTTGCTTCACCATTAATACACTGATTAAGCATAGCTTGATCGTATGAATCAAAATAAATTGAATCCACAATACCCACGGGAAAAGCATCTGATTTACCCATAAAATTTATGAGTTGCTTTTTTACTAAATCTAACTGCTCATGTAAAACAAGATACTTATATTCATAATATTTAAATTTACTTGGTTTTCTTATATTTTCAGTTACACTGATCATAAGTCACCTGATATAAGAACTTTACTTTTCTCTGTTTGAGTTTATTTACCCAGAAATAAGAATAGATTTTTTATTTTTAAACAATTTAAAATTGTACTAAATATACGTAAATAATTAGAACAAGGCAAGGCTCTGTTCTAATTTGCTAAAAAAAAAGAGAAAGTCGCACCTTAAATATGATATGTGTGAGGAATAACTGATTGAATAAAGTAAAGAGATAGGAATTATACTAGTGAGAATTAAACTTACTCAACAAATCTCCAACAGAATAAGTAATTTTTTTCTTTAGAGGCTTGTCTTTTGTTCTGCTTGTTCTAGTGGACCTATTTGGCCTATAGCTTCCCTCTTCTTTACTCTTTGTTATAGAACTTGGGTCTTTTTTAAATCGAATTGGTTGTCTTTTTAAATTTTCAGGCTTGGACTGTTGTTTTTTATTAGACTTAGGTATTTGCTTATCTTGTACTGGTTGAGTTTTAGAACTTAAACTTATCCTTTTACGGATAAGATCAATACCAATAACGACAACATCTACAACATCACCTATTGAAACAACTGTTGTTGGGTCACTAACAAATTGATCGGAAAGTTCACTTACATGAATGAATCCATCTTGATGTATACCAAGATCGACAAAAGCACCAAAGTTTGTAACGTTGGAAACTGTACCTTTTAATTTCATGTCAATTTTCAAGTCTTTAATTGACATGAGTGACTTAGAATATGTTATTTTCGCTCCTTCCAAACGAGGGTCTCGCCCTGGCATTGAAAGCTCTCTTGCAATATCAAGAAGTGTGGGTAAACCAACCTCGCTAGTACAAAAATTTTCCCACTGAATCGTGTCTATAATTTTGCTACTTCCGAGCATGTCTTCGAGAGAACAACTTATGTCTTTGGAAACTTTTTCAACAAGTTCGTAGCGTTCTGGGTGAATTGCTGAATTATCAAGTGGATTATCGGATTTTGCTACACGTAAAAACCCTGCACACTGTTCAAAAACTTTTTCACCAAGTCCTTTCACATTTTTTATATCTTGTTTCGTTTTAAAAGGACCATTTTCTTGCCTATGCCTTACAATGGATTTAGCAAGAACAGGACCTACACCTGAAACATTTTCTAATAACTTTGCTGACGCCGTATTAATTTCAACACCAACTTCATTCACACAAGATGCTACAACAAAACCAAGCTCTTCATTCAACTTACTGACATTACAATCATGTTGGTATTGACCAACACCGATTGATCTTGGTTCTATTTTAACAAGCTCAGCTAAAGGATCTTGGAGTCTTCTTGCTATACTGATAGCACTTCTGATATTAGGCTCTATGTTAGGAAATTCTTCTCTGGCAATTTCCATAGTAGAATAAACACTTGCACCACTTTCACTAATCGTTAGCCTTTTGACTTTATTTGTTAATTCTAGCCTTTTAAGTAGTTGAGCTATGATACCACTGACTTCTCTTCCACCTGTACCATTTCCAACTGCAATATAATCAATATGGTGCTTTTCAATAAGTGTTTGTATTTTTTCCATTGCTGCTACAGTCTTTTTATGCTCAAGGTTTGTTGTGTCTGGAAAAATAGTACAAAACTCAAGCAACTCACCATAGTTATCAATAACAGCAAGTTTAACTCCATGACGAAATCCCGGGTCTACCCCCATAACAACACTGTTTTTAATAGGAGGAGCCAAAAGTAATTTGTGTAAGTTTTGTGAAAAAACACCGACTGCTTCTTTTTCTGCACGATTTTTCAAACTTAAACGTATCTCAGTTTCTATAGAAGGGCTTAAAAGTCTTTTATAACTATCTTTAATTGAAATTTTTAGCCAGCTTTTAATATCATCGCAATAAACTTTATCTGCGAAGAAAAAACCTTCTAAACTTTCTTTTATTTCCGTTTCATCTACAACAACTTTGAGTCGAATAAGCTTTGCAGACTCTGCCCTTCTAACTGCCATATAACGATGAGAGCGTATTTTTAAAATAGGTTCTTCATAATCCAAATAAGTTTCAAATTTTCTGACAATTTTTTTCTGATCATCATCTAAAGAATCAACACTCTCAAAATTTTTTTCAGCTGAAATCAACCCACTTTCAAAACTTAACTTTCTGACAAGAGTTCTTACTTGTGTGTTTTCACTAACTCGTTCAGCGAAAATGTCAGAAGCTCCATCAAGTGCTTCCTCTTGGGTTATGTCTTGATCTAGTTTTGAAAGAAAAATCTCTACTATTGAATTAAGATCGGTGTCAGGTTGACCTTCTGTTTCAAGAATCTTATCGAGGAGAACTTCTAAGCCTTTTAATTTTGCTTTTTGTGCACGAGAAACTCTCTTTGGCTTGAAAGGTAAGTATAGATCATCAAGTTCTTGTTTAACCCTACAATTTTCAATCTTTTCTTTGATTGCTGAGAAAAGGTGAGCTTTATCGGGGTTAGATAAAAAATACTGCTGAATTATACCTAGATACCTTTTTTTGGTTTCTATGAGTTCTGTCTGGTATTTATAAGAATTTACAATATTTTTTATAGTAACTTCATCAATAGCGCCAGTTTGCTCTTTCCTGTAACGTGCAACAAAAGGAATAGTACAAGATTGAGTAAAGATTAAATCAACAACATTCTTAACCTTGTCTTCATCAATTTTGAGTTCTGACGCTAGATGATCGATGATCTGTTTCATAACTATTCATCCTAATTTTATAGAAATTTAAAACTTACAAATAATTAAAGCGGAAAAAAATAATTAATTTCTCTTTCAGCTGATGTAATTGAGTCAGATCCGTGGACTGTATTTTCACCAACACTTTTTGAATACAGCTTACGCAAAGTTCCATCAGCTGCTTCTTCTGGATTTGTAGCACCCATAATTTCTCTGTTACGAGAAACTGCTTGCTCACCCTCCAAAACCATAAGCACAACAGGACTTGAAATCATAAAAGAAACTAGCTCTTGAAAAAAAGGTCTTTCTTTATGCTCAGCATAGAATCCCTCAGCTTCCTCAACTGATAGGTGCTTCATTTGCATTGCTGCGACTTTTAGGCCTTCTTCTTCGAACCTTGATACTATTTTCCCGATTAAGTTTCTTCGTGTTCCATCTGGCTTTATGATTGATAGTGTTTTTTCCATTTTAAATAGACCTTTTACAATTAATTTATATTTATACTTTGTCGTAAATTTAACAAAAAAACTCTAATGTTTTTTAATAGAAAAGAACGAGAAAAGTCCTCAAAATATTTTTTTTCTAGCATAAAAGCAAATTGAAAACAATCGCCTTTATCAAAAAAATAAAGCTTATATATAGCCCAACAAAACAAAAGGGGATATAGCTTATAGATTGCATGAAGTGGCCAAATATGGTTTAATCATCACTTGTCGAACAAAATCCTCTGCCTCTTTCTTTAACATCCTGTTATTTATAGATTTTGTGCTGAGAACAAGATAAGCCTTTTCTATTAAACTTTGACGAAAAGTCTTAAAGTTACTCTAATGAGCGGTGTTTTTAAATTATTAGACTCTAAATTCTAAGATAGAGCATTAACTTTCGACGTAACAACGATACTTTAGCATTTATCCTAGTTTTCAACAGCATAAGTAAACACAAAAAGAACAAGTACTTACTCAGAAAAAAGGGCAAAAGATGGATTCTTCCGAAATCTACATTGTAGGCACACCAATCGGTAATATGAAAGACATTTCTAGACGAGCTATAGAAACTCTTCAACAAGCCGACATAATTGCTGCTGAAGATACGCGAAATGCAAAAAAACTTCTCAATCACTACGAAATTTCAAACAAAGAGTTAATCAGCTACTTCAACTTTAATGAAAACGAAAAAAGTAAACTTCTTATTCGTAAATTAACTGAAAGTAGTAAAAAATTAGCTCTTATTTCAGATGCTGGAACACCTTGTATTTCTGACCCCGGATATAAACTTATTTCACTAGCAATAAAAAAAGGTATAAAAATCACACCAATACCTGGGGTATCTGCTATAACAACCTTGCTACCCGCATCTGGCTTAGCAAACCATAAATTTTCTTTTCTTGGTTTTTTGCCAAGCCAAGAAGAAGCACTAAAAGAAGAAATTAAATCTTGGACTCAAATTAAAATGTCACTTATTTTTTTTGAATCCACAAAAAGAATCCGAAAAACTCTAGAATATATAAATAGATTTCACCCAAATGCTAACTTTTGCTTTGGTCGGGAACTTACAAAAATCTATGAAGAAATTAAAACTCTTAACTTCCAAGAAGCAATTTATTGGATAGATAACCACACAAACTTCAAAGGAGAAATCACCGTTGTTGTTAGCCTAAAAGACTCGACGAGTGAAGTTTCAAAGACTTTCCACAACTCCTTCACTGATATAAGTGATAGGCTTCTCAATGAAGCCAGAGGCCTTGATTTTAAAAAAACCTCGAAAAAAAGAATTTACGAGATCTTGCAAACACTTGTTAAAGATGAAGTTCTATAGATACATCAAACTATGACTTAAATTAATCTCTTGATTTTCAAGCTCTGCTAGCTTTCTAGTTAGCATTATATCATTATAGCTAAGAATACGATGGTCTAATAAAGCGATTTTCAAACTTTTTTCTACCTCGGCTTCCAACTTATGCCCATTAAATTTTTCTTTTCGACTCGAGCAAAGATCATGTAATTGGTCTTGATCAATATTATTTTCAATACGACTAAGAATCTGACTGAAAATTTGAATCTGACTCGTCCTAGTGGGTTGTTCAACCTTACATGTAAAAAGAAAAGAAGATTGTGATAGTTTTTTTCGCTCAGTATATGATTCTTCTTCTTTACTTTCTGTAACAATAAAAATAAACCTTTTAAATATATCTACTAAATTTTCTTCTTCAGAAAGATCTTTAAGGGGAAATGATCTGTTTAACCCTTTTAATATTACAATTTTCTTCTGAGAACTATCAACAATTTTTGGCAATGACATAAGGTCTTTTACCAAAAGTTGAATTGCAATTTTTACCGGTATTGTAGTATAATCTAGTTCATAAACTTTAGCATTAAGATTTGACGCAATATTATGTGCAAGTGTTGATTTGCCAACACCTACTGATCCATAAATTAGTAGAGCATTAAGATGTTTTTTCACATACTTGTTAAGTTGACTTGAAATTGATTCGTTAAGTAGCATTTTCTGAAAATTAGAAGCCTCCTGTGGCCACTGACCTACAAATTTTTTACTTGAAGACTTATCCCTATAGTTAAAGTATTTATAACTTTTTTCATTTGAACTTGATTTAAGCTTTTCATTTTGAGAAGTATTTAAACCAGAAAAAAATTCTTCTATAGGAAGTGAGATTTTTTCACTTTCTTCTTCAACATAAAAATTATTATCTTCATCTCCGTCTCTTCCAAGGAGTTCTTGTGATGCATTTAATTTAAGTATTGCTGTCAATAAGTAAATGAATAGCGAAAATCGAACGTACATATATCGTTGCACCATAAATTCTCCAATGCATTAAACTCTCAAACAAAGTCGCAACAACATGCCGTTAGCTACTATTTTGGTACCGCGATTTATAATCTATGTCAACTCTTATCAAAAAACGAAAGATTTTATAATCACAGTTTAATCACAAGATATCTTAGATACGCAGAATAAAAGTATAGTATGTATGAATTCAAAATTTATTTTTCTTTATCAAGTTCTAGCTGGGTCAAATTATTTGCTCCACTTTTCATCAAAACAGATGCAATACTTTTTTTCTTTAAAAGATCTGTGTTATTAATTGTGTCTACTAGTGAGTTTGCAATTTCATCGTTTTTCATGTAAGTCATTATAGCTTCAACTCGTTTTTCCTTTTTAAAAGAATAAGCCCAATCTAAGCCTTCTTTATATACGACATAACTTGCACATCGCGATGCTAACATTGCTATTTGATGATTTTTAGGTATTTTACTTTTTATACGACTAGAAAATTGATCTTGTAGAACAGGCGGACAATATTTCAAAATTAACTTTCTGTTCAATGAATTGTCTAAAATTTTCTTCTCATTTTTATAAAAACTTTCTAAAAGTAAATCGGTCAAATTATTAATAACACTTGATATATCAAGAGAAAGTTGTGATAAACTTTTTTCATTCTGAGGTTTTTTAAACTCTTTAAATAAAAGTTTTGCTTCAGCATTTGCCTTTATTTTTAATATATCAATAACTTCTTTAACATATTTAGTTTTAATTGACAGATAATCTTTTTTATCAAGAACATGTGAAGAAAGAACTTCAAAGGATGAGCAGATGACTCCAGTCTTGTTAGCGCTAGAATCTTTAATCATAATTACACCCTTTGATTCTAAAAATTCACGTGCTTTTGTAGTAAAATAAATATTAGCACCTTCAATAACTGCTCTACAATTTGGCTTATCATTATGTATGAATTTGCCCATATTTTTTTCATTAACGCTGTATGGCCTTCCTCCAGCAGGTATAAATAGATCTGCTTTAACTGTAAAAGGTAAATTATTCCTCTTTATAAGATTACTACTTGTACTGACATCAATAACAAATGATGATTTTTTTTTGCTTAATTTTCTTTTATCAAAATTTACTATGGATTGTTCATTTTTCACCAACTTTAAAAGTTCTTCCCAATTTAATCCGGATGAGTCAAATGCAGCTCCGCCACCATCAGCTATGGCTATTACTTTGCAGTTTTTACCGTAACTTTTATATAAAAGCTTCAGTTCATTACCAGCAACATCACCATCAGGACCTCCAGTCATTATTACTGTAAAATCACTTTTTTGCGAATCAATTTTTAAATACTTCAAAACATGCTGTACGTAAACATGGAGTCCTTCTGACGTAACACCAAATTCTTTGTGATTGATACCCTCATCAGGTTTTGATGACATAAAGGATCTAGCGTATTGAAAACCTCTTCTCTCAGAATGATTTTGAATCCAATCGATGAGATCATTGGTAATATTTTCATCGGGACCTAAGTATATTATTTCTTCGTTAGGATAGTAGTTAACCTGTTTTTGAAAACGTGGATCTGAAAACTCTTCTTTCATTAACAATAAATCTAGTAATGCATTTATTGTGTATCTGACAGATCTTTTATAACGACTTCCGGGTTGTACAACAAGAACACCCTTAGAACCACCTTCTGGAATATCTTTATTTTTTAGTTGCTGAGCATGACTTAAACCGTAAACCTCGTCAAATAAACCTGAAATTGCATAATCATAATCAGCAGAATTTTTAGGTATAACAACTCGGACGCCTCCTCGAGCAACATCTTTCCACCTAACATGAAAAAAACGATAATCCTTACCTACTATGAAAAAAATTCCATAAGGTCTGTTTGGATAATAAGTTGAATCTAACACATCTGGATTCATTCGAAATGCTAAACCTGTTTTTGTTGGTAAAAAATAGTTTGTTTTTAAAATATTATCAGTAAAGTTAACACACTCGGTAAATATTTTCTTTACGATTCGATCAATTTTGGAACCAATTAATAAAAATATTTTTTTTCTAATTTTTTGGTAAACATTATTCGAACGATCTTTTTCTCTAAGGGGGGAAAACCTAACACTAAATAAATCAACAAGATAGAGTGTGATATTTACATTTTCCACAAATGTTTTGTGTATCATATGGTCAGAATAATAATATATATTTTCTTTACCTAGTAAAATATTTACCCAAGAAGCTACAGCTCGAATAAAATTTGACGCATTAATAGATAGATGAAATGGAGTTTTTGTAAAATCAGAGTAATCATCAACATCAATCCATGAAAGTGTTTTTAAAGCTTTGGTCAGTTTAACTTCAGCAATACTCTCGTCTAATTTTTTTTTGTTACTAGTATACTTTAGAACAAAGTGGAAAATACAGATTTCTTCTAAATAATGCTTATCGAACGAACTTACAAAAAACCTCATCAAACTATAACCGTATCGATCAATTATTCTAACAGCGTCTTCCAGAATAGAGTCTATAGGAACACTTTTCAGCCCTAAAGTTAATTTCAAAATACCTTTTTCAGGAATTTTTTCAGCGAACGTGTGCGCACCTTCTTGCTTTAACATGCGAGAAAGCATTTTAAAGTTTAAAGCTAACCTTTTTTCTGTAGCATACTTTACAAAATCATTATCAAGCTGATATAAAAATTTATCACTTAAAGATTTACTTGTTGTTTTTTGTAGAATTTTTTTCGTTAACTTGATTTTTTCATTATTATAATTATTTTTAAGGTCGACTTCTTTATAATTACTCTTAAAAAAAGTTGCAACAAAAAGTAAATGATCTTTAGAAAAATATAAGAATCCTAGCTTTAACGATAAATTTTTAACTTTATTGGTAATATCAAAAACAATACTCTGATCTCCACCGGGTCCAATGAAAGTAACTTGTGTTTTATCACTATTCCACAACTCAACCGTTTGCTTTGCTTCAAAAATATTTCCCGTTATAATTGACGATAAATGTCTTATCTTTTCTGATCGAGGAGTTGTTTGATAGTAAATTTTAGGCATGTTTTTAAAAAACCAAGGAGTCAATATTGAAATACTTTGGTCTAATCCTAGCTTTACATTTTCTGAAATAGAAGAAACATAACGATCTAAATCTTCACCCTCTTTTGTTTTAAAATATTTAGAGTCAACCGTATTAATTTCTTCATACAAACGATTTTCTTTTGCTTTTTTTGAGTTTAGTATTTTAAGAAGTTCTTTGCCAACCATATATCCTCCTTGACGATAGCTAAGGTCTGATCTTAATATTAAACACTCAAAGAGAAAAGCTTGAATTATTAGTTAAGAATCTTATACATTATAAACTTAAAAACACAAAAATAAGAATTTGATCCTACCACTTTGTAACAAGCAGGAAAAGCACTTAATCACTTACATGACTTTTATTAGAAAATTTGAATTTATCCTGAAAAACTATAGAAACATTATAGTGGGTGACAAAAAAAGAAGACTCTAAAGAATATCAAAAAACGTCAAGATAAAAACTAGAGACTCCCTGGTAAAGAGCTTATCATATCATCTCCAGGAGTTTTACCATTCAAAGTATATCTTTTGCAAAAGTCAGAAAAAAGGTTTTTTGCATCATTATCAATATAAGAAAGTTGATCTAAACCTGCTTGTGCTATATTGACTAACCCCTTACTTATTTTACAAAGCTCTTCATCAAAAAGTGCTTCTTCACTTTTTTGCATAAGCTCCGCTAATAAGTTTTTGACTGGGTCAAGAAGTTGAAAGGCTTCATCCATACTTTTTTTATTGAACAAAATACCTATATAAAATAAGACAGGAACCATCTGCCACTGTCTAGGTAAGCAATCTAATGAACGAAGTTCTAAAAACCCCTTGACACGTACTTCGGGAAAAAGAAGAGATAATAAAAGATGTAAGTCTTCTTCTCTTGGGTAATAACCATCAATGCCGGATGTTATCCAATCTTCAACAGTAAAGTCGCTAGGAGCTTCATGAAACTTTTGATCTTTGCCTTTATAGTAGATTAGTTTCGACTTCATGAGAAAATTGAAATAAGCTTCAGCACAAGATTTTTTTGTCCTCGACTCGAAAGCGCGGTTAAGTTCTGGGAAGCCGGTGCGCGAAGGGTCTATTTCTCTCCATGCTGTCCCCCTAAATCGTCTGGTTGGAGTAAGTTTACTCTCCAAGACGGAAGAATTAGCGAAAATTGCAGCAGCAAACGGCGCAAGTAGCTGGCTCATCAAGAACCTATCGACAACTGACTTCTCGTCTAAGCCGTTATCTATACAAATTTGAACTGTGCATGTTTGCCTCATCATTCTCTTACCAAAAGGTGAGATCTTACTGAAATACTCATCCATCAAATCATAACGATATTTTGAAACTTGAAGTCCTATTTCATTAATATCATGCCAAGGATTTAATCCCGATTGGTATAAAAACATGTTATGCTGATTGAGTGTTTCACTAAGTAAATTTTGAATAAAAGAAATTTCACTAACAAGAGAAGAATACGAAAAGTTTACCTTACTGGAGTACTCCAATTGGCCTCCAGGCTCAAAAGTAAGACAGCCCCCCTTAGAACAAACGACTCTTGTCAGCCTGGGGATTCCCTGACTGTCTTCTTCATTGTGAAGTTCCCACCCTTGCTTTTTTGCGAGATTTTCAATGATTTTTTCTATTTCTAAAAGTGAAGTTACTTTAGGTCGAGCAGAACCTTGTGTTGGCCTTTGAAGAACAAACATTTCTAACTCAATTGCTATACCTTCACAATCTAGTTTTCGATTCTCGGCAGGTTTTTTATTGACTTTGAACAGCTCATGTAAAATATAATTTAAACATTTTTCTTTGCTCAGTTGTGCAGATAAATCTAGACTTATTCGATTATTTGCCTGTGGCTGATTCGACATTAATTGCAAATTCATTTATACCATTCTTTCTTACAAAATCGATGAGTTTTACGACGCTACCATGAGGTGCACTTTCATCAGCACTTATCAAGGCTTGAAGTTTAGTTGACTTATCTTCCATCTCATTTGATATATTTTTAATATATACACCTAAGTCAAAATAGGAAATCTTTTTTCCATCCAAATATAAATTTGAGGAAGAATCAATAACAAATGCTAAATTTTTTGTCGACTGTTGAAGTTCACCTGTTGCTGCTGTTGGAAGCTTAACAGCTATAGAACGGTGTACAATATATGAAGCTGTTACCATAAAAATAATGAGTAGAACTAACATAACGTCAACTAATGGCGTTACATTAATGCCGGTTATTTCCTCATCTTCTTCCGATAAGTTACCTGCCATTTTTGACTCCTAATAAAGAACTCACTCAGATTTTGATTTGAGATGAAATAAGTTTAATAATTGCCTCTGAATTTTGAAGATGTTTTTTCACTTTGCGGTTAAAAGTATTAAAAGCAATAACAGCTGGTATTGCGACAAAAAGACCCACAGCAGTTGCAACTAAAGCTTCAGAGATTCCACTCATAACGACACTAGCACCCCCTGCTGGGTTGAGAGCAAGATCGTTAAATGCTTTAATAATTCCGATGACAGTTCCAAACAAACCAATAAAAGGGGCATTGTTTCCTAAAGTTCCAAGCACAACAAGACCTCGATCCAATTTTACCCTTTGCTCCACAACCACAGACTGCATCGAACTTTCTATAACTTTGATATCCATATCGCGATTCAGTATACCAACGGTAGCAACTTTTTCCTCAATGGAATTACCTGACTCACAAAGGGATAAAGCTTCCTCATATTTTTTATCGTGAAGATATGAAGAAAGATCTTTAGAAAGGTTTGGAAAATTCGTACTTGTTATTGCAAAAAAGAAAAACCTTTCTAGGATGATTCCAATGGATAAGACACTTAAAAATAACAGAAGCCATAAAACCCACTCAGCACCTATTAATGTGAATCCAAGTAGTTTTT